>NZ_JBYTCJ010000005.1:0-189406 GCF_058790155.1 Neobacillus sp. FW104-15D2
GGCTATTTCCGAAGGCTTGCCCTCACTGATTTGTTGGATCTGTTTCTTTGAATATTTCATTTGCATCACCAGCTTTCCAGGTTTTTGGAAGTTGGCGATAAGTACCCGTTTTTTTTAAAAGCTAAACATTTAAGAACCTAAGCAGTTACAACGAATCTTAAAAAAGAGAACGCAGAATTTGTCCTTGTTTGGCATAGCGGTGATAGCAAAGATTACTATAAGAAAAAATGGAGATGTTAATAGAAAAGAGCTAATGGAATAATTTTCCAGTTAATTTAATGGATAAATTTACTAGGGCATGAAATGTAATTGTAACACAGGTGATATCTTCCTGTTAAATAAATCTTGTAAATTAGGTTTAGAAGAAAACAACAGGGGGAATACAACAATGTTAAAGAAACTTTTATCTATCGGAATTCTTGCCGCTACCCTTGCCACTGGAACATCAACTCTATTACCACATAAAAGTGAAGCCGCGTATTATCATACAAAAGCAATTGCTGTCGCTAAATCAAATCTGGGTGTTCATTATGTTTGGGGCGGTATAACTCCAAGAGGCTTTGACTGCTCAGGACTTGTAAAATACTCTTATGCGAAGGCTGGAAAAACACTTCCTCGTACCGCTGCCGACATGTATGCAAAAGGAACTAGAGTCAGTAGTCTAGCAGTCGGTGATTTAATGTTCTTTGCTCCTAATAGAGCTTCAAGACCAACACACGTTGCGATCTACATGGGAAGCGGTAAAATGATTCAAGCTGCAACTTCTCACGGAGTTTCCATCGCATCTACTAGCAATACATACTGGAAGCCTCGCTATATCGGCGCTAAAAGAATATAATCCTACTTAACCAGGCAGAGAGAAATCTCTGCTTTTCTTATTTTTAATTTAATAAATTTATATAGGTGCGTTGATTCAAGAAGGATTAACGCTTTATTTTAATAGTTTTTTCTTATTCAATGGATCGCTGTGTCAATTTTTTATTCGACTACCGTGGCTGGTGTGCGGCCGAGCCTAGGGCGTATCATATAACGGGTGGGATTCCCGTCGAGTAAGAACTAGCCATTGCTCGTAGCGAGTCTTGGACGGCTAAAGGTAACTTTAGTCTTTAAGCGTAGACAGTTAGGTAGCGGCCCGAAAGCCAAATGGTTGAAGGGATTGAGTTCCATAGTGCGATAATGGTGGTCAATGGTTTAGGTATTACAAAGAAAATGCATCTGACAACATTTATGAAATTGTAGCGAATGAAGTCTTAAACCATCTATATTACGCTGAAGAACATCAAGCGATTTAACTATCCAACTGATCAACGGTGTTTAACTGGTTGAATACTGGCTGGAAACACTGGATAAAAAGGTGTATTCATTGAGCAGTGAATTGGTGTAGACCCGGCTGGGAGTATTCCTTTCAATAGAAAAGTTAGAAAACAGCACAAAAAGGGAAGCTTTTCTTTAGATTTAGCACCCCTTTTTTTGGTGATGAGTAAGTATTGCCCTTGTAGGCGGCATACTCAGCTTCTTTCATTATAAAATGTGAAGCACATTCCTGCCTTAACATTTTTCGTGTAACTTAATAATTTTTGTCAAACCGAGAAGAACTTAATAGCTATATTTATGATTCAACTCATTATACATTTTCCGATGATTATTTAAGGAATCTTTTTCATATTCGCTCGTTTCCCTCTTATCATTTTCATCCCGTTTATTTTTATCTTTTTGGAATGAAAACTTACCATCAACAACCCCTTCTATATTAAATGTATTCGCGAAAGATTTATCCTCAGATGAATTTGGCTCTAGGAATAGCAGATATTGATTCTGTTTCTCCATTAATTGGTATCCACTAACACTGAACAATTGATCTGATTTATCGTCTTTTGCTGCTGTTTCTAAAATAGTAATATTCCCATCTTTTTCAATAACTTTGCCTGTTTTATTTTTGAAAACCTTATTGATTTTAAAGTCCGATAAAGTAAAGAAATAGTTCATATAACCCTCGTCATCTCTATCAATAATAGTTTTTTCATTGGTTTTTGTACCAATAACAATCAGTGGAGAATATGAGTTCATTTCATCAAGAGAATTAAAAGATTTCCCAGCTTTTGCCTCGGTTATTACTATGTTGCTCTTAGATTCTTGAAAAAATTTATATCCTACAAAGGCGCTTATCAGCAAAACAAAAGCCAATATGATTTTTTTCATTTAACTTCCCCCTAAAATTAAAACCTTATGGATTATATATTGCTTTTATCCCATTCCAATCATCTGTGGTTGGATCTTCATTGTCTATCCAGCCGGTTGCTACCATAATAGACCATACATAATTTTCATGATAAAGCCCTAAAGAATGTCCCATTTCATGTGTAATGGTTTCATATCTATGTACTTCCGATAATTTCGCATAATCTGGATCATTTATAATAATTTTCACTCTGTACTGATTACAGTAGTAGCCAGCCTGACACATACTCCCATCAGATTTATATTTTGTAGTTGTTGCATAATACCCGCCTAAATCATTTTCATCAGAAGATGCAATAGTTGTTTTATTTCCATTGTTTGTACTTCCTGAACTCTTGTATACATATATGTATGAAGACGGATTCCAAGCTCTTGCACCATAATCAGCATATTTTGTATAGCCTTCGTTAATAGTTGATTGGTCTACATAATATGTTAAGTCATTTGGTGTTGACCAAAAATCCCCATTCAAGACATAGGCAAAGATAATTTTAGGACTAAAAAACCCTACTGCCGTGAAAAGGATTAATAGAATTGCATAACTTTTTTCAACTTTACAATGCCTCCTAATTTATATAAAAAACAATTTAAGCATAATTAAAAGGATGATTGTTTGTCTATTGCATTTTTTCATTTTTTTAGAAGTTACATTGGGAAATATTCAAGAGAAAAAAGAACTTTTATTAACAATAAGAAACACATAAATAAAAATATCCTAAGAACAAACCTTTTTCTGACTTGTCTATGTTGGGATAATTAATAGACATATTATAAGGAACGTCCTCGCTCAGCCCAAGGAAGAGGTAATGATCGTTCTAAAGGTAACTTTAAACCAAGAGAAACCTTTGAAGATAAAATGTCTCAATTCTTAAAGAGAAGTGAAGAGAGCTTAACTTCTCTAAAACGTAATACTGAAGGAAAACGAGGTGGAAGAGGAGGAAGACGTGGTTAACTTGCTGCGTTTTCCATTTCTTCAACTTAATAGATAAAGGTGAGCCTATAAACTGGATTGCCTTCTTTATTGTGTTGTTATGATTCTTTATGGTTACTAAGAAATAAGATAAACTTATAATGTTAAACATGCAAAGAGATTCAAAAAATATCAAGAGAATTGGAAATACCTCAAGTTTTCTTAAAAGACCGTTTTGATAAGAAGAAAGTTCCAGAATTAAGGACTCAATGACCAGGTGTATTACCAACGACAGGTAGTGCACCTGTTTTTTATAATTAGAGGTTATTTATTGGGCTGGCAAGCCTGTTTTTTTTGCAGCGACTTCTGCACAAATCCTCTGCAAAACTATGAACTTTTATTTTGCATTAAACAAACGGTCCACAACAATCCCAGCTGTATGCTCGATTGTACCATCAAGCAAGAAAAGAGATATATGATCAATGGATGTAAGGGACTGTTTGAAAAGGATAACTATTAGTATAATATAAATTAACGCTTTGATAAACTTGGTAGTAAAAACGTCTAAACCCTTGGTATATATGGGTTTGGACGTTTTTTTATATTGAATCATTAGTAAGGTGAAGAAGGATTAACGCTTTTTGTATAGAAGTTCTTAAGTAAAAAAAGGAGTAGGTTGATTTAACAAGGATTCTCCGGAAAGAAAGAAAGGAGTAATAAATGATTATAAGGCAAATGATTGAAGAAGACATACCTCAACTTGAACAATTATATAGACAGTTTTGGGGCGAAGAATCTTGTATTAAAAGTATGAAAAAACAGTTTAATAAACTACACAAAAAAGATAGCCACATATTTATCAGTGCCATTGAAAATACCAAATTAATCGGTTCGGTTATGGGAGTAATATGTGAGGAACTATATGGGGATTGTAAGCCTTTTTTAGTTCTTGAAAACATGATAGTAGATAAAAGCTATAGGGAAAAAGGGATAGGGAAAGTTTTAATATCCGAACTTGAGAAAATTGCTACCAAAAGGGATTGCTCTCAAGTGATATTGGTAACTGAAAGAAATAGAGTGGAAGCTGTAAAGTTTTATGAGTCAGTAGGATATAGTTCCCAAACTCATTTAGGTTTTAAAAAGAAGCTTAATTAAAAGGGTTTTATGTTGCAGAACAGGCTGTCAACAAAGGCAGACTTTTTTATTCAGCTAACGCGGGCTTATGTTAAAAATGGGATGGTTGCGGCTATTCCGTTTTCTTATTGTGCTAAAGGGCAGGTTAATGCAATATGGATTTTCTGACAATTAAAACATAAAGTTTGGTGAACCTTACCATTAGCAGAGAAAAAGCACAATTCCAATGTACGGAGGAATTGTGCTTTATAACCTAATAGAAACTTCTGTTCCGTCTTTAAGGCTTGTTTCAACCAACAGTAAACCTCTTTGCTTTGAAAGTTCCCTTAGCAAAGGCTTCAAATCATGTCTGTTTATATTAGGAATTTGAAATTTTTTCTTTGCCTTTTTTTCAATTGCACGATTTACAAGCATCAGGATTCGCTTGGAAGTGAGGATTCCGATGAAAAGATGTAAAAAACCATACGGGACTGGAATAATAAATCGTCTGGATTTTACTTTTATTTTTATCTTCATCATATTACTCAATTATAACCAGTACTTTGTCACCTTTTGCTGAGGTAACATCTACAATTTGTCCGTCCAATTCATTTTCAATAGCTTCAATTAAAAGTTCAACGTCGATATCCTTTACATACTTTTCGGATTCGGGAATCATTTTAGCAATATTGGTTCCTACCTTTAATACAGCATTTATGAGTTTTATTGGCAGATTAACATTTACATTGTCACCATCTTCAGAAGTAACACGGATTTTTAGCATTTTGTTTAAGTAGGAGTTTGAGGCCCGTTTATTTACATCGACCTGATTACCCTTTTCTTGCAGTACTTCGATTAATTCAGCAGCCTTCTCTTTGGTCAACTTACCTTCTTCAACCATTGTTAAAACTCTTGAAATTTCGTTACTCATTTAAGATTCCTCCCCATTTAATATCCCAATAGCTTCTTCGGCTGTTATTTCGCCTTTTTCCAGCATTAAAATTATTTTTTTTCGATCAATTTTTTCAACTTTCTTAGTGGTGGAATATCCAAGAGAAGAGATAATGTCATCTAATTTCCCACGTACGGTGGGATAGGATACTCCAAGTTCTTTTTCAACTTCTTTAATGTTTCCACGGCACTTTAGAAAAGTTTCAATAAAACTAAGCTGTTCCTTGCTTAGAGTTGCAAAATTAGAGAGTTCAAATTCATTTTCAATTGTGGTATGACAATGAGTACACTGTAGCTTTGTGATTTTTAATTGCTTACTACAAACGGGACACACTGATATAAGAGGATAAGCCATAATTCCCTCCTTCATTATTTATAATTCAATCATACATCAGCCGATTAAGAAAATAAATAATTAAATTAAAAAAATAAAAATAAAACAAAATAAATTAAATATATTTAACTTCAACCTTAAATAATTTGATTAATGATGGAGTATACAGGCTTTAAGGAGCAATTGTTGTGAAGTTTGTGAAACATTACACTTAAACTATAGAATGAGTTGATCTAGGAAGGACTAACTGCCTTTTTTTGACTTCCTAATTGAAGAAACGGGCAGCATTCCTGTAATAAAGAAAAATGAGGTTTGAATAAAAAAAAGCCCCTTGGTAAGATATGAGTGTCCAAAGCTTGGAGGCAAAAAGGACAAACATAATTACCAGGAGGCTATTTAAATGAATTATAACCAAAAATCAAATTACTTCTCAAACATTAATTATAGGCGTTGATTTGCTAAATACAAGCATGGCGCAAGAGTCCAAAATTTTAAAGGTTTAGAATTTTCGGCAAGCTTTATACTTTGAAAATACGAATTCTAGCTTTAATTGTTTCATAGTGTGGATTAAAAAGTTAATGGATCAAAACAAAATGGAAAAAGTGATTGTAGGCATGGAGCCGACAGGTTACTATTGGCTTAATTTAGCTCACTACCTTATGGGGGAAAATATCAAGTTTGTAGTTGTTAATCCTATGCATGAAAAGAAGAGTAAAGAGTTAGATGATAATTCTCCATCTAAAAATGATGTAAAGCCATAGTTGGTCAAAGACGGGAGATATGCTGAACCTAATATTCCACAAGGAGTATATGCAGAACTTCGTGTGGCTAGAAAAATACGTGATCTTCTATCTGTTGATTTTCAAGCAGTTCAAGGGTAAGTCCATAATTGGATAGAGTGGGCGAACCGTTTAGCTGACGGGGTCAAAGCCCCACGGTCAGTTACATTCTACCCTGGCTACTGATATAATAAGACAAAAATAAATATGGCAGAAATATTTAGCATTCTGATTAACCTTATAATACAAACGTGGCAGTTTAGTTCAAGAAGACATCCTTATGTTTGTAAAAAATATGGTACACTAAAATTCTAATCTATATCGTTGAATTTTAAATGAGAAGACGATATTTTCTACCGTTCGGCATTAATGTTTGTTCAGAAAAATGGAGGAATGTTAAGTGCAAATAAAAATCGCTGATCTTATTATGCTTAACACCCTGTTTATTTTGCTTTATGTTATTAGGTATCCTTTTAAGGAAGAGGTGCTAAATAATTCATATTTCAACATAATAACGACTTTTGTAATTTTATCAGTGACTATAAGCTTTTTTAATTTTTGGATGAAAAAGAATCTATTTATGCAAACGAAAGCAACTTTAAACCAAATAGTTGCTGGTACAGTTTGTTTTATTGCTCTCACTGCAATCGGGGTTCTTATTCAACTAATCCTTAATTAGTTATTAAACTAATGCCCCCGGTAGCAATTATTGGAATAGCTTCTATCGGTTGGTACAAGCTTATTGCATCATACGCCAGCTATTATTGAAGGGGATACTTTGTTAATTACAGTTGTGGGTGGCATTATCCTTGGATTTGGGATGGGTTAGCCTTGAGTAATGACGGTGCATTACAGTAGGACGTCTATTATCATTGCTATAAAAAGGTCGGACTTTTTCGAATTTGATTTTATACTATTTCTTTGTTATAATAAACTGTTTGTAACATATCGAGGAGGCACATTATTTTAATGTCAATAGAAATAGGAAGTAAGGTACAAGGGAAAGTAACTGGTATCACTAATTTTGGAGCATTCGTAGAATTACCCGGAGGAACAACAGGTCTTGTGCATATCAGTGAAGTTGCTGATAGCTATGTTAAAGATGTAAATGATCATCTGAAAATTGGCGATATGGTTGAAGTAAAAGTGTTAAGTGAGAAAGAAGGAAAGGTTGCTTTATCCATTAAGCAAACCGTAGATAAACCTGAAGGGCAATCTTCTTATAAGGAACGTCCTCGCTCAGCACAAGGGAGAGGGAATGATCGTTCTAAAGGTAACTTTAAACCAAGAGAAACCTTTGAAGATAAAATGTCTCAATTCTTAAAGAAAAGTGAAGAGAGCTTAACTTCTCTAAAACGTAATACTGAAGGAAAACGAGGTGGAAGAGGAGGAAGACGTGGTTAACTTGCTGCGTTTTCGTTTTCATTTTTTCATCTTAATAGATAAGGTGATCCTATAAACTGGATTACCTTCTTTATTGTGTTGTTATGATTCTTTATGGTTACAAAGAAATAAGATAACTTATAATGTTAAACATGCAAAGATATTCAAAAATTATCAAGAGAATTGGAAATACCTCAAGTTTTCTTAAAAGACCGTTTTGATGAAGTTCCTACAAACGGGCAGGATAGTTTAAGTAGAAATAGGAAATGTGCCCGAAAATAGAGTTGTACCTAATACATAGGTCAACTCTATTTTTCTTTGCAATGTTTTGGGAAATTTGATTGCGTTTGATAAGATAATTCTAATGCTAATAAATAAAAATCTCTCTTTAAATTTCAGTCCAAATGTAAGTTTTATAACATTGTTGATTTGCCTTCTTCTAAAGGTTGCTCATCAATTGACTTAGCCCCCATTTTCTCATAAAGGTATCGACCTTCATTTTCTCTGCCACAACTTTTACAATAGAATTTCTATATCCTCGTTCTCTTTTAAACACTTCAAATAAACCATTTAATAACTATTTTCCATAGCCTTTACCTTGATTTTTTTTTCAAAGTAAATCGCTGTGACCTCGCCGTCATAACCAGGATATTCTCCTACCTTCACACTTGCTCCTCTGCTAATTCAACCTGGGATTGTTAAACTTTATGAAGATGTTGCCATTGATGCTGAGAGCATTGCCCGAGCCTTTGCTTTTGCAATTGAACAACCTTCTAATAGTTGCAATACTTTTTATTTCTCCTTGGGATTTACTTTGATTCTTGGTCCTCCAAATTATTGGAGGAGCTTTTTTTTGGAAAATATTCAAAAAACATTGTTATTTTTAAGAAAGCAACATATACTACATTACAAGACTAATGTACTATGCCAGGGAGGGAGGAATAAGGGGTGATTCCCAATTTAGATGGAACAAAACCAATTTATATACAGATTTCAGAGTGGCTTGAGACAGAGATCCTGAATGGAAGCTTTGAAAGTGATCAGAAAATTTATTCTCAGTACCAGCTTGCTGAAATTTTTAATATCAATCCTGCTACAGCTGCAAAGGGTCTCAATATATTGGCCGACGAAAATATCCTATATAAAAAACGCGGACTGGGAATGTTCGTAACCACTAATGCACAGGAAATGATTCTTAACAAACGAAAAAGCCAAACCTTGAAGCGGCTTGTATTGGAAATTGTACAAGAAGCGGAACGTTTAAATGTTACCCGGGAAGAGTTAATTGAAATGATTGAAAAAGTAAACACAGGGGGAGAAGATGAATGAGTGTGATTGAATGTGTTGACCTCATGAAAGTCTATGGCCGGAGAAAAGCTTTGAACGGAATGTCGTTCAGCATAGAGGAAAATAAAATAACAGGACTGATTGGCCGGAATGGAGCTGGAAAAACCACCCTCCTGAAGATCATAGCTGGTTATTTAAAGGAAAGTTCAGGTGAAATAAAAGTGTTTGATGAGCGTCCATTTAACAATCTACTGGTATCGGCGAATCATATTTTCATTCATGATCAGCTTAGCCTTCCAGCCTCCTTAAACCTAAAGGAAATACTTGAAACTGCTAACCGATTTTACGCTAACTGGGACAAAGAACTTGCTAACCGACTATTCAATTATTTTTCATTCAACCCCACACAAAATTACTCCAGCCTTTCAAAAGGAAAGAAAAGCACCTTCAACATGATTCTCGGAGTATCCTCACGCTGCAGCTTAACAATTTTTGATGAACCAACAACTGGTATGGATGCAGCTGTTAGGAAGGATTTTTACAGAGTGCTTCTCAGAGACTACATTGATTATCCGCGTACCATTATTGTTTCAAGCCATCATTTAGAAGAGATTGAAGATTTACTAGAAGATATATTGCTCATTAATGAAGGGAAAGAACTGCTCCATATGCCCGTTGCGGAAATGGCAGAATGGGCAATCGGGCTGCAGGGAAAAACCTCTTCCATCAATGAATGGACGACTAATAGAGAGACCCTTTATACAAAGATCGTCGGTGACCGGACGTATATAGTTGTAAAAAATGATTTTTCAGAGCTGGAATTACAAAAATTCCAGGCTTCGGGGGTTGAAATGTCTCAGGTCGCATTAAGTGATCTATGTGTCTATTTAACAAGTAAAGCGAACGGGGGAATAGATGATGTCTTTAATAAGGCCTAACCTGATGTCTGTTGTAAAACAACAATTTTCCTTTAAATTGCAAGCGTATTCCCAGGTGTTTTTGTCATTAATTTTTATACAATTGTTAGGAATTCTCTTTTCTTTTGGCGGAGTTGGGGGAAGCGGAACAAGCAGCGATGAATTCGAATTAAATATCCACTTTTATTCAGCGGATATTATCATTGTTTTCACTATGTTATGGGGGTTTATCACGGCTATTTTAATCACGACAAAATCATACCGGAATGATGATTTCACTTTTGTAACAAATAGAATGAGCAGTAATCTCGCCAATTTCTTTTTTCTGCTTGTGATTAGTTTCCTTGGCGGTCTCACAGCAATTCTTTCTACTTCCTTAATCAAAGTGATTTTGTATTACTTTGTTAACTGGAAGCACCTCGACTTCCACAATTTAATGTTGGCACCTGAACACTTATTCCTTGCGATAGCAGCCACCACATTGTACATTTTCTTTTTTTGTGCCGCAGGGTATTTAGCAGGCACACTTATTCAAATTCATAAGTCCTTTGCCATTTTAATGCCCATTCTGTTTGTTGGGGTTTTGTTTATCGGCGGACTGAGAGGTAATACAAGCATAACAACAATCGTCTATAACTTTATTTTCAATGAGTCATCTTACTTTTTATTCTCTTTCAAAATGCTCATAATGGTAATTCTGCTTTTTTCAAGTGCTTTCGTTATGACTAACAGAAAGGAGGTCAGTTACTAATATGAGCTTAATCATAATACTCTTAATCGTGGCTATTATTTTTTGTATTGTAAAATTTTCTTCAAGCAGCAAAAGAAGAAATAATATCTCTAGTTACCGAGCCGGAAGGATATTGGGAGGATATGTCGTTCTTCTGCTTACTTGTACCTTAGTTGTTTCTAGTTTTCCCGCAATTGAAGGAGCAGAAATGAAAAGTGTCTATATTAAGGATGTGGAAAAACAAAGTGAAGAATTGCAGGAGGCAATTGCAGAAGGAAAATTGAATCAGTTAAATCCTCGATTCATTGGCAAAAAATGGAGCTTCCATTACACGGAGCAAAAACTTCTTGTTGAAACAGAAAACACCCTTGATACCCAGATCATTGTAGAAAGAAAAGATTCAAATGAGGATAACATAGATGTGGTATATTATCGATCGAAATCTACGATGAATAATACTGATATAACAAGTCTTAAAAATATGCCCAGAATGATTTTGGAAGGAAATACACTCACAATAAAAAAGCCGAAGAAATTCAAAATGGACTTTTACCAATTCCAAAATCCATTCCCGGTTGCGCAATTTAATAATGAACATCTTTTCAGTCACAATACTTCCTTTTACGGAGGATCCACTGTTTTATATCTGCATATTCCAAAAGATCTTGAAATTATTGATAAAACGAATAGAAGCATGGAGTTTGTTAAGTAGTGATTTATAAATCTTTTAAAATACGGTATTATTAAAAGAGTGATTTTTAGAAAAGGGGTTTTATCCATGGCTAGATTATTAGAGCCTGAAGAAATCGATGTAAATATTATCTATGACTTTAAAGAATTCCCTGATAAAAATAGCGGTCGCTGCGATAAATGTGGTAATACTCTTTTTAAAAGTTCAGTTAAAAATGGAATTTTCATGAGAGAATGCAGGCAATGCGGAATGAAGAAAAGTATCTAAAAACGAAATGCACCCAGGGAGGGTGCATTTTTTTCTGCGCAAATTTAAATGGTTATTTGCTCACTTTTCATTGTTGGTTCGGTCAACTTTCCTTCAAAAGCAGCTCTGTAAATCTCTCTAATATCATTCTCTTCTAAAGGATAAGGGCTTCTGGCAAGCAGCCTTTTTTGCTTAACTCCATCCTGGGTCAAGCTTTCAAGAGCAGATTCAGGAATATTAAAATCTGCCAGTGTTGCCGGGATGCCTACATCTTTTACTATCCGTTCTAATTCCTCCACGCATTTATAGGATGCTTCTTCTTCAGATAAGTAATTTGAGTTTCCTCCCAATGCATTCAGGACATCTGCCATTCTGGATGGGCAGCTGTTTCTTATGTAACCCATTACGTAGGGCAGCAGAACTGCGTTTGACTCTCCGTGTGCAAGATGGAATTGGCCTCCGAGTGGATAGGCAAGGGCATGGACACCTGCGACTCCTGCATTAAAAAAGGCGAGTCCCGCAATATAGCTTCCATGGCTCATATCAATCCTGGCCTGTTTGTTGCTTCCGTCTTCTACTGCTTTTCGTAGCGAACGAGCAATCAGCCGGATCGCCTGAAGAGCTAGACCGTCAGAAGTCGGGCTCGCATTGACTGACAAATAGGCCTCTACCGCATGTGTCAACGCATCAATACCTGTAGCAGCGGTAATACGAGGAGGGACTGTCACAGTAAGCTCTGGATCAACAATCGCGACATCCGCAAGCAAATTATCGTGAGTAACGACATCTTTGGTTGTTTCAAGCGAAAGAACAGAAATGTTGGTCACTTCAGAACCAGTTCCTGATGTAGTAGGAATAAGGATTTTAGGAAGTCCTTTTTTCTCCACCTTTTTGGTTCCTGTTAAGTTTAAATAATCTGCAGCAGGACCTTCATGAACAGCTAAGACCGCGGCAAGCTTAGCTAAATCTAAAGCACTTCCGCCGCCTACGCCAATCACCATTTCAAATCCACCATCTCTTGTAAAAGAGACCAGCTTTTCGCCAATTTCGAGCGGTGGTTCCGGAACAACGTCCGTATAAACTGTCACCTGGTATCCATGTTCTTTTAAAGGAACAGTAACCCGTTCGACAAGGCCAATTTTCGCAAGCATTGGATCAGTTACAACAAGTATTTTTCTAGGTTCATATTTTTCCACCTCAGGGACCAGCTGCTCAAGCGAACCCCAGCCAGTATAGCTAAGTGGCGGAAAAACCAATTTTGAAAAACTCATATATCTTCCTCCTAAGTGGATTTGCTATAGCGCTTTCACTTATATTTTACCTGAATCTTCCGTAAGCTTAAAGCAGAGCAGCTTAATCTTACGGAACTGGAAAAATAATGAAGGAAGAAATTCTTATTTGTTGAATAATTAATAGGGAGTTTAACTATGGGATTATTAAACTGGTAAATGAATAGAGTTTGTCCTCTAGAGGCTCTATTAATAGCTTATTAGACATCATTTGGATTCTTATTATGTTTATTGGACTTTCTCCTCAAAAAATACACGCCGATTGTTCTCAATAGGGCTTATTAAACTCATATGACAACAAAATTAACTGTTTTTCCTGAGATTTGCTTACTGTTGACAAATATTTATGGACATGTAAAAAGGGTTTTTATTAATAAAAAAAAGAGGTAGATAAAATGAAAGTAAAATTGGAACTTGTTACAAGAAACAATTGGGAAGATGCGCTGAAACTGCGTATTAAGGATTCCCAATGCAAATTTACCCCGGAAGTGGCAGTATCCCTTGCTAAGGTATATATCAAACCTGATGGAGATAACGTTGAGTATATTCCTTTTGCCATTTATGCCCATGACACCTTGGTCGGATTTATCATGCATGCTTATGAAGAAGATACAACGAATATGTATTGGATTAACGGTCTTTTGATTGATGAAAAATATCAGGGAAAAGGATATGGCAAAGCAGCAATGCTCGAAATCATTCATTGGATAAAAACGAAATTTCCCCAGTGCAAGGAAATTCGGTTAACTGTTAATAAGGACAACGAGGTTGCTCGCAAACTTTATAAAAATTTAGGATTTCTTCCAACCAGTGAGGTATTGGGAGAAGAGGATGTTTTCTATCTTCCAGTGGGGAGGGTGTAATCATGTTAATAAAACCAAAACGGCTCCAGCTAGGAGATGCAGTTGCAACCCTTAGTCCTTCTTGGGGAGGTGCTGGCAATCCAGATCTTCGTTGGCGTTACCAGAATGATCATACAGAAACAGTCGTAATGAAGGTTAGCATAGGCTCGTTTACTGACGCTGTGGCGATCGGTTTAAAAAAGGACCAAAATATTTGGAAATTGGATATCCCTTCTATTACAGAATAAGAAGGGTGTGAAGCGTTATTATATTTTTTATAAATGGAAAGTTGAAAGTTCGACAGCTGGAAAAAAAGATAATTATCTGCTTGCAAAATGGCTTTCAGACCCAACTGTTCTGGAATTTTATGAAGGAAGAAACAATCCTTTTAGTATTGAAAAAGTAAATAGCGTCTTTTATAAATCCGATCGAGGGCAAGTAAGATGTATTATTGATTATGAAGGCCGTGAAATTGGTTATATTCAATTTTACTTATTAGATGAAGAAATGAAAAAAGTATATGGTTATTCACAACAAGAAACGATTTATGGAACGGACCAGTTTATAGGTGAACCAGAGCATTGGAATAAAGGTGTTGGAACCTTACTTGTTTCGTCAATGGTTCAATTCCTAATCAAACAGAAAAAAGCTGACCGAGTAGTGTTGGATCCCCAAGTACGAAATGTAAGAGCAATCAAGTGCTATGAGAAATGCGGATTTAAAAAGGTGAAAATGCTCCTAAAACAAGAGCTGCATGAAGGCGTACTTCAGGATTGCTGGCTGATTGAGTACCATAATAAATAGTTTCTTTCCATACGAACTGATTTATTCAATTTGTATAATTGCTGATTAGTTAGAAAAACTAAACTCAAAAGTAATTAAGGGGTTTAGTGATGAAAATAATGAAACCTATTCAGATAAGCGCTAAAAAGTTAAGCCCTGATCAAAAATTAACTGCCGCGGAAATGGGGAAACTTTGGGCTACATATGTCGGGAACAGTATGTCAAATCAGATTTTAAAATATTTTATTAAGCATGTAGACGACAAAGACATTAAACTGCTTCTTCAAAATGGATTAAGTCTAAGTGAAGACTTTATGTCCAAAATAGAGGGGTTCATGAAGGGTGAAAACATCCCAGTACCTATAGGCTTTACCGAAAACGATGTTAATCTTGAAGCTCCACGTTTGTATCAGGATGATTTTTATGTGCACTATTTGAAATATGCTTGTAAAGCGGGGATGAGCCTTTACGCAGTCGCTATTCCCTTAGTCCTGAGGGAGGATATTAGAGAGTTTTTTGTAAGATGTAATGAATGTACAGTGGTTTTTTTAGGCCAGATTAATAATGTTTTAATTGGAAAAGGCTTAATCATCAAAGCCCCTGAAATTCCGATTCCAGAAAGAGTTGATTTTGTAAAAAAACAAAGTTATTTAAATGGCTTTATAGGGGATATACGGCCGCTTCATGCATTAGAAATAACCCATCTATATGATAATATTGAGAGCAATGCGACAAGCAAAGCATTATTAATAGGATTCACTCAGGTAGCAAAAAATGAAAAGGTACGTGATTTATTTAAACGTGGTTTAAATATCACCGACAAAATCATTGAGCAATGCAGTGAAAAGATGAATCACCAGGGACTGCCTTCTCCTACGTTGCTCGATCACTTAGTCACCACTTCATCCTTCTCGCCTTTTTCTGATAAACTCATGTTATTTCATAAAGTAGATATGTTCTCCATAAAGATTAGGGCGTTTGGCAACTCAATGGCCGTGAACGGGAGAAAAGATATAGGTTTTCTATACGCAAAATCCCTAATGAATGTATCTTTGTTTGTAGAAGACGGAGCTAATATTTTGATTGATCATGGCTGGATGGAGGAACCTCCAAAAGCCGCTGATCGAGCGAAACTTGATTAAAACAAGAAAAGCGCAAGCGCCCATTCAGCGAAGCAACTACCTGAACAAACTTCCTGTAACGGTTTCTCTGAATAAACGACATGCAGCTTTGCTACGAGTTGAACTTAACCTTCTTTGAAAAAGCTGTGGCGCAGGAGCACTTGAGTTCGATGTTGACTTATCGTAGGGAGAAGCGGGATGGACACAAGCTGCACCAAGTATCACCTAATGTCATACTTGATGCAAGATACTCAAGGAAGCTTTACAGAGATGAAAACTCGCTGGGCGCTGGAGCTAGACAATTAAATGTAAACTTTATACTCTTTATTAATGAAAAAAGCTGCTGTTAACAGCTTTTTTCTTTTGTTATTAAAACATTAAGGCCTTCTAAAAACCATTATGACCTAGTGAATGGAAGACTGAGTTTGGGAATAATTACTCCCCGTGCCTCGGCAAATTTTCGCCATTAATATTGGGTTAAAGTATTTAGGCCATTTTATGTGTTACTTTTACAAATTCTTGGAATTTTATGATAGTATGATAGAAGAATAGCTTGGAATTTTTATTCATTCAGTACATAATTAGACAATATTTTCAAGGATTTTACATTCATGTTAAACAGGGGGAGGCAATAAAGGTGAACTTATCAACAAAAAAAAATAAGAATAAGAATCACTTGCCTGCAAGATTGAATTTTCTTTTCTTCGTCGTATTTATATTGTTTTCTGCACTGATTTTGCGGTTGGGAATCGTCCAGATTGTTTATGGTGAAACCTACAAAAATGAGATTAACAAACAAGAGGTCGTACCCGTTAATTCATCTGTCCCACGCGGGCGTATTTTTGATACCAACGGGAAGCTGATTGTAGGCAATAAACCATTAAAGGCTATTACCTATACACGGGCAAACAATGTGGATCAAAAAGAGATGTTAAGCACCGCAGCTAAATTAGCAGATCTCATAAGTAAAGATACGGAAGAGGACTTTAAAGCAATTACCAAAAGGGATAGGGAAGACTTCTGGATTATCAAACATCCAAATGAAGCAAAGGCCAAAATAACCAAAGAAGATGAAAAAAAATTAAAGAAAAAAGATTTAGATACGAAAGAATACAATAAAGAAATCTACGATCTAACCAGAAAAAGAATAACGGAACAGGAGTTAAATTCTTTTTCAAAGCAGGAATTAGAAGTGCTTGCTATATTCCGTGAAATGTCGAGTGCAACCGCCTTAATTCCTCATACGATTAAAAATAAAGATGTTACCGATGAAGAGTATGCTATCGTAAGCCAAAACCTGGATTATTTGCCTGGCGTGGATGCAACTACAGATTGGGATCGGGATTATGTATTAAAAGAGCAGGATGGAAATAGTACTTTAAGCTCTATTCTGGGTAAAGTGACAAGCTCGAAAGAGGGTCTACCGAAGGATAAGTTAGATTTTTTTATGGCTGAAGGATATAGCAGAAATGACCGTGTAGGCAAGAGCTATCTGGAACAACAGTATGAAGATGTGCTGCAGGGCCAAAAGGAAATGGTCAAAAATGTTACTGACAAATCAGGTAATGTTATAGATTCAGAGGTAATCAAAAAAGGAGAGAGCGGCAAGGATTTAGTTTTATCTATAGATGTCGACCTGCAAAAGAAAGTCGAAGCCATTATTCAGGATAAGCTTGGAAAATTTAAGATTGGCCAGCCTTACATGGACAGAACCATGGTCTCGGTCATGAATCCGAAGACAGGTGAACTGCTCGCCATGGCTGGCAAACAATATGTAAAGGATCCTGAAACAGGAAAAACAAGCATAAATGATTTTGCTCTTGGCAATATGACAACCTCCTATTCAATGGGATCGGTTGTTAAGGGTGCCACAGTATTAACAGGATACCAAACGGGAGCAATAAGTCCGAACACCTATCAATATGACCAGCCATTAAAGTTTAAAGGCACACAGGTGAAAAAATCCTGGAATACGTCTGGTTTTGGTAATATTAATGATTTATATGCGCTAAAAAGATCATCAAACGTCTACATGTTCTTAACGGCCATGAAAATTGGCGGACAGCAGCAATACGTGAGGGAGGCCCCGCTGCGTATCAATAAAGTGGCCGCCATCAACAAATTAAGAAACAATTTTGCCCAATTTGGATTAGGGGTTAAAACGGGCATTGATCTGCCAGGAGAAATGTCTGGATATGGAGCTGGGCAAATACCGCAAGAGGCCGGTAAAGTGCTTGACTTTGCCATTGGACAATATGACACCTATACACCTTTGCAGCTTGTGCAATATGTTTCTACAATCGCAAACGGCGGCTACCGTCTCCAGCCACACTTAGTAAAAGAAATTCGAGAGCCAGATTTTAGTTCAAATCAATTGGGGCCAGTTTTTCAGCAAATTCAGCCTAAAGTCCTTAATAAAATTGATATGAAGGAAGAATGGATTAACCGTGTTCAAGAAGGATTCAGACTGGTTGTAAATGACCCGCAGGGCACAGGATACGGAACCATTAAAAATAAACAATACAAGATTGCTGGGAAGACAGGAACAGCCCAGGCATTATACGACGGACCATTACCTATTCACCCAATGACCTGGGACGTAACCTTTGTGGGATATGCACCTTACGACAATCCTGAAATCGCCCTTTCTGTAGTTGTTCCTTGGTCTACTACGGACAAAACACATGTTAACTTAGAAATCGCCGACGAAGTATTTAAAGCGTACTTTGAACTAAAGGCACAAAGGCAAAAACAAAAATAAAATTTTTAAATGAGCTGTCGTTGGGCAGCTCATTTTACTATCCAGGGGTGGAGATATGCCAGAATTTCTTATCATTATGGGCTTTATAATATTGGCCATTATAGTGCTTTCTTTATTATTTCAGGGATATACCTACTTGATTTCAGTTAGGAATATATTAAAAAACATAGAAAATAAGCTGGATCAACTCATTAAGCAAAATGGAGGGAGAGTAACCGTTGAACAGGAGCCAAAAGATGTTTAAGTTTAGAAGAACACTCAGGTTGAGGGATTTGGAGATCTTTATGGCTTTCAAGAACAACATTTCATTGGGATATATGGTCATTGAGGATTTGCGGAGACCTCTTATGTTAGAGGATATTGGAACGACCTTTCAGTACATGGAGAAAGAGGATATTGGTGTCTGCAACAATATCATCAAAGTGGACATCATTTCGGATGAACCCCTATCGCAGGAAGATAGCGTGATGATTGAGACATTTGCTGATGGGTTAGTGGATTTAAAGGATAATTGCGCTTCATATTACAACTATAAAGTGGATTTGAAGTTGTTTGAGGAAATGCCATTAACAGAAGATGTTCCTTTTTACCAAACTTTATTAAAATCAATCGGCTCAAACTTCGACATTTCTAAACTGGATTTAACCAAATTGATGTATTTATCGCAAGATTAGAATTTGGTTCTCACTCCTTTTTCATTCCCTTAGTTTTATAAGGGATAGGTATAAAACTTCTTCCAAACAGCAAAAAACCCTTCAAATTATAAGATCACAAAAAAGGTAACCTTGGCTCTCTTTTTTGTTTCAAACTTTTCCCAACATAGAATTAATTCTAATTTACTTTTTTAACTAACGTTTATCTACAAAGCGGTACAAATATTGATTTGGGAAGTAGTCGCTTATGATGATCGCGAAAAAAACAGAAGCATGGGAATTGGAAAGGTGCTTTTGAAGGAATTATTAGGCTGGACAGAAAAAACCCCCTTCATTGAAAAGGTAAGTTTAGGAGTATTTTCAACCAACCAACGTGCAATATCCTTATATAAAAGTATGGGATTTATTGAAGAAGGCCGTAAAATTAAAGAACTCAAATTAAGCGATAAAGAATATGTGGATGATATTCTTATGTCTAAGTTTGTGAAGTAACTTGCCGAAAAGGCTGCATGAGGAGTATCCCACCTTTTTTTAATAAAAGTAAAAGGGGATAAAATATGGGCAGTTTATTTTATATTTTGATCGTTTTTTTTCTTTTAATATTGTTTGTAATATCCTTTGCTCTTTTTATTAGAAGAATGCTTATTCATTCAAACACCAGAAATCACAGCAATAAAAGCATTGAGGAAAAGCTTGATCGAATAATTGAACTCTTAGAAAAAAATAATTGATAGAGGGTTTGAGATAAAATGCTAAATTAGACCTAGAGTGGATACAGAAACAATAAAGAGGTGGAGTGATTGAGGAAATTTTATATTCTAATAGCTGCATTTTTTGAAATCGTCATATTCATTGTTAGCAGTAAACTCGCTGCAAATTATTTTGCTTCTCAAACTGATCTTAATCCAAAAAGCATTTCCTTACTTACTTTATTGTTTATGGTCTTTATTATTTTGGGATTTTCTTTATGTGCTGCCGTTGTGGTAATTTTTCAAAGAAAAAAGGTGAATAAACAAAATAAAAGCTAATCAGCATAGTCTGATTAGCTTTGTTCTTTATTATTTTCTTCAGAAGATACGTGTTCAAATAGTTGAGAAATATAACCTTTTAATTCAAATCCTTCTTCACTAGTAAACTCTGTTAATGAAATTTTTTCTTTTCTCATTTGAAATCACCTCTATAAGTATTTTTGTTCTTGGTTTGTATATTCCCCGTTTAAAAACTTTTAATCATGCAAAAATTAGAAGTTTAATAAATTAATACCATACCATCCACCATTTAAATTTTTAAAAATAGAAGAATGAGGGTATACAGAGCATAGACAAAAGTTAAGCAGGTGAACGAATGACAACAAGAATAGCAAAAGTTTTAGTAATAGTAGTTTTTGTTTTGGCTGGATTCGGCCCAGGAGCGAGCGCCGCATTCGCAGATACAAATAATAAAAAAGTCATCCTTATTTCTTTTGATGGAATGAGAAATGATTTGATGAGGAGATATGTAAAAGAAAACAAGCTTCCTCATATAAAGAAGGTGTTTAAAAAAGGGACAATTGCAAAGTATTCTACAACGATCAGCCCTTCACTGACGGCACCGTCCCATGCAGCCATCGCAACAGGAGCAAGTCCGCTTAAAACCTCTGTCGTCAGTAATGTATGGCAACAGTCAGGAGCTTCTTTGACAAATAAGAAGGACGCATTTTTAACTAGGCCAGAGGTTGATCCTCTTTGGCTAGAAGCAAAACAGCAAGGAAAAACAACAGCAACGATTGCGTTTCCGGGGGCAGTGCCTCAAAAAGGAAAAGAGGCAGACTACACGGTTTATTATGGAGAAACATGGTCCCCTAGCAATAATGATAAACTCACGTTCAGAAAAGCATCAAACTGGAGGAATACTCCGAAAAGCTTTAGTCCTGCAAAGGATACTGAACTCCATATTGAGATGAAAAATGAAAAAAATCAAACTTACTTTATTTTGGCGATTGATACAACAGACGACCAAAAGATTAATTATGATAAATTCATTGTTTCTAAAAAGAAAGAACTTAATCAAGATGATAACGCAATAAAGTCAGGGAAATGGGGTTCAATTAGCATCCCAGTAAAGGATGGTGAAACTGCCGGGTTCTGGTACCGTTTCTCCCAAGGTGATGAGAAATTAGAAAAGGAAACGGAAATGTATAGAACGCCTGTTACTTCCGGCCGGATTGATGGACCCGATCATTTTAAAAAAGAAGTAAAGGACCGTTTTGGATTTTTTCCAGTGGAAGCTGATGACACTGCTTTTGAAAAAGGTTGGATTACAAGGAAGGAGTATGAGCAAATTTCTGAAAGATTCGTAGATTGGGTTACGGATGTTTCGCTTTTTATTAAAAAAGAGTACAACCCAGATGTGGTTATGTTATATGCTCCTCAAATTGACCATCAAGAGCATCTCTATTTAATGACCGATCCACGCCAGCCTGGATACTCTCCTGAAAAATCAAAAAAGTATCAGAACTATATTGAATGGTCCTATAAAGTTGCAGATAAAGTGGTTGGCAAAACAGAAAAGTCTCTTGATAAGAATGATAACTTGTTCATTGTTTCGGATCACGGAATGGAACCTGCGCATTCCATGCTTGAGCCTAACAAGGTCCTCAAAGACGCGGGCCTTCTAGTTTTGGATGACAAGGGGAATGTTGATTTGAAAAAAACAAAGGCGATTGCCATTCCGAGCGGTTCTGCTGCCCATGTATACATTAATCTTGAATCAAGAGAAAAATCCGGCATTGTTCCTAAACAGGATTATGAGAAGGTAAGAGATGAGGTTATTAAAGCCTTTAAAGACAAAAAAATAAAAAGAACTGAAGGCACAAAAGTAGTATCACATTATGCCAAAGAAATGTGGGACAGCCTTACAAATGAAGGGTTGACACTTTCATCTATTAAAGAAGATACCAAGGACATGACGGGTTACATTAAAAACAGACAGGTTCATCCATATGAAGAAGTAAGGATTCTTCATAAAAATGAAAAAGCGATAAGGAAGGACACTCATGAAGGGGACATCCTGTTGATGGCAGCACCTGGTTATATAATGGGGAACGGTGCCTCCGAATCAGTAACACCTTCACCTGAACTTGGAACTCATGGAGGAAATCCAGAAAGAGAGAAACTTAAAGCTGTCTTTATGGCAGCAGGTTCCGATATTGAAAAAGGTAAACAAATTAAACCTGTTTCTAATTTAGATATTGCACCTACAATATATAATCTCCTAGGTCTAAAAACACCTTCATTTGTAGAGGGGAAAAGGATTAAGGGATTAAGAGATAAATAGATTAATGAACGATTCAGGTAAAACTGAATCGTTTTTTTGATCCTGGAATTATTTTTATACTTACAGGGCATACCCCACAAGGTAATTAGGTTGGTTTTCTTTATTTTTCTTTCATTTTTTTTAAAAAAATAAAAGAAAATTTAACGTTTTAGTTAAAAAAGAGATTTCTTTTTTATGCCTGGATCTAAAAATGATATAAATTACTAAATTTTTCTCCAAAATACCTCCCAAACATTTCATTAATGCACGTTTCTGCTTAAGTAATGCACGAATTCATCCAGCAAATGCACGTTTCTACAACGGTAATGCACGAATTCATCCAGCAAATGCACGTTTCTACAACGGTAATGCACGAGTTCATCCATAAATGCACAAGTTCCATCCACAAATACAGAAAATAAAAAGGCAACCGAACCAACAGGCTATCCTGAATTCCCAACTTTTCTATTGACCATAAACAAAAGAAAATGACCAGCACCCCGCTGCAAATTCTGCAGCGGGGTGTTTTTATTAAACCCCTAAGCCCCACCAATCCAGGTATAGACGATAAAATTACCGTTGGCTTTTTAGAAAATAAAAGGGGAGAAGCCTTGGAGAAGTGGCTTATAAGAACGCAGAGTTTATCACCTGGAATAAAACAAACCCCCTCAGTTTACTGAGGGGGTTTGTTTACATATCCTGATTAACTGTTTTCTGTTCCTGCTTTGCTGGCCAGAAAGCATATTTGCCAATCCAAACGGTAAGTGCCGGTACTAAAAAAGGACGGACAATAAAGGTATCAAGTAAAACACCAAGCGCTGTGATGGTTCCGAATTGGACAAGGATTTGAATTGGAAGGGTAGCCAGAACAGCAAAGGTTCCTGCCAGAATCAAACCTGCAGAGGTGATGACTGAACCTGTTTCAGCAACGCCATCTCTTACTGCCTCTGCGAGAGGGACCCGGCGGGCTTTTTTCCAGATGCTCGAAATCATAAAGATGTTGTAGTCTTCGCCTAATGCCACGATAAAGACAAAGGCATACAAAGGAATGAATCCCTGGATTGCCTGTACATCAAACAGATAATGAAGGACAATCCATCCCAAACCAAGTGCACTGAAAAAGGATAGCAGCACGGTCGCTATCAGGTAAACCATGGCGACAATCGAACGCAGATAAATGAACAACAAAACGGCAATCATTACGATGATTACGGGTATTACAACACTTTCATCTCGGTGGGTTGTTTCCCTGGTGTCATATTGTTGTGCTGTTTGGCCTGATACCCACACATTTTTTGTGGAACTTCCGGCATCTTTGAGGGACGCTTGTGCTGCTTTTTTAATGGCTGGTATCTGATCCATGACCTTATTGGAGTATGGATTTTCCTTAAGTTCAACGTCATAGGATAAAAGGTTCTTATTGTTCTTTCCCGTTTTCGGCTCTGACACCTTTGATACAAAGGAGAGTGCCTTCAAATTTTCCCCGGCGTTTACTTCTTTTCCTTCTGTATCAATCATAACCTGAACAGGTGCTAACTGACCCGGAGTAAAATGATCTGAAATAATTTTGAAACCTTCTCTTGACGGCATATCCTTTGGAAAGGAGGAAAGTGTGTCAAAGGTATAGGAAATTTGGCTCGCCGAAAAAGCAAAAACACCTAACACGACTGTTGTGATAATCGCAATCATTTTAGGATGTTTAGAAATAAACTCGCCTAAAAAAGTGCCAATTTTGTGCTTTGCCTTTGCAGCGGGAACTGGTTTTCCTTTGCGCAGGGCACGTTCTTTTATCATTTCCTCTGTTCTTGGAATGAAAGGGAAAAAAGAAATCCTGCCGAAAATCCCCAGAAGAGCAGGGACCAAAGTTAAGCTGGCAATCATCATAATAAAGATGGATAAGCTAAACGGAATCGCAAAGCGCTGAATAGAACCATAATGAGCGAGAAGGAGTGCTAATAATGAAAACACAACCGTCAGGCCACTCATAGCAATTGCTCCGGAAGAACCTCCCAAAGCACTTTTTAAAGCAGTCATTTTGCTTTCTTCTTCCTGTAAAACACTTCTGAATCGAGCAATCAAGAATAAACAATAATCGGTTCCGGCTCCAAAAAGAAGAACAGTCATGATTGAAAGCCCTTGAGAATCAAACGTTACCCAGCCTTCCTTACCTGCAGCTCCAAGTATTGGGTTAATTACCCCATAAGCAAATCCTACTGCGACTAAGGGTACCAAAGCCAGGATAGGGGAACGATAGATAGCGAGAAGGAAAACCAGAACCAAAAGCACAGTTGCAAACAGAAGTTTAAAATCACCCTGTGAAAAAAGCGCTGTGGCATCCACTTCAATACCAACAGGGCCAGTGACTCTAAACAGCAGACTGTCTTTATTTGAAAGTGAGACTTTTAACGGATTTTTATCAAATTGGGAAGCTGCTAATTTATCTAACTGATCAATACTTTTATTCAATTCCTCCGTGCTTGCCTTTTTATCAAACAAAATTGGATAGATGAATGTGGTTCCATCCTTTGATAGCTGCTGTTTTAGTGCAGGCAGGGGCAGCTTATGAAATGGAGGTGCCTCTGTCTGATAGGGCATAGGGTCTGTGGTTATTTTTTCAGCAAAGCCCTGAATGGCCTTTAAGTCTTCATCGGTTATTCCTGTACCGTGATACCAGGTAAGTAGTGCGGGTTTCCCTGTTCCGGAAGGAAATTCTTTTTCCGCAAGCTCTTGAGCTGCAACGGAAGGCTGCTTATTTTTTAAATTAGCTGCCAGATTATTCTCCTGTGAGTTTGCCTGTGGAAAAATGGTATTTAGCAAGCCTACCACCACAATCCAGATGGCAAGAGTAATCCATTTTCCCCGTTTCCCACCGACAGAATTTGAGTATTTTCCCAAGAAGCCTTTTTTTATTTTTCCCTCTCCTTTAACTTATCAAGTGATAAGTAATACATAAATAAAATCCTTTTATACAAATATATTTTTAGCATAATGCGTTATTAACTATTTATCAAGTGATAAGCGGCTGGCAAAAAAATATAATTAAATTATATTTTTTCTTGATTGGGTGATAACCCATATAAAAGAACATTTACAATCATATTTACATGCTTTTCATATACCTTTTTTTGATCCTGTGGAGCTGCATTGCGCGCCTCAAAAGGGGAGTGGCTTAATAAATTTAGAAGAAGGAACGCTGAATTAACCGGGTCGGTTCCAAAATCACCAGGAGACCGGAGTTCGCCGGCCTCCAGTCCTTTTGCAAAAATCTCAGAGATAGGGATAATAAATCCATTAAACCAGCTATCGGAAATAAGCTTTCTTGCATCTTCTGATAATTCCTGCTGGATATCCCTGAACATTTGGCTCATATCCTCAGGCTTATTAATTAAGATAAAGTAAGCAACTTCGACTAGTCTTTCCTTTAAATCCTTATGGCGCTTGATGATTCGTTCAAGCCCGGTTTTTGTTTTATGTATTTCGTTTAAAATGACTTCTATATATAAAGTTTCTTTATTTTTAAAATGGTGATAAAGTGCAGGCTGAGTCAATCCGCATGCATCCGCAATCTGCCTGGTAGAAACTGCGCGATATCCGCTTTCCATAAACAAATTATGTGCTGTTTTAATAATTGTTCTCCTTGTTTCTCCAAGATCATCTGTTTCATGAAGTTTCATCCTGCAAAATCCTTTCAAACTTGTTCTCACTGCACTAAAAGCCTATTTGGCTGTTAATCTTATATTAACCATCGAATTTTAACAAGTCAAAGCTGGAATGAAACAGAATGAAAAGAGGTACAGAACCGTGTCTGTACCTTAAAGGTTTATATAGCTTTTTTACTTTTTCTTAAATGAATATTAAAGAACTTAAAGATGACTAAAATACTCAAAAGAATTAACACAAACTCAATTCCTAAAGACCAGCCACCAAAGCTCCTGTCGATGAAAATCCCCAATGCTGAACCTACCGGTAATGAAATAGCTGCTCCTATTACTGCTCCTGAAACCAATCCTATAAAAATACCAAGTAATAAACCCATTATAATTGCTCCTTCCGAAGTTAACGTTCTTCTAAGACACCTTGAGTATAATAGGTTTCTACTATATTGTGATTGTTTTCACAAATTGAACATTTATTTGTCCCAAATTTTTTGAAAAAAGTTCATATACTGTCCATTGCAATTAATGTCATATGTAAGCAGCCAGACTAAAATTTTATAAAATAGAAATTAGTAATCGATTATACTTAATATAGAGGAATCTAATAAAGATTAAGGGGAGAGGAATTATGGCCTCAAAAAAACTTACTTGGTTACGAATTTTTCTTGCTATTGTTTGTTTGATTCTGTCAACAGTAAGCTTTTTCACCAGGAAAGATTTAATCCCATTCATTTATTCAATTGCAGCAGTTTTACTGATTCTTAATGGAGCAGAGATCGCTAAAAATAAAAAACAACCACTGCAAATGTCTTACTTTAACATTGGAGTGGGAATCTTTTTACTAATTACAGCTTGTATGCATCTTTTTTTAGGTTAATAGGACTGCCAGATTTTTTAAACGAATGCCGTCCAATATGTAAATTTATGGTATAATTGAAAATAAAAGGGGTTGGTTTTTGTGATATATGCCGTAATAGGAATCGTCTGTTTAATCGCCGGCTTATTTTTCATGCTCAAGTTCCTCATGAGTTCACCCAGTTTAAAAAAACGTGATGAGCATTCTGAGAAAAACCCCTGGGATGACACTTTTTTCCCGCCAAATAACTAAGCGATGCTTCAAAAAGAAGCATCGCTTTTTTTCATTAAGGGAGTAGAGCTGCTAAGAAAATATATTTTTTCCAATCTTGTTTATGTACATAACCACAAGATATTGTAATAAATTGACTATTACCTTTATGGACCACAGAACAGAAGTTATTACCAATAAAAATGAAATTGATACAATTATAGAAAATGTAAATGATAGTCCTAGAAGATTGATTTTCAAAGGCAGAGAATTTGATTATCTGCCGCATGGCATGTTAATTTTTGAAAATGCAATGGGGAGGAGAAAAGTAGGTATTATATATCCTGAAGGAAATTCTTACCGAACATTGGGTTATAAAACCTGATTTTAATAAAGATAAAAAGTAAAAAGCACAGCAGGATAAATTCCCCTGTGCTTTTATTCATAATTACGTTCGATGACAAAATGAGCCATGTCGCCTCTAAAAATCGTTTTAGAATATTCAATGATGGAACCATCAATTAAGTAGGCAAGGGTATCTAAAGCAAAGCAGGGATCCCCGGCAGCGATCTGGAGCTTCTCCGCAGTGGTTTCATCTGCACTAAATAGTTCCAGCGATTCTATTGTCTTGCTTACTTTTAGCCCAAATTGGACATTTAGCAGTTCATATAAGGACTTTTCGCATTCTTTTCTATTTAAGCCCGGGGTTTGATACCAGGGTAAGTAGGCGATCTCAAACTGAAGAGGCTCATCATTTACATAGCGAATCCTTTCAAGTACATTAATTGGTTCACCTTCGGAAATATTTAATAGTTCGCTAAGAAAGTCATCTGCTGGAATGACATTAAGCCCTAATACTTTAATTAGGGGTTTTTTGCCTTGCATTGTTATTTGATCTGTAAATCGTTCAACAGTTGTAGTTAAAACTTGTTTTACTTTATTGGCGGAAACAAAGGTGCCGCTGCCGCGTTTTCTATAAACATATCCTTCAGTCACTAATTGCTGGAGTGCTGTCCTTACCGTTGTTCTGCTAACCCCATACTTATCACAGAACTCGGCCTCCGTTGGCAGCTGTGAATCCGGCTCGTATTCTCCATCTTTGATTAATTGAACAATTGCATCCTTTACCTGCAGATGCAGGGCGTTTCCGTCCTTTAATTCCTCTATCATTGCAATACCCCCTGATATAAATAGATTAGCAGAAACAGGAAAGAAATTGTACTGATAAGTTACATTTTAAAAATTTGTTATAACAACTTTTAAAAAATGTATTGATAATATTCTGAATTGTAATTACAATAAGGTTAAAGGTTCGCCCAGCTATACATAATTATTTTTTAGGAGGTGCTAGTTTTCCAGTTTGGCTGCAAAAGTAGATAACCTAAGTCATCATGTGTTTTTTTTCAAAAGTTTTGTAATCGCTTTCAAATAATGACAGGAGGAAAATGAAATGAATATTTTATTAGTCTGCTCCGCGGGTATGTCAACAAGTCTATTAGTTACGAAAATGGAAGCTAGCGCAAAAGCACAAGGAATTGATTGCAAAATCTGGGCTGTAGGACATTCAGAAGTAAACGAGAATATCGACAAAGCTGATGTACTGCTCTTGGGCCCACAGGTTCGTTATCTTTTACCAAAGTTAAAAACGGTCGGAGATAGTAAAGGAATTCCGGTGGATTCGATTAACCCTGTTAATTATGGTCTTTGCAACGGGGAAGCTGTATTAAAACAAGCTTATGAGCTTAAGGGGAGATAACCTATATGATGAAATTTCTAGAAACATATATTTTGCCATATGCAGCTAGATTAGGAAGTCAGCGTCATCTTATTGCTATTCGTGACACTTTTGTAGGAATGCTGGCCATTACCATGGTTGGATCCTTCGCGGTCCTTTTCAATAATATCGGGGAATTGATTAAACCTTACGGTACGATGATGAAAGCCATTTTCGGCGAAAATTGGACCATGCTGGGTGGCGACATCTGGTGGGGTACCATGGCATTTATGAGTGTTTTTGCGGTTTTTGGTATTGCTTATAAACTTTCTAAATCGTATGGTGATGATGGTTTTGAAGCTATGCTAGTATCCGGTGCAAGCTTTTTTGTTTTAATACCTCAGGTTGCGAAAATAGAAGGTCTTAAAGATCCTGTTTGGGGATTAATGCAAAACAAATATTTTGGCGCAACTGCACTTTTTACCGCTATTATCATTGCTATTATTGCGACAGAAATTTTCACCCGCCTTTCAAGAGTTAAACGCCTTGAGATCAAACTGCCTGATGGTGTACCGCCAGCAGTAGCACGAAGCTTTGCCCGCCTGATTCCTGGCATGGGAACCGTATTCATCATGGGTCTGATTGGACTAGTTTTCCGAATGATGACAAGCGGAGAATACTTCAATGACTGGTTAAGCCGAGTTCTGGTAGAGCCTTTAAGCGGGGCAGTTGATTCACTTCCATTTGCTATTTTAGTTACCTTATTGATTCATTTATTCTGGTCGGTTGGATTACACGGTGACAATATTCTTGAAGGAATCAAAACACCGCTTCTTACAAAATTAGGGACAGATAATATTAATCTATATAAAGATCATGTAACTGATATGGATAAATACCATATTTACGCAGGAAGCTTTGCTGATGCATTTGTAAACCTTGGAGGCTCTGGAGCTACACTGGGATTACTTGTTGCCTTTATGCTCATGGCCAGAAAACGTCAGAAGCAATTGGTTGCGATCGCTGCACCTCCAGGACTATTTCAGATCAATGAACCTGTTATTTTCGGTGTACCGATTGTACTCAATCCGCTTTTCCTAATACCTTTTATTGCAACACCCGTTATCTTGACAACTGTTTCATACCTTGCTATTCAAACTCACTTAGTATACCCGGTGGTTGCTAATATTCCTTGGGTAACACCAGTCGGAATAGGCGGCTGGCTGGCTACGGGCGGACATATTTCAGGTGCGATCTTATCATTGGTGAACTTCGGAATTTCAATTGCTATTTACATCCCGTTTGTTATCCTGCAGGGCCGCATGGAAGCGAAGAGACAGCAGACACAAACTGTACCAAAATCAAATGATACTTTTAGTGTTTAATAGTCTTAAAAAAATAGAGAGATGAATTAAATCAGCTTTTTATCATGCTCAGGGGCAGATGACCTGAGCTGCTGTTTTTTCTTAAAATCATACAGAGGTGAACAGAATGAAGACAGGAATAAAAATCGTAACAATTGGCGGGGGATCAAGCTATACTCCTGAGTTAATCGAAGGCTTCATAAAATATTATGATGAGCTGCCAGTAAGTGAAATATGGCTGGTGGACGTTGAAGCTGGAAAAGAAAAGCTTGAAATCGTTGGCGGACTTGCTAAAAGAATGGTTGAAAAAGCCGGTGTATCAATCGATATACATTTGTCACTCGACAGAAGACAGGCTTTGCAGGATGCTGACTATGTTACAACTCAATTCCGTGTTGGTTTGCTGGATGCAAGAGCTAAGGATGAAGGTATTCCATTAAAGCATGGTGTTCTTGGACAGGAAACCAATGGACCTGGCGGATTGTTTAAGGCCCTTCGTACGATACCTGTCATCTTGGACATTTGCCGTGATATGGAAGAGCTTTGCCCGAATGCATGGTTAATTAACTTTACGAATCCTGCAGGCATGGTGACAGAAGCGGTACTAAGACATAGCGGCATCAAAAAAGTAGTAGGCCTTTGCAATGTTCCGATTGGAATGGAGATGGGCGTCGCAAAACTCCTTGATGTTGAACATAGCCGAGTAAGAATTGATTTTGCAGGATTAAACCATATGGTTTATGGCTTGGATGTCTATGTTGATGGTGTTTCTGTTAAGGACAAAGTTATAGACTTAATTTCCGACAGGGAAAAAAGCATCACCATGAAAAATATAGAAGCAATGGGCTGGGAGCCTGAATTTCTACAGGCATTAAATGTTATGACCTGCCCGTACCATAACTATTATTACAAGTCCGGTGACATGCTGAAAAAAGAGCTGAAAAACTACGAAGAAGGCGGCACTAGAGCACAGGTAGTTCAAAAGCTTGAAGATGAATTGTTCGAGTTATATAAAGATCCGAATCTATCAATCAAGCCTCCACAGTTAGAAAAACGCGGGGGCGCTTATTACAGCGATGCAGCAGTAAGACTTATCCATTCTATGTATACTGACAAAAAGGATATTCAGGCAGTTAATACTATGAATAGGGGCGCAATTGCCAATCTGCCATTTGAATCCGCAGTGGAAATAAGCTGTGTCATTACAAAAGATGGCCCTAAACCAATCGCAATGGGCGAACTTCCTGTTTCAGTTAACGGGCTTGTTCAGCAAATCAAGTCATTTGAACGAGTAGCAATTGAAGCTGCCGTAACAGGTGATTACAATACCGCTTTATTGGCAATGACCATCAACCCGCTTGTACCAAGTGACAGAGTTGCTAAAGTTATTCTCGATGAAATGCTGGAAGCACACAAAGAGTTTCTTCCTCAGTTCAGTATGCCGGAATACAGCAACCAATAATAGAAGTTACTTAAGGGAAGCACCTTTCGAGGACTTCCTTTAAGTTTTTTCTGTTTAGGCAAGGGAGGGAGCCTTCTGGATAAAAGATTAATATTTTTTGATATTGATGGTACGCTCATTGATCAGGATCAGCAGCTCCCAGCCACGGCGAAAAGTGCCATTAGAAAGCTTAAGGAACAAGGGCATGAGGTAGCATTTGCGACGGGACGTGCTCCATTTATGTTTAAAAAACTTCGTGATGAGCTGGACATTCATACTTTTATAAGCCTGAATGGTCAATACGCTGTTCATAATGGAGATGTGCTTTTTAAAAATCCCTTAAGCAAAAAAACATTGAACCTGCTGTATCAAAATGCCTTTAAGAATAATCATCCCCTGGTGTTTGTCGATCAGGACAATATGAGCATGATGTTCGAACGGCATAAAAATGCTGAAGAAATTTTATCACCTATAACAATAGAGCACCCGCTATTGTTTGATCGTCACTATTTTAAAAATAGGGAGATCTACCAGGCTTTGTTATTTTGTTATGAAGAGGAGAATCACCATTATTCCTCCTTATTGGGTGAGTTAAATTTCATCCGCTGGCACCCTTTTGTGTCCGACGTGCTTCCATCCGGAGGATCGAAAGCGAAAGGGATAGAAGCGGTTATTAACCATCTAGGGTTTGAAAAAGAAGCCGTTTGTGCTTTTGGTGATGGATTGAATGATATTGAAATGCTGGAGTTCGTAGGGAATGGTGTAGCAATGGGAAATGCACCAGAACTGGTTAAGCAATCAGCCAACTATGTGACAAAAGACATCAATGACGATGGAATCTGGCACGGATTAGAAATGCTTGACTTGTTATAAACCAAAAAAGGGGATCTATCCAGCAAAAATGGTTACGACCAAACCAAATGGTGAACTCATACCTGCCCTAAGGAGCAATGGAGTAACATATTTAGGGACCTTAAACCCATCTTCAAATCCAAAAGAGGTAAATCAGGACACATTTAGTGACCGAAACTCGTTTAAAGAACGTAAGGGAAAACAAAAGAATTTGTGCGCAGGCATAAAAAAAATAGTTTCATATTCTTTCATAAAAGGAGCACAAAAATGATAAAGCTAATCGTAAACGCAGATGATTTTGGTTTATGCCATGGGGTTAACCATGGAATAGTAGACAGCCATTTATACGGCATCGTGAATTCAACAACGATGATGATGAACATGCAAGGCACAGAACATGCAATTTCTTTGGCTAAAAGTAATCCCAGCCTTTCTGTCGGCATCCATTTAGTGCTTACGGCAGGTAAACCATTATTGCAGGATGTTCCTTCTCTGGTTGATGAAAAAGGAAACTTTCATTCGCAATCTTATTTAAATGATTATAAAGACATTTCTTTAGATGAGCTTGAAAGAGAATGGACGGCTCAAATAGAAAAGTTTCTTAAATCAGGCCTAACACCAACCCATTTTGACAGTCATCATCACGTACATACATTAGAGAAATTTCTCCCAGTCGTCCAAAAGCTTTCAAACAAATATGATTTACCAGTTAGAGTAAATGGAGACAAGGCCCTAGAGGGGGTTAATCCTTTCTCGGATATATCCTTATCGGAGTTCTATGGTGACGGAGTCAAAGCGGACTTTTTCACATCTCTTTCTGAAAAAGTGGCAGATGGAATAACAGTAGAAGTTATGTCTCATCCAGCTTATTTGGACAATACCTTACTAAGCCGTTCTTCCTACGCTAAACCCCGCCTGGATGAACTTGAAATTTTGACATCCTTAAAATTACCTGAAAACATTTCTTTACTTTAAAAAGAGTAGAAACCGCATCTTTAACCGATGCGGTTTTTTAAATGGGTTTGTTCTATATTGGGGCCAATCATTTGGGCATCCATTGGATTAGTAGCAGGAACCCTTATTGGGCTTGCAGTAGATTATTTTTTTAAAAAGACAACCAACAAGAAAAGAATTAGAAAGCATATAATCGACGTAGTTTTACTAGTAAAATGTGAGAAAGAAAGTGCAGATAAAATTGAAAAAATTTTAGGAACCCACTACAGCTTAGGGCTTGCAAGAATAGAATGATGTTAAAAAAGACCTCTAAGAGGTCATTTTATTTTAGGTTTTCATAGTGTTCATTAAACACTTTAAAAAGCCTTTCGTCACCGCCACGGTCTGGATGAAGTGCTTTTAGCAGCTTTTTAAATTCTTTCTTCATTATTTGACTGTTTCCGGGTTGTTTTAATCCAAGGAATTCACCGATTGAGCTGGGACCGCTATTTTCAATTTGTGTGTTTAGTAATTTTTTTAGAGTGCGAACTTTTGATTGTTCAATATGTATTCGCGTTTTTAAAAGCTGGATCTCTTCATCAAGTCTTTGGTTTTCCCGTATTGAAGCTTCTAATCGAGAAGCAAACTGCGATGTTTTTTGTTTTAAAATAAACTCAGTAAGATCCTTTAAACTGATCTTATAAGTTACTTTTCTAGTTTGATATATATCGGCTTTTATTTTTCCTTCCCCAATCCACCTCATTACTTCTTCATCACTGGCGGCAATACCAGCCAAAGTTAATTGTTCAGCAGCTTCTTTTAAATTCAGCATTTATTGTCACTCTCTTTATATAAAGCAGATTATATTTGCACATTAACCATCATAGCATTGATTCTTTTCAGAAAAAGAACAACAAAGTTAAAGTCTGTTTACAAGGATTTCAATCAAAAAACAAAACTAAATAAGAATCCAAAACGCCCAATGGTACATATAGATAAAGGGGGAACCTATACTTAGGAGGAACAAGTATGGCAACACGTCCACCTACATTACTGCAGGGAGATACCGTTGGCGTTGTATCTCTAGCTAGTCCGTATCCGGCGGAAAAAATTAATCAGGCCATCGCTAATCTTCAAAATAGCGGTTTTAATGTGGCAGTGGGAAATTACGTTTATGCACAAAACGGATTTTTGGCAGGGTCTGACCAGCAAAGGGCATCTGACTTAATGAGCATGTTCATGGATCCTAGTGTCAAAATGATTTTATCTGTCCGTGGAGGAACAGGATCATTGGGGATTTTGCCATTTTTAGATTATCCGATTATTGCAAGTAACCCAAAAATCGTTTCTGGTTATAGCGATATTTCCATTGTTTTAAATGTTCTGTACCAGTTTACCGGAATGATCACTTTTTTAGGTTTAATGCTTGAAGATTTTCTTCCATCAACACCTCCATATAACTACACTTCCTTCTATTCGGCTGTTTCTACATTTACTTCACCAAGACAAATCGTAAATCCACCGAATATTCCACTCATCAGCCTAGTTTCGGGAAACGTGACAGGAAGGATCGTGGGAGGTAATTTAACTTCTATTGTAGACAGTTTAGGAACACCGTTTGAGATTGATACCCGAGGCAAGATTCTTCTTTTGGAAGAAAAAACGGAACCCATAAATACAGTTTACCGGTATTTAAATCATCTAAAATCCGCCGGGAAATTTAGAGATTGCATTGGTATTATACTTGGTGAATGTACTTACTGTGCTGAAGCTTACGGAAAAAGCTGGGATGATATCATTAACGAAATGTTAGTACCGTTGGGTAAGCCTTTAATAAAAAACTTAACTACCTCACATGGTATCTATAAAGCAACTATTCCTATTGGTGCAACAGTTAATCTTGATACTATAAATAACAGAATAACCCTCCTTGAACCTGCTGTCAGCTGGCCAAGTGAATGAAGATTTTCTTGGCATTCCTTCACCAGGGAAGCACCTAAATAAAACAAAGATTTTATAATTTTTTTCGTAATAGTAAACTAAATTTATATTAAATTTATACATTTACTTTATCCAGTAGTATAAAGGAGAATGGCAATTTTGGATAAAAAAATTTCTCAACTTTCTAATCATTTGAAGCAGTCGAAAGGCGTTCATGTATTCTATTATTCTTGTGAGTTGGAAAGTTATATACAAAATGCTGTTTCTTACATTCTTTCCGGAATTAAACAGGAAGATATTATAATAATGATTGAAAACGAGAGAATTTATCCACTTATTTATAAAAGACTGGAATTGAAGTTAACGAAGGAACAACTTAAAAAAATACGTTTTTTTAATAACCTTAAATTTTATTGGCTAAATAACAATTTTTATCCCCAAACCATTTTGTCCTATTTTTCCGAAATCGTTAATCCTTATTTGGAAAAAAACAAGCCTGTCCGAACATGGGGACATGTCGAATGGGGAGATCCCAAAGATTTTGAAACCACACTAGAGGAATTTGAAAATGAAGTGAATAAAATTGTAAGTAATATAAAAATAATTACCGTTTGTGCTTACAATGCAGAGCGAGTTTCGGATAACCTTAAAGAGAAGTTAATGAAACACCACGCGTTTTTTATGACAGACAATGATATCAATCCGATAACTGAGAATTCTTCATCATCTAATGGCGACAATAAGAAAATGTTCTTATAACGGTTTATCAAGAATAAATCTTGAACTGCCACCAGGTTTTTGGGGGGAAAATATTCTAATCCTAGCAACAAACTTTTTTCCACCCAAATTATACTCCTCGCCTTAGGGCGAGTTTTTTATTTTTCTGGGATGTTTTTCCGCTTAACTATCCTTGATTATCGTTAAAACTATAGTTAAAATGAATTATTCTTATTTCAACTATGCATGATGACTATAGTGAGGTTAACTATATGGACATAAAACAATTAAGCTACTTTGTGGAAGTAGCAAAGCAAAAGAATTTTACAAAGGCCTCTAACATTCTACATTTAACACAGCCAACCTTAAGTAAGATGGTTAAAAGTCTGGAGGATGAGCTGGAGGTAGAACTCATTGACCGATCCTCCAGAAAAATCGAACTGACAGATGCCGGTGAGATCGTTTTTGAACAGGGTCAAAAAATACTAGCATCGATTGATGAAGTGTCATTGCTGCTGTATGACCTGATGAATTTGAAGAAGGGGAAAATCAAAATTGGCATACCACCTCTCATAGGCGTTTTATTTTTCCCGGAAATCATCAAGGGATTTCAGGATTTATATCCTGGAGTTACCATTCAATTAATAGAGGTAGGGGCAAATAAGGTTAAAGCGCTGGTAGAGGACGGGGAAATCGATTTAGGCGTTGTGGTTTTACCGGTGGAAGCGGATAGATTTAATGTTATTCCTTTCGTTTCAGAAGAAATGCAGCTGTTCGTTCACAGCACTCATCCAATTGCATCACAAACCGAGATATCCCTGGAAAGGACACATGAGGAGTCCTTTATTTTATTTAATGAGGCATTTATGCTTCATGACAAAATTATTGAAGAATGTATAAAAGCAGGTTTTACTCCAAATGTTTCTTATGAGAGCTCACAATGGGATTTTATCGTCGCCTTGGTCGAACAAAACATTGGTGTTGCCATTCTTCCTCAGCCTATTGAAAAAAAGATCAACCATGAAACCGTTAAAGCGATTAAAATAACAAATCCAGTTATCCCTTGGGAACTAGGAGTTATTTTAAAAAAGGACAGATATGTTTCCTATATCACGAGAGAATTTCTTCGCTATATGAACGATAGACAAAATGAATGATTCGATAAAAAAACATGCATTTTACAAATAGCAGACTTGGCAGAAAGTATCGGATTTTCCCGCATGCTAAATGCATCGAAGTTATAAATAGGTATTCGTACAACGTAACATGAAGGCTTTAGCTGAAAGTAATTAACAAATTTCAGAAGCAGGTATCCTGCTTTTTTTGTTATTGAAGTATTTTTATGGGTAATATTATTCTTGATACATGATCCCAAGAAAGCAGGTGCTTCTTTTGAAAAAGAACATCTTAATCCTTTTAGCAGCATTATTATTCCTTTTATCAGCTTGTTCAAAAGAACAGTCTAAAAAAATAGTCAAAAAAGCAGAAAAAGCTCAGAATCAGGTAACGGACAGCCTTCCACAAATCAATCATATTGTCATTGTGGTTGAGGAAAACCATTCTCATAAGGAAATAGCGGGAAATCCTTCTGCACCCTATATGAATTCCTTGATGAAAAAGGGAGCAAATTTAACGAATTACCACGCAATTGAGCACCCAAGCCAGCCAAATTATATTGATTTATTTTCAGGATCGAATCAGGGTGTAACTGGTGATAGGGTTCCTAGAAAAACATTTACTGCACCCAATCTTGCTAGTGAACTGGCGGACAAGAATTTAACGTTTAAAGGGTATTCGGAAGGAATGCCATCCGTTGGATTTAATGGACCGTCAACAAATGATCCAAGTGGATATGCCCGCAAGCATAATCCTTGGGTCAACTTCACAAATGTTCCGAAAAGCGCCAACCAGCCTTTAAATAACTTTCCATCTGATTTTAATAAGCTGCCAACCGTATCTTTTGTGATTCCGACTCTAAGAAACGATATGCACGATGGAACCATACGTCAGGCCGATAATTGGCTAAAGCTTCATCTTGATTCTTATGTAAAATGGACGGAAAAGAATAACAGTCTATTAATTGTTACATGGGATGAAGACGATAAGTCTCAAGGAAACAAGATTCCTACTTTTTTGGTGGGACCAATGATAAAAAAAGGGAGTTATAATGAAGAAAAAGATCACTTTGACCTTTTAAGAACGATTGAAGACATATATGGATTATCTCATGCAGGAGCCAGCAAAAACGCCCATCCGATTACGCAGATTTGGATAGATTAAAATGGATTAAGGGCATTTGAATTTTTTCTCTAAAATTTTCTGTCCTATAGAGTTTATTTTTCGGACAGACAAAGTTTTTCTGTTCTATAGAGGGCGGTTAACGGACACAATTATTCCTCACAAATGGTTATTGATGAAGAAGACTATTCCCCTAAGTCAATTTGTTTGCAGGAGAAATAGCCTTTTTATAGAAGGTTTTAAAAAGGATAAGGTACGCAGATGAGATTGGAGTGGAGAGGAATGGTTAGCGATACTTCAGGAAAATTAGTCTTATTAAGAATTCCAAGTGGAGAGGATACGATTGCCGGCCGTATGTATATTGCAGCAGGAGAAGGACCGCACGCTACAATAATCATGCTTCATGGTTTCCCTGGAGTTGTAATGAATTTTGATATTGCCACATCTCTTCATCAAAGTGGATGGAATGTATTGGTGATTAATTACCGTGGAGCTTGGGGAAGCAAGGGGGATTTCTCTTTTACAAATTCACTTGAGGATGTTTTCGCCACCATTAAATACATAAAACAAGATGATGTGGCTATAGAAAATCGAGTAGATGTGAATCGGATAGCTCTGATAGGGCATAGTTTTGGAGGGTTTTTAGCTCTAAAAACGGCCTCGCTCGATCCTTCCATAAAAACAATTGTCTCTATGTCAGGAGCCAATTTTGCCTTGTTTGTACAAATGATGGATCAAAATCCAGCAATAGAAGACAAGCTATATGCTATGTTAGAAGAAGGAACATTTTTTCTTAATGGCAGTACGCCGGAAATCATTGTTGAGGAAGTTCGCGATAACAGTGAAAAGTGGAATACCTTCCTGTTCGCACCGGAGTTAGCCAACAGAAGGCTGCTTTTAACTGCTGCCACCCATGATAAAGAACTGCCAAAGGAATATTTTCATGATCCTTTGGTGGACATGCTCGAAAAAGCAAACGCAAAACACCTTCTAACTAAAACTTTTGATACAGAGCATCTCTATACAAATGTACGTAAAGAACTGACCTTAACATTACTGAAGTGGCTTGAGCAAAATTTATGATAACAACATTGAGAGAACCCGCCGGAGTTCTCTCTTTATTTTTGTTTAAACTTACCTATAAACTTTTGTAAATATGGAAAAACCAAGGGTTTTATTTGCTCGTAGGAGTTATAACAGGAATCAATAGTTTCCATAAGTAATTCATAATCGACCTGGTTAAGCACTTTTTCTATTTCATTCCTGGGCTGGCTCCTTTGATTTCTGCCTCCTAGAAGCCAATCATTGCCTGGATTCCTTTGCCGCGAAAAAGGTCTTTGCTGCCATCTGAAGTTCTTGCGTTCAGAATGGTTTGAGTCAAAGTTTTCTTCTTGATTTTCCTCACGATTAACCTCTTGATTAACCTCTTGGAACCTTCTGCCTCCGAACAAAAATTTAGCCATCGGATCGATTTGCCTTTCTGTCTTTTCTTCATTTTCCCCAATAGACATCCTATTCACCCCGTATATAAACATCTCTATAAACAAGTTATGATGATTTTTATTTTCAGGTTGGACTTTTGTAACACTTTTCAACTAGTAATTACGCTTGTTTAAACCAACTAATAAAGGATTGATAGTTGACGAACAAGTACAGCATGTTATATCCTTTAACAAATGATGTTAGAAAACCTTACATGAGGTGGTTCGGATGAAAAAAATAGATGCCATTATTAGACCAGAAAGACTTACGGAGACAATCAAAGATTTAAAGAAAATAGGAATTACAGGTTTTACTGTTTCTCAGGTAGTTGGAAGAGGAAAACAGAAGGATACACAGGGAGTATATCGCGGGAAAAATTATCAGGTAACACTTCATCCGAAGGTTAAATTAGAAATTATCCTTTCGGATTATATGGTTGAGCCAACCATCAAAACGATTTTTAATGCCGCTCAGACAGGCGAAGACGGAGACGGAAAAATTTATGTTTATCCAATACTGGAGGCATATAACATTCGAACAGGGCAGCCAGATTTTGATATTGACGATTTAGCGAATCAGGAGGATTGACAGCATGAAACTAGAGTTTTTAAATACGATTTGGGTTGTTTTGGCTGCCGCAATGATTCTATTTATGGAGGGCGGATTTAGTTTATTAGAAGCTGGATTTGTGAGAACAAAAAATGCTGTTAATGTCATTATGAAAATTTTTGTAGATTTAACGGTTGGTGCGTTAGCTTTTTGGATGATTGGTTTTGCCGTAATGTTCGGGAAAGATGCGTTTGGCATGGTAGGGACAACTTTATTTGGCCATCCAGAATCTATCGTTCTTGCCATGCAGCTGCCGAGTCCCGCGTTTGTATTATTCCAGATGGGTTTCGCAGTAGCATGCATTTCCATTGTTTCCGGAGCGGTTGCGGAACGGATGAATTTTAAAGCATATTTAGTGTCTGCATTATTAATTTGTATAATCATTTATCCTCTTTCTGGACATTGGATTTGGAATGAACATGGCTGGCTCGCAAAGCTTGGAATGAAAGACTTTGCCGGGTCTGCTGCCATACATGCACTGGGAGGGTTTACAGCCTTTTCGATGGCAAAACTGTTGGGCCCGCGTAAGGGAAGATTTAATTCGGATGGAAGTGCGAATGTATTTGCACCGAGTAATATACCACTTGCCTCAGCTGGTGCATTTATTCTATGGTTTGGCTGGTTTGCTTTTAATGCAGGAAGCACCCTTGATGCTTCCAATTCTTCCTTGGCATCTATAGCAATAAATACAATGCTTGCCGGGGCAGCGGGCGGAACCTCTGCTTTATTTTTAACAATGAAGAAATTTGGCAAAGCAGATCCGAGTATGACTATCAACGGCGTTTTATCCGGACTTGTGGCAGTTACAGCCGGTTGTGCTTTTGTTTCCCAATGGAGTGCGATTGCAATCGGGGTAATCAGTGGCCTGATTGTCATATACGCTACCTTGTTAGTAGATAATTTAAAGGTTGATGATCCCGTGGGTGCAGTAGCAGTCCATGGATTCAATGGAGTTTTTGGAACCATCGCTGTGGGACTTTTCGATAAATCAGAAGGCCTATTAACCACAGGAAATGGGCATCTTTTGTATATCCAATTATTAGGTGCAGCAGTAGTAATCATTTGGGGATTACTTGGAGGATCATTTATGGCAAAGGTTTGTGAGATGACTGTCGGTTTCCGTGCCAGCGCCCGGGAAGAAGAAGAAGGTTTGGATATGTCTTACCACGGGATTCCAGCATATAATGAATTAGAGCGATTTACTGATCTCCCAACAAGCTTATATAATTTTGAAGAAACTACTGGCATCACAGTTGCAGCACCAAAAGAAAAAGTCAGAAGAGATTTTTGATATTCCAGCATCTCATGATTGGGGTGCTTTTTATTCATTCCGCTCGTAAGCGTTATCAATACTAGTCCAAAAACAATTGCACCCTTTTTTAAAAGATGTTACTATTTTATTAACTAAAATTAAAACTTCTGGGTTGTTACTGGTGAAGCAGGCAAAACCTAAGTCTAATCATTCTTTATTAGGCTTGGGTTTTTATTTTTTTCTTAAACTGATTAGAACAGGTGATGAATATGATCATTGCTAAAGTGATAAATAACAATGTCATCAGCGTCCTTGATGAGCAGAAAAAGGAACTGGTAGTCATGGGCCGGGGGATTGCTTTCCAAAAAAGGCCTGGTGACGTGGTGGACGAGTCCAAGATTGAAAAGATCTTCAAACTTGAAAATAAAGACGTCTCCGAAAAGTTCAAGACTCTTTTGTATGAAGTACCTATGGAATATATGAAAATATCCGAGGGTATCATTAGCTATGCTAAAAAGACTTTAGGTAAAAGTCTGAACGACAGCATTTATGTTTCACTTACAGATCATATCAACTTTGCGATTGAGAGAAGTAAAAAGTGTATGATGATCAGCAATGCACTTCTATGGGAAATTAAGAGATTCTATAAAGATGAGTATGAAATTGGCTTAAAGGCCATTGAGAAAATAGAAGAAAAATTGGGTATATCGCTTCCTGAGGATGAAGCCGGCTTTATTGCCATGCATCTCGTAAACGCTGAGTTGAACGAGGAAATGCCGAACGTGGTTAATATGACAAGGCTGATTCAGGATATCCTCAATATTGTGAAATATCATTTCCGAATTGAACTTGACGAGGAGTCTCTTAATTATTTTCGCTTTCTGACTCACTTAAAGTTTTTTGCGCAGCGTTTGTATACCAACAGCAATTTAGAAAGTAAGGACGATTTTCTTTATGACATGGTCAAGGATAAATATCCGGAAGCCTTTAAATGCACAGAAAAAATAAAGAATTTTATAGTAAAAACTCACAATCATTCACTTGAAAAAGAGGAAATGGCTTATCTATCCATTCATATTGAGAGAGTGGTAAATCGCCGTTAACTTTTTTAAAAGAAAGCGTTGACAAAAAATGAACCGCCATGCTATCCTTTTCCTATAAATGAATCGTAATTTTTAGGATTGTTACTGATAATGCAGGCAAAACCTAAATTGCAACGTCTAATTTCCCGACGTGCAATTTAGGTTTTTTTAGTTTCAGAAGATCCTTATAAAGGATTACTGGTCAGGCAAGCAAAATCACATCTTCTTTGTGAAGCATTGATTTGGTTTTTCACTTAGGTAATGGCCATACCCAAGTAAGAGAATCTGCCGAAACATCAAAAATGAATATTATCAAAATCAGGATTGTTACTGGTGAAGCAGGCAAAACCTGAGCAGCGCACATTTTGGATTCTTAGGTCCTATCATGTTTGCTGTTCAGGTTATTTTTTTGTAAAAAAACAAACATAGTGGGAGGAAAATTCCATGGATTACAATCAAACCGCAAAAAGTATCATTGAGTTTGTTGGCGGGGAAAGCAATATTCAAAATATGATTCACTGCATGACTCGTTTACGTTTTAATTTATATGATAAAAGCAAAGCAGATCGCAAAGCGCTTGAAAAAGTGCCTGGCGTGATGGGAACCAACATGAGCGGCGACCAATTCCAAATCATTATCGGAAACGATGTTCCAAAAGTTTATAAAGCCATCCAGGAAAACAGCAGCAAAAACTTAGAAGGCGGACAATCAACATCAGGTAAGAAAATAAATGTGATCAGCGCCATTTTTGATGTTATTTCCGGAGTATTTACACCGATTCTGCCAGCAATAGCGGGAGCCGGTTTGGTTAAGGGAATTCTTGCTATTGCGCTAACATTTGGCTGGTTTACGGATAAAAGCCAGATGTATACGATTCTAAATGCAATTGGTGATGGAGCCTTTTACTTCCTGCCAATCCTGCTCGCAGTCAGTGCAGCCCGTAAGTTCGGAAGCAATGTTTATGTAGCAGCCGCTATCGGGGCAGCGATTCTTCATCCTAATCTAACTGCTCTTTTAAGCTCAGGGCATAAGGTAGCGTTCCTTGGAATTCCCGTAACTTCAGTAACGTATTCATCTACAGTTATACCGATTTTACTTGCCATCTGGATAGCCTCTTACCTTGAAAAATGGCTTGATCGGATCATTCCAAGCGTGGTAAAACTAATTGTTGTTCCAACTTTAACCTTATTAATCATCGTCCCTGTGACTTTAATTGCTGTTGGCCCTTTAGGTGCTATTATCGGAAACTATCTATCTTTAGGAGTAGGTGCATTATTCGCTCACGGTTGGATTTTCGCCGGTCTTATCCTAGGAGGTACATGGTCATTGATTATCATGACCGGTATGCACTATGCATTCTTGCCAATTGTCATGAACAATCTTGCAACTAAGGGGTATGATTTTATTCTGCCTTCTATGTTTACTGCGAATATGGGACAGGCAGGAGCTGCATTTGCCGTTTCACTTCGCTCTAAAAATAAATCGTTTAAATCATTGGCTATGACCACTAGCTTAACAGCTTTAATGGGAATCACTGAACCGGCTATGTACGGTGTTAACATGCGTCTGAAAAAGCCTTTTATCGGTGCCTTGATTGGTGGAGCCGTTGGTGGAGCTTATTATAGTGCACTTGGTGTAAAGTACTTTATACTTGGAGGAAATGTTGGACTTCCTGGTATTACTTCCTTTATCGGATCGACCTTTGTATACGCGCTCATCGGATTGCCGATTGCTTTCGTTGCAGGTGCTGCGGCAGCATTTATCATGGGATTTGATGACATTGAATCAGAAGAAGACCAAACTCCATCTTTAAATAATGAAGAAACGATAATGGATGCAAAATCTGAAATGGTTATAGCTGCTGAAAAATTATACAGCCCTTTAAAAGGCGAAGTTAAAGAACTTAGTGAAGTAAATGATCATACTTTTTCTTCTGAAATTATGGGTAAGGGTGTTGCTATCCAGCCAGAAGAGGGAAAAGTGGTATCACCTGTGACAGGAAAAGTAACCACTATTTTTAAAACAAAGCATGCCATTGGTATTACGAGCGACAAAGGTGCTGAAATTTTGATTCATGTTGGATTAGACACCGTTCGATTGGATGGCAAGCACTTTACAGCACATGTAAAGGATGGGGATTTAGTTAATGTTGGCGACATTCTCGTAACCTTTGATATGGATGCTATTAAAGCAGAGGGCTATGATTTAATCACTCCTATTATTATTACAAATACAGATAACTACGAATCCATTTCTCCTGTCAAAAAGGGAAAGGTTAACACGAGCGAAGCTTTTCTTGCTTTGCAGGCATAATGCTTATTTCCAGAGCGGGACATTTGTCACGCCTGTAAATATATAGAACTTATAATAAGGAGGAATTACAAATGGTACAATCCGAAAAAAGATTTCCTGAAGGTTTTTTATGGGGAGGAGCAACGGCTGCTAACCAAATGGAAGGCGGTTTTCACGAAGGTAATAAAGGCTTAAATATTGCAGATGTACTGCCAGGCGGAAAACAGCGCCTGAAAATACTGCAGGAGCCTGGCTTCAATTTTGAAATCGATCAGGATAAATACTACCCAAACCATGAAGGAATTGACTTCTATCACCGTTACAAGGAGGATATTGCTCTTTTTAAGGAAATGGGATTTAAAGTATTCCGTATGTCCATTGCCTGGACTCGTATCTTCCCCAACGGAAATGAATTGGAAGCGAATGAAGAAGGTCTTGCATTTTACGACCGGGTATTTGATGAGCTTATCAGACAAGGCATTGAGCCGGTTGTAACGATATCCCACTATGAAATGCCAGTAACACTTGTTAAAGAATATGGCGGCTGGAGAAGCCGTGAAGTAGTTTCCTTTTTTGAAAGATATGTAAATGTCCTATTCAATCGTTATAAAGATAAGGTTAAGTACTGGATGACCTTTAACGAAATTAACAGCGGTTTGGCGATGCCGATCATGGGTCTTGGTTTCTCTATTCAAAAAGAAGAGGATCGTTACCAGCCAACCTTCCAAGCATTCCATCATCAATTTGTGGCGAGCGCCATTGCGGTTAAGGCATGCCACAAAATCATTCCTGATGCAAAAATAGGCTGTATGCTTCTTTATGCACCGGTATATTCTTGGAATTCTAATCCGGAAAATGTGATGTATGCCCTTGAAGAAGAGCGTTTTTTCAACAATTTCTGTGGTGATGTACAAGTCCGCGGGGAGTATCCTAAATTTATTCAGCGTTATTTTAAAAAGCATAATATCGAGCTTCAAATCGAGGAAGGTGACCTTGAACTATTAAAGGAAGGAACAGTAGATTACATCGGGTTCAGCTATTATATGTCACGTACCGAGAAAATGGTAAAAACAGATGAGGAAAACAGCCAGGGTAACTTGATTGGCGGAGTACGAAATCCGTTCCTAAAAGCAAGTGACTGGGGCTGGGAAGTAGACCCAATCGGTTTGCGAATAACTTTAAATAAACTATATGACCGCTATCAGGTTCCTCTTTTTGTTGTAGAAAATGGGTTGGGTGCCTATGACAAGGTGGAGGAAGACGGAACGATCAATGACGATTACCGAATTGAATATCTTCGAGAACATATCTGTGAAATGGGCGAAGCTATTGAAGATGGTGTTGAGTTGATGGGTTACACACCTTGGGGGTGTATCGACCTGTATCTGCTTCATCAGGTGAGTATTCAAAACGTTACGGCTTCATATATGTAGACAAGCATGACGATGGCAGCGGAACAATGGACCGCAGCCGCAAGAAATCCTTCTACTGGTACAAGGATGTAATCCAAACAAATGGTGGAAACCTTTAATTAAAGAAATTGCCGGTATCTTTGGATGATACCGGCTTTTATTTTCTAAAATAGCCTTTTTCCCTGTGATATAAGATGAGAGTAATCACCAAAGTTACTGAAGCAATCCATATGGCATGATCCCCAATATAAGTGGTGGAAAAGGTTCCTATTAAAGCTCCGCATAAAAAAGAACCAATAATCGTTACAAAATCTATGAATTGCTTTCTCGATTCGTCATCATTTTCAATAAATGCTGAATAGGCTGCTTTGGCAGCGGTCCTTAAATTACCCGTTGCCATCGTAGAATTATAAGCCCATTTATCAATTTTATTAAAGGTCGAAATTTGTAAAGAGGAAACAAATGAAATACTTACAGTAACGATGATATCAGGTACACTTTCCGGCATAAAGCCCACTGCGAAGAGAATAACACATTCTAATATAAGAATAGAACGCCTATAGCTATACAATAATTCTCTAATATGAGGAATCTTAACAATTTCGGATACAAAAACACCTGCAATAAAAGCAGCAACAGGGGGGATATAAAGTATCGACTGTTTCCATTCCTTCTCAGCAGCATTTACTGCAAGGAGCACCAAATTCCCCGTTTGAGCATTGGCAAACACTCCATCACGGCTAATGAAGGTATAGGCATCTAAAAAACCGCCAACGATGGCCAATAAAATCCCCAAATAAATGGAGTTGGAAGCTAATGAAGGCAGTTTCTTATATTTATCTTCCATACTCATCCCCTTAGACTTTGATCATACGTTAGTTATTTGCTTTTTTACTAATATCAACACAGGGAATATTAATTTTCCACTACCCAGAAAAAACGAGGACTTATGCAGGAAGAGTCATCAAGTAGGGGACCATGCCTTAATATGAAGCAAGACAATATCTGAGGATCCTTGCGAGGAACAGTTTGAGCAAGAAATTGGAGATAAGAAGGGCCTATTTATTAAAAAAGACCGGAATCCTCGCTTTGATAAAACATGTCTATATTTTTAGACTTAAGGACAGAAACGTTTCTGCAATGTACTAGCATTTAGGTCGGAATTAAACACTGGGTAATTGGCAAAAAAATTATAAAATTCTATGTTTCTAAAAAGCCGGTCAACCCTTGTGGTTCCGGCCTTTTTTATAACCATTCAAACCAAAAAAACTGGTAAAAATGAATTAATTTAAAAATTTTTAATTTAAGTAATTGCAGAATTCCTATTGGTATGGTAGGATTAATTTCATCAACTGAATAACACTTATCCAGAGCGGCTGAGGGAACTGGCCCAATGATGCCCGGCAACCTGTTAAACAAGGTGCCAATTCCAGCAAAATGTTGCTCATTTTGGGAGATAAGGTGAACTTCAAAAAATCACCTCTCCAAGCCAGGAGAGGTTTTGTTATAAAAAGGAGGCGAACCCATTTGAAGCCAGAGGAGTGGGAAGAAATAATTCCTCATCTTGAACAAATGCTTGCTACTTTAAAATTCGGATCAATCACTTTGATTGTTCAGGACGGTAAAATCATTCAAATTGAGAAAAATGAAAAGGTTCGTCTTCAACAGAATAAACGCTGACTAGACAAACTAGAGGCGGTCTTCCCCTTATGGATTAAGGGAGTAAGACTGCCTTTTTTTAGTGGACAGAATCAATTGCGGAGGTTATAGAAATGGAAAATATCGTTAATATTCAAGAAATTACAAACCAGTTTTCACTGGATGACGGGGCAAAGGGAGCTCTCAATGTATTAAAGTGGGCCTACAGCCACTATCCGGAAGATAAGATTGTTTATGCTTCAAGCTTTGGTGCAGAAGCGATTGTTTTGATAGATCTTATACAGCAGGTTAAACCAGATGCTCATATTGTTTTTCTCGATACAGATCTTCATTTTCCTGAAACCTATGATGTTATTGAAAAAATCCAGCAGAGGTTCCCATCGCTTCGCATTGAAAAAAAGAAGCCAGAGCTGACACTTGATGAGCAGAGAGAACAATATGGTTCTGCTTTATGGAAAAGGGACCCAGGTCTATGCTGCCAAATCAGAAAGGTCATTCCTTTGCGAGAAACTCTGACCTCAAAAGATGCATGGATTTCAGGATTGAGAAGGGAACAATCTCCAACAAGAGCTAATACAGAATTTTTAAATCAAGATGAAAAGTTCCAAAATATCAAGGTTTGTCCTTTAATTCATTGGACCTGGGATGAAGTGTGGGAGTACATCAAAGAAAAAGACCTTCCTTACAACGCCCTGCATGATCAAAATTACCCAAGCATCGGCTGCTTCCCATGTACACAGGCCGTTAGCGGTAATGGTGATTCCCGTGAAGGAAGATGGGCAGGAAGCAGCAAGACAGAGTGTGGCCTGCACACACGTTAAGGAGGACATTCATGCTCACAATATTGGCAATCCTAATTGGTTTGTTTTTTGCTTTTAATATAGGTGCAAGCGGTGCAGCTGCATCAATGGGTATTTCTTATGGAGCTGGCGTTATAAAAAACCGCCAGATTGCCCTTTTTCTTTGCGCGATCGCTGTCTTCCTTGGAGCATGGCTTGGCGGAGGAGAAGTAGTGAAAACCATTGGCAGCGGTATTGTTCCAAGCTCCACCTTTACAAATGCCATAGCGCTGGTCGTTTTAACAGCTGCTGCGACATCTCTGTTTCTAGCCAATGTCTTCGGCATTCCATTATCAACTAGCGAAGTGGCAGTCGGATCCGTTATAGGTGCTGGAATTGTATATCAGTCAGTATTTGTTGGGAAAATTGCCTGGATCGCGATGTTCTGGCTTTTGACTCCATTTGCTGCTTTCCTGATTGCGATTGCTGCGGCGTTTGTTTTGGAAAGAAAGTGGATTAAAAAATGGGTGACATCATCCAAAGCAGGTCCAATTCTTGCGGTTTTAGTTGTTTGCATGGGACTGTTTGAGGCATTTTCAGCTGGAATGAACAACGTGGCAAATGCCGTAGGTCCGTTAGTAGCAGCAGGGTTAATGACCACGAATAGCGGTATTCTGTGGGGTGGATTATTTGTCGCTCTCGGAGCAGCATTCTTAGGTCATAGAGTCCTTGAAACAAACGGCAAAAAAATCACATCACTAAGGCTTGAAGAGGGAAGCATTATTTCCGGAATCGGGGCTACAATCGTAACCACAGCATCCGTATTTGGCATTCCTGTGCCGCTTACTCAAATCACTACTTCTTCCATTATTGGCATAGGCTTTGCCAAACATGGGAAGAGCGTGTTGAAAAAAGATATCGTTGTTAAGCTTTTGACCGTTTGGATTGTGTCACCAGTATTATCCATGGTCATTTCTTATACATTAATCCAGCTTTTGATTGAACATAATATATATCCGATTGTTGCAATGGCGGGCGTGTTGATTTCAGTATTTGGAGTCATCTTCCTGATTAAGAAAAGCGCTGTAACCTCCGTATCGGAAAAAAATCAAACAAAAGAACTAAATTTGCTGAGAAAGGTTGATTGAAATGTCATTTTTACCAAAACCACATGGGGGAAAGTTAATTGATGCTTATAACCCTAGCTATGATCTTGCATCTGTAAACAAAGAAATTGAGATTGATAATATCGCCCTAAGCGATCTTGAATTAATAGGCGTCGGGTTGTTCAGCCCGTTAACCGGTTTTCTTGGAAAAGAAGATTATGAATCTGTTGTAAGCAGAATGAGACTGGCCGATGGCACTATTTGGTCCATCCCAGTAACACTTCCCGTTTCTTTTGAAATTGCTGGAGGCTTGCAGGAGGGCGAAGAAATTAAACTTGTCCATAACGGCAAAGCTTATGGCGTTATTAAGGTTTCCAGCTGGTATGAGCCGGATTTGGAAAAAGAAGCGATTGAAGTCTATAAAACTAACGAAACTGCCCATCCAGGTGTTAAGCGTCTTTTTGAAAGAGGCCCTGTTTATGTTGCAGGTGACGTTACTCTTGTGAAAAAGCCAGAAAAAGGTGTGTTCGGCGACGTTTGGTTTGAGCCGAAAGATACCCGTGCTCTTTTTGAAGGTAAGGGATGGAAAACAGTCGTTGGATTCCAGACTAGAAATCCAATCCACAGAGCTCATGAGTATATCCAAAAAGCAGCTCTTGAAACGGTAGACGGCTTGTTTGTTAATCCCCTAGTTGGTGAAACCAAGTCAGATGATATTTCTGCGGACGTACGCCTGAAAAGCTACCGTGTTCTTTTAGAAAATTACTATCCGCAAGATCGCGTCCAGCTAGGTGTATACCCAGCAGCGATGAGATATGCAGGCCCACGCGAAGCCATTTTCCATGCAATTGCGCGTAAGAATTTCGGATGCACACACTTTATCGTCGGCCGTGACCATGCAGGGGTTGGCAATTATTACGGCACATACGACGCTCAGCATATTTTCAGCAATTTTTCCGAAGAAGAGCTGGGCATCAAGCCTTTATTTTTTGAACATAGCTTCTACTGCACTAAATGTGAAGGCATGGCTTCTGATAAAACCTGCCCGCACAGCAAGGAAAACCGCGTGATTCTTTCTGGAACAAAGGTAAGAGAAATGCTTCGTGCAGGACAGCTTCCGCCATCCACGTTCAGCCGTAAGGAAGTAGTCGAAGTATTGATCGAAGGCATGAAAGAAGAATCAAGGGTCTAGGAGGAAGAATTCAATGTCAAAGTCAACTAACATTAAATGGCATGATACAGCCATTACTAAAAACGAACGTAAAGTAAATAACGGACATGGCAGCGCAGTATTGTGGTTTACCGGACTATCTGGTTCTGGTAAATCCACCCTCGCTAATGCCGTTTCAGCGAGTTTGTTTCAGAGGGGTATCCACGAATATGTTCTTGACGGAGATAATATCCGCCATGGACTTAACAAGGATTTAGGTTTTTCAGACCATGACCGTACAGAAAATATTAGAAGAATTGGGGAAGTATCGAAACTGTTCGTCGACAGTGGTACAATAGTAACCACAGCATTTATTTCACCCTTCCGTTCGGACAGGGACCAGGTTCGATCCTTATTTTCAGAAGGTGAGTTTATCGAAGTATTTGTCGATTGCCCGCTTGAGGAATGTGAACGCAGGGATCCTAAGAAGCTTTATGAAAAAGCACGCCGCGGTGAAATAAAAGACTTTACCGGTATCGATTCTCCTTACGAGGCTCCGGAAACCCCGGAACTGACTATACAGACCGGTTCATTATCAGTTGAAGAAGCGGTAGAAACGATTCTCAGCTATTTGACGGATCATAACATAATCTAAATAAAATAGAGTAAAAGGGTGGTGATGAAATGGCAGGAAAAGTATATTTAGTAGGAGCCGGCCCCGGGGATCCGGATTTAATTACGGTTAAGGGTTTACGACTTATTCAGGAAGCAGAAGTAATTCTCTATGACAGACTCGTAAATCCTGAACTTTTAAAGCAAGCAAAGAAGGATGCTCAGCTTGTTTACTGCGGAAAACTGCCACATCACCACGCAATGAAGCAGGAAACGATTAATCACTTTTTAGTAAAGTATTCGAAAAAGGGCCTAAACGTTGTCCGATTAAAGGGCGGAGATCCTTTTGTATTTGGCCGGGGCGGGGAAGAGGCTGAAGAATGTGCGAAACATGGCATCACCTTTGAAATCGTTCCAGGTATCACATCTGGTATTGCTGCGTCTGCCTATGCGGGCATACCAGTAACCCACCGGACATTAAGCCGCAGCTTTGCTTTCCTTACCGGCCACCAGATTGGTGATGTGGAAGCCGAACATCAGTGGGAACACTTAGCAAAGGCCGTTGATACGATATGTGTCTATATGGGAGTTTCCCATCTTCCTTCTATTAAAAATAAGTTAATCAAAGCCGGCAAGTCACCGATGACACCGATAGCTCTTGTCCATTGGGGGACTCTTGGCGTTCAGAAGACAGTAGTCGGCACATTAGAAACAATTGAAAACCGGGTAGAAGAAGAAGGCATTTCAAATCCAAGTATGATTGTCATTGGAGATGTTGTCAGGCTGCATCAAAAACTTCATTGGTTTGAAGAAGAAATTCAGCCACATCTTCCGGTTGTTCACGTTTAGTTTGAAAGGAGCTTTAATATGAAAGGGATTCTATTTATCGGACATGGAACACGTTCGAAAAAGGGAGCAGAAGAAGCAAGGCTTTTTATAGAAAGAGTGAAAGAGCGGATTGATGCACCCATTCAGGAGCTTTCTTTCCTGGAATTGACGGAGCCTTCAATTGAGGAAGGGTTTCGGGCTTGTGCAGAAAAAGGGGCAACAGAAATCACGGTTGTTCCATTGTTCCTGCTTGCAGCCGGTCATATCAAGTCTGATATCCCCCAAGCTCTAGCCCCTTTAATGAAAGAAAATCCCTCTATTAAAGTAACAATCAGTGATCCATTTGGGGTCCAGGACCTCATGCTGGATGCTGCAGCGGAGCTTGTAAGGAGCTCAGCACCTGATTTGTCAGATCAAGACTCTGTTCTGATTGTTGGCAGGGGAAGCAGTGACCCGGATACACTGAAGGATTTTTCAAAAATCGCTGAAGGAATTCGAAGCCGTTTGCCTGTAACAGAGGTTTCAGTATGTTATATGGCAGCTGCTTCACCTCGACTTGATGAAGGGCTTGAGGAGATTTCAAAAATTACGCGGGGACAGGTTATTCTTGTTCCTTACCTTTTATTTTCAGGTCTTCTATTAAATGAAGTAAACCAAAAGGTTCGCATCAGGCAAAAGCAAGGCCAGAACATCATACATACCGGCCAGCTAAGCAGGCATAGGGAAATCGAAAATATCGTAATTCAGCGTGCAACTAATAAATAGAGGTTATCCCCAGCGGATAACCTTTTTAGATTAACCACCTGTGGGTCGATTCATCTTCCAATAAGTTCTGATATTCGTGGTTTTTATTTAAAAAGATGTAACTTTTAGTCGATTTTGATGTATCTAACGCCAATAAATTAAACTTTTAAAGAAAAAACCCTTCCGACCAAAAGGATTTATGGCCACTATACCCCTTTATGCCCACAAATGAATTCGGAATGCACGAATTCTTTAAACAAATGCACGAATTCCTTAATTAAATGCACGAATTCCTTAATTAAATGCACGATTTTCTTAAACAAATGCACGATTTCCTTAAACAAATGCACGATTTCCTTAAACAAATGCACGATTCCCTTAAACAAATGCATGATTTCCTTAAACAAATGCATGATTTCCTTAACAAATGCACGATTTCCTTAACAAATGCACAAATTCCTCAAACGAAGACACCACTACTTTTTAGAGAACAGATAGCTTAGTTAATTTCTAAATTTGCAGCTTTTACATATGCAAAAAATAGACCAAGGCCCTTTGCTGCTATTATTAAAAATAATCCTATTCTAATAGAAAACTAGTATTTTCAGGAAAAAATTACTAACCACCGCTGGGGGCTGGACTCGAACTAGGTGAAGAAACAGTTGTAGGTTCGGAAGTAGAAGTTGACCGGTAGTTATTTACAGGAAGATATAGCGGCAGGGGAAGAAAGATGCTATTTAGTTAAAGGAACTGATGATCCGGAAATTGGAGAACAACTATATTTAATAGAAGTTAGGCGGCATTTTCTAGAGTATATGAAGAAGGATTTACACGTATCGAACTAAATGGATTTTTCCATTGAGAGTTGCTAAATATATTTGTTACGGTCAAAACCCTCGACATAGATAATCGAGGGTTCAAATTTGGTTACTTTTTTTTACCTCAAACCGAAATCCTTCATTTCTGAATGCGCGCTTATTTTTAAATCACGTATGGCTTTGCTTCAATCGTTTCTGCTTTTTCAACGGCTTCCTCTAGAGTTAAGCCGTAGAATCTGCTAGCGTGAAAGAATCGGCCGCTTTTCTTATCATCGACCAAAGCACCCACTGCTACACCCGGAATAACGCTTTCAACGGAGTTAGGAGCCTGCTGTCCTCCCAAATCTGTTCGGCACCAGTTTGGATCTGTAATATTGATCATCACATTAGTTCCTTCAAGCTTTGAAGCCAAATCCTTCGTATATTTATCAAGAGCAGCCTTACTAGCAGCATATGCAGACTGCTCTGGCTGGTTTTTAATGCCGCTTGTTGTATTGATAACGCGTCCAAATCCACGTTCAACCATTTTAGGCATTAAGCGGTTACATATGGTAGCTATAGATATAAAGTTGATTCTAAAGCTCATATCAAAATCTTCAACTGGTGTTTTCCAGTAATCATTTCTATATGCAATTTGAACAGCGGCATTGTTAAAAATAATATCAACTGGAGTTTCTTTGCCCTCAATTTCATCAAGCATCGCAACTACTTCATCATGGTTCGCAAGCTCCGCCTGAACGCTATAAGATTCTACACCAAGCTCTTTAACTTCTTCCTCAACTTTTTTCGTATGCTCCAGACTTCTGCTATGTAAGATAAGATTACAGCCTTGCTTTGCCATAAATATAGCCGTTTGATAACCTACACCTCGGCTAGCTCCGGTAATCAGTGCCCATCTTCCTTTTACGTTTTCCAAATTGGTTTCCTCCCAGGTAATAAGTTAAGTTAACGATAAGGTTAATACTATTCTATTTTACTTAATTCCAAAGAATTACACAAGAAACTTAGACTTATAGAAAGAATTTTAAAAAAATTAAGTAGGAAAATATTTATGAGTTGTTTAATATAGTAGGTAAATGTGAGGTGGAAAACATGTCAGAAACAATAAAAATCAGTAGCAGAAATTAAAGCGGATGGTTCTTTTAACCGTCAGACAAATAGATTTATCACTCCATTTGGAAATGGGCCAGATGATTTGCCTGTTGAGGCGGGGCGTTACCGTTTACTATGGTCGGCCGTTTGCCCCTGGGCACATCGCTCTGTGATTGTCCGAAGAATTTTAGGTTTGGAAGAAGTGATAAGTCTTGGAACAGCAAGTCCGATGCGGCCAAAAACTCCCCAGGTGGATTGGGAATTTTCCCTTGATGAGGGCAGTGTGGACCCGGTACTTGGCATTCGTTATTTAAGCGAGATTTATAAAAAAACTGACCCGGAATACAGCGGCCGTCCTACCGTTCCAGTGATCGTCGATCTACAGGAAACAAAGGTTGTAAATAATGATTATTTTAGACTAACAAACTATTTCGAGACGGTTTGGGCACCTTTTCATAAAGAAAATGCACCAGATTTATATCCGGAAAGTATCCGGGAGGAAATTGATTCTATAAACGGTATCATCTTCAACGATGTAAATAATGGAGTGTATAAATGTGGTTTTGCACAGTCCCAGGAAGCATATGAAGAGGCTTATGATACTCTGTTTACGAGACTCGATGAATTGGAGGACCGTCTTTCTACACAGAGATTCCTATTTGGTGATTTTATTACTGACTCTGATGTCCGTTTGTATTCTACTTTAATCCGTTTTGACGCTGCTTATTATGCCGCTTTTAAAACAAACCGAAATAGAATAGTCGATTTCCCTAACCTATGGGGATACTTGCGGGATTTATACCAAACTCCAGGCTTTGGGGACACAACAGATTTCCATGCGATTAAGGTACATTATCATTTGTCCAACCATATAGCGAGCAACGACCAAAAATCAGCAGGAATTTTACCAAAAGGGCCAGACCTGTCTGGTTTATATTCGAAACATAACCGCGAAGCGTTAAGTAAGAGTAAAGAAAAATTCCTAAGGGAAAGGTGAAACGATGATAATCCGTAATGCAAGGGAAAATGAATTAGCTTTTATACGGGAACAACGGGTTCAATCCTATAAGGAACATCACAAAAGCATTCCGCCTGAGCATTGGGAGTCCTTAAAGAAGGCTATTTCATCAGAGGCGGATATTCAGCCGGGGGTGGAACTAATAATAGCGGAATGGGATGGAAAGGTAACTGGAAGTGTTGCACTTTTCCCTGCCAAAACAGATGCTTACGAAGGGGCAGTTGAACTGCTGGATTACCCTGAAATCCGGATGCTGGCTGTTTCACCTGATACACGGGGAAGAGGAGTTGCGACAGCGCTGGTATCGGAATGTATCAGCCGGGCAAAAGCACAGGGCTTTACCGCAATTGGGCTGCATACCGGACAATTTATGGAGAGGGCTATCCTTTTATATGAAAGAATAGGTTTTGAACGGCAGCCAGAGTTTGACTTCGAACCTGCCAATGACGGGATCATTGTGAGAGCTTATAAGCTCAAAATTACATAATTTTATTATGCAAACTATATTATTAAAAAAAGCCTGAATTCTCCGATTCAGGCTTGTGTTTTGTATTCATCATAGTAAGCAAAATACTCTCTTACGAAGTTATAAAAAAGAGTTTCTGAAGGGGAGAGCTCACGATGTTTAGGCGTTATTAAACCAACGCTTCTTCTGACCTCTGGCTGAGTAATTTTGATCTTAACGGTATCTCTTGGAAGATTGTCATTAAGAGTTACCTCTGGTAATAATGTGACAGCCATACCCGAAGATACTAAGCCTTTTATTGCATCCAGGTCTTCACCCTCAAAGGGAATCATAGGCCGAAATCCGGCATGAAGACAAGCATCCTCGACAATTTTCCGAAGGATATAGCCCGGTGGAAACAAAACAAAAGATTCTCTCATTAATTTCAGCAGGGTAATCGTTTTTTCCTGTGCAAGTGGATGGCTTTTTGGCAAAAGTGCCATGAATTGTTCTGTAAAAAGTATATCTGTACGAATGTCAGGATCCCTTGACGGGACTGGACCAATAAAAGCTAAGTCAATCTCACGGTTTTTAACGGCATCTATTAAAAATTGATAAGATCCCTGCCGGAGATGGAAGCGTGCATCAGGGTATTTCTTTTTAAAGGCTGTTATAATACTAGGGAGAATATTACTTGCAAAGCTGGTTGGGAAACCAATTCGGATAGTTCCACGGTCAGGATCTATATATTCATCTACTAATTGCTTGGCATTATTTATCGCTTTTATCCCAATTGCTGCCTGTTTTGCAAATAGTTTTCCTATATGCGTTAACTTAATATTACGGCCATCTTTTTCCAAAAGCTGAACACCTAATTCAGCTTCTAAATTACTAATCTGGCGGCTGACGGCAGACTGGGCAACATGTAATTTTTCAGCTGCACTGGATACGTGCTCCTGTTTTGCAACTTCAATAAAATAGATTAATTGTCTGAGCTCCATATCCAAACCTCCAATACATATCAATTTGATATTAATTATATCAAAAAATTGTATTGTTAATATAGAAATTTATTATTAAGATAATAATTAGTAAAAAGAAAGAAAGTAAGTATTAAATATATTCCTGTTATTCCTTTAATTTTTAGTATATTGGTAAAACTTTATAAGAATATATTTTAATACGAAGAAGGGATGGTTAATATGAAGAAATTTCTTTTAGTAAGTTTAAGCCTTTTACTAGCTGTTGTGCTAGCGGCGTGCGGAACCAATAGTGATTCCAAAGAAACAAACGGCGCAGGAAAAGTTTATAAAGTTGGTGTTGATACAACTTATCCTCCTTTTGAATTTAAAGAGGGAGATCAATATAAAGGTATTGACATTGAACTAATTAAAGCGATTGCAAAAAACCAAGGCTTTAAAATTAATCTTACTCCAATGGATTTCGGCGGAATTATCCCAGCTATGCAAGCAAACCAGCTTGATGTAGCTATTGCTGGAATGAGTATTACCGATGAACGTAAAAAAGTAGTAGATTTCTCATCACCTTATTTTAATGCAGGATTAACAGTTGTTGTAAAAAAAGACAACAAGGACATTAAATCGGTTAACGATTTAAAAGGTAAAAAGGTAGCCGTTAAAAAAGGTACAACAGGTGCGAAATATGCACAAGATAATGCGTCTAAATTAGGTATCGAAGTAGTTCAATTTAATGATAGCCCTGCTATGTTCCAGGAAGTATCAAACGGCAATGCAGATGCTCTTATCGAAGACTACCCAGTTATCTCTTATGCGATTGCACAAAAAGATCTTGGACTTAAAATTGTAGGTGACCGCCTGAATGGCGACCAATATGGTATCGCTGTATTAAAGGGCCAAAACCAGGATGTTTTGAAAAAGATCAACAAAGGTCTTGCCGAGTTGAAAAAAGACGGAACATATGACAAGATCATAAAGACTTACCTAGGTAAATAAGCTATCGGGCGCGCTTTAAGCGCGCTTTGTTTTTAGAAAGGAGTATTACCAATGGATATTATTGCTTCAGCAATTCCTCTTTTATTAAAGGGTCTTGAAGTAACCATATATATATTTATCATTGCGATTATTTTAGGATTTTTAATCGGTTTAGTGGTAGCGCTGTTAAGGCTTGCTCCTTTAAAAATCCTCAACTGGATTGGTATTGTTTATGTTAATGCTATCCGAGGAACGCCATTTATTGTTCAGTTGTTTTTTATCTACTTCGGAGTCAATTCACTGCATTGGATTTCACTCAATAGTACTATCGCTGGTATCATTACAGTAGCAATTAATGCTGGTGCCTACTTTGCCGAGATTATTCGCGCTGGAATCCAGTCAATCGATAAAGGGCAATCAGAAGCAGCAAGATCTCTTGGTCTTACAGGTTCACAGGCAATGCGCCATGTCATCCTGCCACAGGCTTTTAGAAGAATGCTGCCAACGATTACAAACCAATCAATTATATCTTTAAAAGATACATCCCTGTTATCTATTATCGGAATAGCCGATTTAACACAGCAGGGACAAATTCAGGCGTCAGCTACCTTTGAAGCATTCAAAATCTGGCTGACAGTCGGGTTAATTTACTTTATCATTATCTACCTTATTTCTGCCCTGGCTAGTTTCATTGAGAGGAGGTTTGAACTGCGATGAGTATGATTTCTGTTAAGAATCTGAAAAAGTCTTTTGGAATCGTTGAAGTCCTAAAGGATATTAACGCAGAAGTCCAGGAAAAAGAGGTTATCTGCGTTATTGGGCCATCAGGATCAGGAAAAAGTACATTCCTCCGGTGTTTGAACCGTCTCGAAGATATTTCCGGCGGAGAGGTTGTTATTAATGGCAATAACATCACCGACCCTAAAGTCAACATCAACAAAGTACGCCAAGAAGTAGGGATGGTTTTTCAGCAGTTCAATCTTTTCCCTCACAAAACAGTTTTAGAAAACATCACGCTTGCTCCTATGAAAGTCCGCTCCGCTGGAAAAGCAGAAACAGAAAAAAGAGCATTGGAGCTGCTGGATAAAGTTGGCCTTCGCGAAAAAGCAAACAGCTATCCAGGCGAGCTTTCCGGTGGCCAAAAGCAGCGTGTTGCCATCGCAAGAGCACTTGCAATGAATCCTAAAATTATGCTTTTTGATGAGCCAACTTCGGCACTTGACCCAGAAATGGTAGGAGATGTTCTGGAGGTCATGCAGCAGCTTGCTAAAGAAGGGATGACCATGGTCGTTGTGACTCACGAGATGGGCTTCGCTAAAGAAGTAGGAGATCGGGTTATTTTTATGGACGGCGGCTATATCGTAGAAGAAAATACTCCAGATGAGCTGTTTGGCAATCCTCAGCATAACCGTACAAAGTCCTTTCTAAGCAAGGTACTAAACCACATATAACTTCAAATCCAACGTCTTCAATCCAAAAAGGGTTGAAGGCTTTTTTAATTATGCGTTTGCCTTTTTTTATTTATAAAGTTATAAATAAGGTACCAAATTACTTGCAGGAGGATATAAGTTGCCATTAGGACATTTAGGAACATTACTCGTAGATCAGCAGCTTCAATTATCATCCAAAATAAGCCATAGGTTGAATGAGAGATATACTCAGTTTTTAAATGAATCCAGTATCGAGGATCAGGAGATTGTCAGATGGAGGGGGAAGCTTATCGAGTATATTGGTAGGGCCCTTATTTCTAATCAGCCTGAGAATGTGTGGGAACAATTAACCGACTGGGCCCAACAAACGGGTGCCGGAGCGGCCCAGTATAATGTAGGAATTGATGAACTCATGAAAACGATAAAGGTTTACCGTGAGGTGATCTGGGAATTTGTTGAAAGTCAGGATAATGATGAGCTGAACTTCAAGTCCTTTTTACAAATAAATAAAATAATCGATTCATTTTTGGACCAGACAGCTTATGTATTTAGTACTTCCTATGTGAAGCAGCACGCAAAAAACCTGAGTTTTGTGAGACAATCCATGCTTGAAATTTCTGCACCCATTGTTTCTGTTTCCGACAATATTGCGGTTCTTCCATTGGTAGGGGAGATCGATACTGACAGGGCTAAGGTTTTAATGGAAACAGCACTAGAAAAATGCAGTGAGCTAAAGAATACGGAATTAATCATTGATTTATCCGGAGTACCAATAGTGGATACTATGGTTGCCGATCAGCTGTTTAAAATAGCACATTCCCTGAATTTAATTGGTGTAAAACCAACATTTATTGGCATTCGGCCGGAAATTGCCCAAGCGGTCGTTAATTTAGGAATTGATTTTTCAAACATCAGTATACTATGGGGAATTTAAAGCAAGCGCTAAAACAAAGATTTTAAAGCCTATCAAATGGATAGGCTTTTTTGATTGTAACTTCATTATTAATGAAATTTTTCTCTACAAAGTAAGGCACTTTGTCTGCACAACAAATCCATTTCTCTACATTTGCAAATTTTTCGTTTAATTTTATTTTAAACCCATTCATCCGCAATGGAGCTATTATCCGCGATATCGCTGGCGGCGTTTGTGATAGCCTGAGCTAATGTACTGCCTGCAGCACATACCTCATTAAAGCAAACCTCGCTGTCTCCATTTGTTTTATAGGTAACACCATGCTCTTCTAATTTTTTAACAATCAGCATCGCGTGGTCAATGTTTTGCTCTGGCTGAAATTCGGAAACTGGAATAAAAATATTGTTTTCAAAATCATACCATCGGTCCCATCTATTTAATTTCCAGCCAAATATTCTTCGTGCGATGATTTCTGTTTTGTTCATAAGCTTTGACCTCCTATTTCCCCGGATTTAAATATTTTATCATTGTCATGGTTAGGACTGATTAAACTTTTTGTCCATTTTTCGAATTTAAAAAAGACAGCCTCCAATCGAAGACTGTCATTTGACAGAACCTTTTTTTATGCAGTTTTATCATCCTTGAGCTCTATTTGATTTTGTATAGCCCTGAGCAAATCATTCGCCTTTGAGCCCAGCATCATGGCTAGTTCTTCAAATAGTTCATCTCTTTTTAAATCTAATTCTATGATTTGCTTCGCTAATATAATCCCTCTGGAATGTTCCATTTTTCATTAACTCCTTCTTAATATTATAATTTCAGAATCAATGGCAGGACTGGAACTAAAATAGATAGCACCACAGCAGAAGTAATCATCGCTGCGCTGCCCATCGCTCCTTCTTCTTCACCCCAGAGAAGGGAGCGGTTCGCTCCTAGCATTTGTGCAGATGTACCCATTGCCAAGCCTTTGGCCGCTTTGCTTTTTATTCCTAAACCTTTAAATAAATGAGGACCGATTGTTAAAGAAATGAGGGCGGATAAAACAACAAAGAAAACGGTTGTTGATGTAATGCCTCCCAGATCCCTTGAAATCGTTAAAGCAATAGGAAGGGTGACGGATTTTGGTATTAACGAAGCGATTAATTGATGTTTCAAGTGAAAAAGGCTGGCCAAAACTCCTGCAGATAGAACTCCCATAAGGGTACCGGAGAAGACCCCCATAAGAATTTTTTTATAGTTTGTCTTTAAAAAGGCCCATTGTTTAAATAAAGGAACAGCCAGTGAAACAACAGCCAGCTGCAATAGCTGATTAAAAATACGGCTGCCTTCTTGATAAGAATCCTCCCGAATATGCCCAGAAAACATTAATAAAATCAAAAGAATCGAAGATGTATATAAAGGATTCAACCAGTTTTTTTGATATTTTACATAAAGCCATAAACCCGACAAATAGCATAAAAGGGTGAACACCACGCAGAGAAGAATATTTTCTGTATAAGTAATCATTTTGGATTTCTCCTTTTTATTTTTTCATACCATTCTACAAAAATAGCTGTGCCTAACAGACTGCAAATACTGCTTATAATTAAAATAAGAATGATACTCCAATTTAATATCTCACCTAAACGGGCGGATAAGAAGAGACTGACAATGGGCGGTATAAAGAGCAAGGTAAGATGTTTTAGCTGAAAAGAAGCTGCTTTTTCAATCCAATCCAATTTAATTACTCCTGTTAAAAGGAACAGGAAGAGGAGAAGCATGCCGGCAACGCTCCCCGGTAAAGGAAGATGAAAGGCAGCAACCGTGCTGTAACCCAGCAAAAGGAAGCCAAAAATAATCAAGAGCTGAAAAAACCAACTAAGTTTCACAATATCTGTCCTCCAATTGGTTAACTATGTCAGTTAGCATAAAGCATTTAAAGACGGGTTTCATTAAATGTGTCAAAAGATCTGACATAGTTTTTTAGAAACGATTAAGACAATGTAAGAAATACTTACAAAGAAAAACAGCCTCCGATTGCAGAGACTGTTCATCGTATTAACAATTTTTTAATGACTTTTCTTTCCTTCAGTAAATGCATTATAAAAATGGTTAATCCACCTAAAAAAGGGTATTGATTAATACAACCTTTTAAAGGAGGTGGCACACCATGAAAATCGAAGTGAAATGTGATGTTGAAAATTGTAAGTATTGGGCTGAAGGTGATCAATGTGTAGCTGACTCCATTCTTGTTGTTGCACATAATGGAGATAAAGCTGAAAATGTGATGGAGACAGCTTGTAAAACCTTCGAAAAGCGTTAATTAGTAAAAAGATTTATCAAACTGGACAGCAACGGTTGTCCAGTTTTTTCTTTTTTTTGATGTTATATGACTACTAACCGACCCGCAGTAGTGCGTCTGTCTATACATCTTTTTATTCTGTTTTTGCTTTTTCTACACATTACTCCAAATAAAACTATCCCTCATCACAATGGAGTAACAGAAGCGTTAGAGAAGCATCATATATTCCTCTAAGTATAAAACACAAACCTTCCAAAGTTCGCTCTATTTCCCATTATCTAGAAAAAAGTTAAACATTAATCTGCACCTAATAGGTATAATTGATATTAAAAAATAGATATCAGTATAATTGGGAGAAGATTAATGATGAAATGGTCAGATATACCTTATTTATGGCAAGAAACATTGAACATGGCATGGGAATCCTTCCTGGATGGGTCACGTCCAATAGGGGCAATAGTGGTTAATGAAGAGGGAGAAATCATTTCTAGTGGGAAAAGTTCCGCTATGAAAGAGACCGGTGGTGCGGTGATTTTTCATAATGAACTAGCACATGCAGAGGTAAATGCATTATTAAAGCTTGATAATCGTATACATAAGCAAGTGAATGGATATACCTTATACTCTTCGTTGGAGCCCTGCCCACTATGTTTTGGCGCTTTTTACATGAGTGGTATTCGAAACCTGAAATATGCTGCTAAAGACAAATACGGCGGCAGCACAAATCTGAAAGGAACAACTCCTTACCTTAGTCGGAAGCCAATAAAGATAGAAGGCCCTTTTCCAGTATTAGAGAATCTATCTATTTTACTCAATTCTTATTATGATTTTTCTATTGATTACGAGAAATCCCATCCTGTACATTTGGGTATGACTGAGGATTATCCTGAAGCAATGAATCTGGCAAAGAAATGGGTATTAGAAGAAAAATTAAAAAATCCTCATCTATATAAAATTGAAGATGTTTACCATCTCATGTTGAAAGAATTAAACTCCTTTGAAATAGTTTAGGTACTTTGTTAAAGGAGGCAAATCTGCCTCCTTTAATTTTTTGTTTTTGCATTTAATACCTAGGATGCTTTTGCATAAAATACAAAAACCACACTGCATGATTTTGTTCATCTGCTGCTGCCCGGCGGAACGTTCGCTTAATAAATTGATCCTGAGCTCTTTCAGATACCTCATGATAAAAATCTACGGTTTCCTGCTCATCTTTAAAAGCAAATTCCAAACCCGGTTTATAGGCATTGGGACAGCCTTCCTGTATTTCCGTTCTTGGCTGCCTTCCTGTCAAATTGGTGTAAATTCTGACAAACTCCTCAAAATGGCGTCTTTCGTCCTTTTGAATCTCACGAATTCGCCTTCTTTCACTCTGTGACCCTGCCATTTGAGCAAGCCTTTCATAACAGGCAATGGCACTATACTCACCATTAATTGCTTTTTGAATATCGTTCACTAATTGAGTGTCAACCGGCGCTCTATAAGAATCATAAAAGTAAGGATTATTATTATAAAAGTGATAATCTGAATACATAATAGGGACCTCCCGCGTTTATCATTATCAAATTATCGTATGTTTTATAAATAGGCTGGTGTGCAGGTCCTCACAAAACTTATCAATAATTTTTAAAGTAGATCTGTTAAATTCCCCTGTTGATTTACGCTTCAGGCGCTCACTTTCCGCTGGTGTTCGGGACCCTGTCAAAGTTAAGCGTCTAACGCCTCAAGGTCGCTTTAGACCTAAGGTTTAAGTAAGAACGACTGCATCTGCAGGCCCTTCGACACAAAGGTGAGTGCTAGTTCCGACGTCGCCATAGGAAGTGGTGATTTTTAGCCGGCCAGCACTTATCGGGACTGAACCAGGCGTTTCCGTTCTTCTTTGTCCTCGGAACTTTTGCTCCCAATCGGGTACCCTTTGTCACTTTTCCCCAAGGACGTTGATTCTGTTTCCTTGAATTAACACCGCACGAAGGAAATGCTTTACATTTCCGATGAACCCGCAGCTTCCGCTCCATCAATATGATGCTAAATCAACAATGAGCTTTAACTGAGACTTAAAAATAAAACTAGCTTAAATTTTAGGGGAGTATTGTTCATATCTTGGATTTATATAATAGGGCGGTCTAAGACCGATAAGAGGCAGTTTATAAGAGACAGGATTTGAATTATAAAGTACTTCTACTTTTTCCTCAGATTGATTGATTAGTAGTAACTTTATTTCTCGACTATATTGATAGTTTTGCATTCCATTTCCTCCTTAATTAAGTTTTTCCTTCAAAGGCTGGTTCTCAAAATTCCAATTTATTCTTCACTTTATTCATTCCTTTAGCTGAAGGTACCCGTATGTATTTCCCTAATTGCCATGCACTTTATAGCCCAATTAACATATTGTAATTCGGACTTCAATTTTTATCAGGAGGATTTTTATGCCCGAAGGAAATAGGAACAATCAATACCCCATGTATCCCAACTATGGAAAAATAACTCGATATGAGGATGTAGCCTTAACTGTTCCTGAGCAGCGCCAGCTTCGTCAGCCAGGTGTAGAAAGCTTGATGGTCCCAAGACCCATTATTGAAAATCCTAATTATCAAGGAAGTGGAAAATTAAAAAGAAAAGTCGTTCTCATTACAGGAGGAGACAGTGGGATAGGTGCTGCAGCAGCTATTGCATTTGCCAAGGAGGGTGCAGATGTCGCCATTTCTTATTTAGATGAGCACGAGGATGCAAATCGCACAAAAAGAAGAATTGAGGAAATTGGCCAGCGCAGCTTATTGCTTCCAGGTGATTTAAGAGAAAAGCAGCAGTGTATCGATATAGTAGAGAAAACGATACAAACCTATGGCCGGTTAGATGTGTTATGTAATCACGTTGGAATACAATTTCAACAGCATAGCCTGCTTGATATAACAGATGAACAGTTTGATGACACCTTTAAAGTGAATATTTACTCCCATTTTTATACAACGAGAGCGGCATTGTCCTACTTAAAAGCGGGAAGTTCCATTATAAATACCGCTTCAGTAGTTGCATATTATGGGCATGAACAATTGATTGATTATACCGCCACAAAAGCAGCAATTGTTGGTTTTACAAGGTCATTAGCTAATAATTTAGTGAAAAAGGGGATACGTGTAAATGCGGTAGCTCCCGGCAGGTTTTGGACTCCACTTATCCCATCCAGTTTCTCAGCAGATGAAACCGCTTTAGCAGGAAATCCAATGGATCGCCAGGGCCAGCCGTTTGAACTTGCACCAACCTATGTCTATTTAGCCTCTGACGATTCACGCTTTGTAACAGGTCAAACTTTACACGTTAACGGGGGACAGGTTACATCATCCTAAACCCAGGCGTTTCTGCAAATGGCAGAGACGCCTTTTTATTACAAAGAGATTCCTGCAGCAGCGATAAGGACAGAAGCTTAATGAGAAGGAAATGAGTTTTAATGCAATTGTAATAATATCCATAATTGTTTTATTTGGTTTTGGTTGTAAATTGTTTAAGCTTGATTGGGATATGTAAAACGGTGCAGATAAGAAGATGTCCCAAAGGAGAAGATGACTGGATGAAAAATTCTTTCCTAAATGCGCTTGACAATAAATTTTTCCGGGTGTACTATTATCTCAGATTCAAGATATTTTAATTCAAAATAAAAAGTTTTTGTTATTCGCTGTTAAAGATTGTTGTTAGTTTTCCCTTATTTTGATTAAAGCAAAAGGTGCGAGACTTTCGCAAAATTCCGTGCGATGCTTTCCTTGAACTATCACATATGCAATGGTGTGGGAGATTTTAAGGTTGCTATCGAATGTCCTTGGTGTAAAGCGGTCCAAAAGTGAGCCTTGCAGGTCCATAGCGCCGGCAGCGGAAATCAACTGGGAAGATTAACAAGCCTATTTTTTAAACAAATATCTCGAATTCAAGATAAATATATTTTTTAGGAGGAAAAAAAGTGATAAATATCGGTTTATTATTAATTCGTTTGGTTATAGGAATTTCATTTATGGGTCATGGTTCACAGAAATTATTTGGATGGTTCGGCGGCTATGGATTAAAAGGAACAGGCGGATGGATGGAATCGATTGGTATTAAGCCTGGTGTTACGATGGCATTGTTTGCTGGGCTTGCAGAATTTTTCGGAGGACTTTTATTTGCTTTAGGACTTTTAACTCCTCTTGCCGGTGTGATGATTGCGGGCACAATGGTTATCGCCATTATTAAGGTGCATGGTCCTAATGGATTTTGGTCAACAGGAAATGGATATGAATACAATCTGATCTTATTAGTGACTGCCATTGCTGTTGCTTTAGCAGGACCTGGACAATACGCTTTAGACGCCCTGTTATTCTAAAAATACTTTAATCAATGATTTTCAAATTCTGTTATTAAAGTTGGGAAGTATAAAAGGTAAGTAAAAAGAACTAGGATATAGGAACAACAAAAGGAGTAATCAAAGTGAGTAAAAAAACAATGGGTATTCATCATATAACAGCCATAGTTGGACATCCGCAAGAGAACGTGGATTTTTATGCCGGTTTTTTAGGTCTTCGTTTGGTGAAGAAAACGGTCAATTTTGATGACCCGGGTACGTACCATCTGTATTTTGGCAATGAAGGCGGAAAGCCAGGTACGATTATCACTTTCTTCCCTTGGGCAGGTGCTCAGCAGGGTTCCATTGGAGACGGCCAGGTAGGAGTCACTTCCTATGTTGTTCCTATTGGCGCAATGGATTTTTGGGAAAAGAGACTCGAAAAATTCCAAATTCCTTATTCCAAAATGGAACGTTTTGGTGAGCGGTATTTGGAATTCGATGATCCGCACGGTCTTCACTTGGAAATTGTTGGAAGAGAAGAAGGAGACGCTAATGCATGGAGCTTTGGGGAAGTCACACCCGAGGTTGCCATAAAAGGATTTGGCGGAGCTACTCTTTTATCTGCACAGCCAGGCAAAACAGCAGATTTGTTAGATAGAGTCATGGGTCTCGAATTAATTGGGAATGAAGGAGATTTTACACGTTATCGTTCAACTGCTGAAATCGGTAATATTATTGACTTAAAATTAACTCCTATCGGACGAGGACGTATGGGAGTAGGCACTGTCCACCATATTGCATGGCGGGCAATTGACGACCAGGATCAATTAGATTGGAAAAGTCATATTGAGAAAAATGGATACGGGGTCACTCCCGTACGTGACAGAAACTATTTTAATGCCGTGTATTTCAGAGAACATGGGGAAATTCTTTTTGAAATTGCGACTGACCCTCCTGGATTTACTCAGGATGAACCAAAGGAAACGATGGGCACAAACTTAATGCTTCCTGTACAATTTGAGCCGCACCGAAGAAAGTTGGAACGTACACTGATTCCAATTGAGGTAAAAGAGTTAGACTGAGTATTGGTCCCAGCAGCAGGCATTTTAAATAAATATTATTAATAAATAATTAGAGCGGGAGTTTTCCTGCTCTTTTTGTTTTATATTTTGGAAAAGGACGCATTCATATCATGAGGTTTTCAATGGAAACTTATGTATAATGGAGTTATTAAATATACTAACTCGAAAGCAGGGAAGCAAATGGACTTTGTTAAACTTGGCAATACAGGTATGGACGTTTCAAGATTATGTGTGGGATGTATGAGTTTTGGAGTTCCTGAGCGAGGCAATCACAGCTGGGTTCTTGACGAAGAGCAAAGCCGACCCATTATAAAAAAAGCACTTGATTTTGGAATTAACTTTTTCGATACCGCCAATGTTTATTCAGATGGAACCAGCGAGGAAATCGTAGGGCGTGCATTGAAGGACTATGCCAATCGGGACGAGATTGTCCTTGCTACAAAAGTCCATGGCCGTATGTTTAAGGGGCCAAATGGGAGCGGACTTTCACGGAAAGCGATTATGAGCGAAATTGATAATAGCTTAAAAAGACTGGGAACGGATTATGTCGATCTCTACCAGATTCACCGCTGGGATTACAATACTCCAATTGAGGAAACGATGGAAGCTTTACATGATGTGGTGAAGGCAGGAAAGGCAAGATACATAGGGGCTTCTTCCATGTATGCCTGGCAGTTCTTAAGGGCACAGCATGTGGCCGAAAAAAATGGCTGGACCAGGTTTGTTTCCATGCAAAACCATTTAAACCTGCTATATCGTGAAGAAGAAAGGGAAATGCTTCCGCTATGTAGGGAAGAAAAAATCGGAGTGATTCCTTGGAGTCCTCTTGCCCGAGGAAAGCTGACTCGCGAATGGGACGAGACAACAGCTCGTTCGGAAACAGATGAGTTTGGAAAAACACTTTATGCAGCTACTGTTGAAGCAGATCAACAAGTTGTTGAACGTGTTGCAGAGCTGGCTGAAAAACGCGGGCTTCCTAGAGCACAAGTTGCGTTGGCATGGGTTCTCCAAAAAGAGCCGGTGACAGCTCCCATCATTGGTGCAACCAAAATGAAGCATTTAGAGGACGCAGTTGATGCCCTTAATGTGAAATTGACTCATGAAGAAGTTTCCTATCTGGAAGAACCGTATGTACCGCATCCTGTATTGGGATTCAGTTAATATTTAAAAGAGATGCAAAAAATTGCATCTCTTTTTTTCTGACCAAGAATTTATATCCATAAATTCAGTTAAGTGCAAATACGGCTCTTCAGTAACCTAAAAGCTCGGCAATCGTTGAGTTTTTTTATTGCAGCTCCGTAACTGAAAGCTCCAAAAGCTTCTATTTTGTAAAATGAAAGAGAAGAATTAACATCCCTGCAGCAAGTGGATACGTGGGAATGGAATAGTACCATTTCCATTTCAAATAGGTCAGTGCATGATTTTTAACGGTAATCGAAAAGATAATGGAGGCAGCAGGATACATCAATAAATGAAAAAGTGCCCCCGGCCACTCATAGGTAGCATTATCGCCGAAAATATAAAGACGATAGGGTGTGGCAAGAAGAAAATAATCAATAGTGGATACAAAAGCAATATTAAAGATCCAAATAACAATTACCATAACACGCGGAAAGTAATTTCGAATCGGTAAAAATAAAAGGAACATCCCACAAGATGTGATGATGAAAAACCAGTCATTCCAGCCAAAATGATAATTCATAAATGCGACCCTCTTCTATAAAGGATTTTCGAAAGAACCCCATAGCAACCAGTAATATTAACAGTCCTGCCAGCCAAAAGGAAAAAGACCACCAAAGCCGCCAATGGACATGGTTAATTACCCCAAGAAAATCTGCAAACCATTCCAGTCCTGTTAAAAGCAATATTGAAACAAAGGTTAATAAAAGCTTTTTTAATTTAGATTTTAAAATGATAAAAAGGTTAAAAAGGTTAAAAAGGTTAAGAAAAGCAACCATCAGTACAGGATATAAGAACAAGCGATTTAAAAAATGGGAAAACTCATAGCTAAGTTTATTAGGGATAAATATGGTTTTATAATTCATATAACAAATCGCAGAAAAGTTTTGAAAGAGGTAGGTAGCAACCATCCAATATACCATGATTTCGAGTATGTGCAGATTTTTCTTTACCCGCATAAAAAGAAAAATTGCTATTATGTTCACCAAGAAATAAAACAATAAGACCATGCAACTTGCTCCTTTGGTATTCCCCTGCAATTCGGGTAAGTCTTCCCATAATTTATCTTTGTCCAAAAATAGGTGTTTATTCCGTGGTTTTCCGAGCATTTAATATGGAGAAGGAATGCTAGAATAATTCGTCTTTAAATCGGGAAACTATGGAAAAGGTTTTTGAGGAGAAGAAAGGTATATGAAATCATTACAGGACACCGAAAATTGAATAATTTCATCAGGAAAATAGGTGTTGACCTTGCGAATCATTTTGAGTCTCATTTTTATTGCTGCATGCTGGCGTTGGGGAGATTTAAAAAACTGGAGAAAGTACTATCCAACCATCTTATACATGATCATCAACCAATTATTGTACCGTTTTTTTGTGAATGGGAGATATTTTCTCTGGAGAGTAGAGAATGATTTTTTTCTATTAAATGAAACCTTCTCTTTCTTATTTATTACCTTTTTAATTTTCCCCTTTATGGTCATGCTTTTCTTAGCAAACTATCCTAAAACTTTTAATAAAAAATTATTTCATTTTTTATTGTGGATTGTTATTGCCTTAGGTATTGAAACAGGCGCTTATTTAGCAGGCAGAATCACTTATCATCATGGCTGGAATATCTGGTGGTCGGTTGCTTTTAATATAAGTATTTTTCCTATGCTTCGTTTTCATTTCGTTAAACCAATTCCTGCCTGGATCGTGTCTTTTTTATTTGCAGCATTTTACATTTATTATTTCCATATACCATTATCACAGTATTAACCGGAATATAATCTTTAAAGCCACTGGGCATGCTTGGAAATTGTTATGTTTCAAGAAATAATCTGAGTACTGTCCCAAATAACTTTATTTAGTAAGGTTTTAATACCATTTTTAATTTAATCGACAGAGAGATTTCAACCGGATCAGAAAACAATCCACCAATCCGCCAGTTCGCCAGTTGCTAGAAAAAGTTGATTTACTCCTTTTCTTAACTCTCTCGGTTCAAACTCAAGGATTTCCAGTTGAAACTATTTGAGTAAACTCGATTAATGTTAGTTTTAACATTGGAAAGTTTGATAGTATTTAACTATAAAGACAGATAAGGATAGTGGGCATAATGAACTCTGTTTCAAAGGTTTCAACAAATATTATAGAAAATGCAAAATTAATCGCCACTGATGTTGTCGAATTCAATATCAGCAAGCTTCCGTATGAAGTACCTGAATTCATAAAAACAAACCTAATTGATTTCCAAACTGAATTTATTCAATTTTTAGGAGAAGTAATCAACTGCGAGAATGATCAAGAAGTGTCTCAAAGGTTTAACGAATGGTATAAAATACATGAACCAAAGTCAACAACCTCTTCTAAAGTTTCTGACATTGTTGCGCCATATGCTGAAGTACGTTTATTTCTTAATAAACGCCTTACATCTATCAGCAGTGATCATCATCTTCCAATTGAAGAAGCGGCAATGATTCAAAATCGATTAAATTACATGCTGGATATTGGTTTAACTAAAGCGATTATGGATAACGAGGCACTAACAGAGATGGAGGATAAAAAGAAGCGTAAGGAGATCATGGAATTATCATCTCCAATAGTTCCAATCCAAGATGGAACTGCTATTTTGCCACTGATAGGTACTATTGATTATGACAGAGCTCAGCATCTATTTAATCATACAGTACCCAAGATTAGTAGACATAAGATAGAATCCCTTATTATCGATTTTTCAGGTATTGTCAATATCGATTCCGAGGGGGCAAATCATATATTCAATCTTTACCGGGTTCTTCGGTTATTAGGAATTCGAGTCATCTTTACCGGAATAAGACCTGATTTAGCATCCAATACTGTAGGTATTGGAATAAACTTTGCGGGTGTAGAATCCTTTTCAAATGTTGAACGTGCACTGGAGCATATTGGTAAGTAATAAGGTTGTCCAAGTAAAATGGGGCAGCCTTATTTCTTTTTAGAAGAGGATTTCTGTTAGATTTATTGAATAAAAAGAAAGTAACGTAATTTACCTTCATTTCTTGAGGGTCATTATTTTTTATGGAGAGTATAAAATGAAACTAAAAGTGGAAGTAGAAGCAATCATTTTAAAACCTGTAAATGAAGTTCTTGAAGCGATTTTATCCCCGGAAAAGATGTCTAATTACTTTATATCCAGCGGCAGCGACAGACTCAAAGAAGGAAAAACCGTCATTTGGAGCTGGGATGATGTAGGTGCAGAATTATCCATTAAGGTTACAACTATTGAGAAAAACTTCATTTCTTTTTTATGGACAGCTAGCGGAGAAGAGACAAAAGTAGATATTAAACTTGAACTATTAGATGTGGGAAAAACTTCTGTTAAGATTTTTGAAGAGGGCTGGGAATGGACAGAGGAGGGACTTAAATGCTTTAGCCAGCAAACCAAAGGATGGGTTGACATGCTTAATTGCATGAAGGCTTATCTTGAGTTTGGCATTAATTTACGTAAAGGGATTAAGGCTGTTACTATGCCTGATCTTTCCAAAAGACCCTTTGATTTGACTGTTGAGTGTGGAATGGAAGCAGCGCCTGAAATTCTATATAAAGCCTGGACGGAGCAGTTTAATCTATGGTTCGCAGCTCCCGGTACAGTATTAATGAAGGGAGAAGTTAATACAGCATTCTTCTTTGAAACCCAATTTAAATTCGAGAATCAAAATGAGATGCAGCGTCATCCGCATTATGGAAGATTCTTAAAGCTGGAGCCGAATCGATTGGTAGAATTAACTTGGGTTACTGGTGCTGAGGGAACCAGGGGAGCAGAGACAGTGGTAACAGTTGAACTCAAACCAATTGGCAATAGGACAAACTTAAGGCTAACCCACGCAGGTTTTATGGATGAGGTATCACGGGACCAGCATAAAGAAGCATGGCCTTTAGTATTAAAACAGTTGGATGAAACCTATTTAGGCAGTACCAAATAATTCTTGTTCAGCATTCAAATGAATCTTTTTGTAAATTTTTATTATGCTTTTATTTTATCATTACATTCATTTTTCCTTTCATTATTTAATATTCATTAATGCTAAAGGAGTGGTGGTATGAATGATGCATTTATCGCGCTAATAAGTGTTGCTGTTGGTACAGTTTCTACCGGAGTTGTATCTTATTTTCTTCAATCCTCCCAATTTAATAGACAAAAAGAATTCGAAATTGAAATGCAAAAAACACAGCATAAAAAACTATTGGAAGTCCAGGAAACACAGTATAAACAACAATTAGATATTCAAGAAAAACAGCATCAAAGACAATTAGAAATATTAAAGGTTCAATTCAAAAGGGAAGAAATTGCTAAAAAATTGGAAGCTTACAATGAAATCCTTAAAGTAAATAACGATGTACAAGTCATAGAGTGGAATCCTCAAACAGGAGAAAGCATATTTCATTCGGAGCCATATAACCATCTAATTAGACCTTTACTCTATAAGAATTTTCACTTACTTGAAGAAGATATTGCCAAAGCCGTCCAAGAAATTGATAACACTTTTTTGAAGTGGCAAGTATTAGGAGAAGGCGATGATTTTGACAATGAAGAATTATGTAAGAGATACCTTGCAATAATTACTTCCATAGAAATGGAACTTAATGATTATCGAAAAACCTTTCAACGTTAATGGGCTCCCTGATTAACAGGGAGTTTTTTATTGTAAATTTACAGGCTTGGAATTTTTCTGTCTGGCTATGACGGATTAATGAAGATAGAAATTTAAATTAGCAGAAAAAGATCTAAAGAGGTAATATTAGAAAAAACTCCTTATCGGAGGGATGGATATGTTTGTCGCAGGGCAGAAGGACATGCAGCAAATGGATCAGTATACAATTGAAAAATTAGGATTGCCAGGCATCGTATTAATGGAAAATGCCGGTGCAAAAGTAGCTGAAGAGGTCAAATCTGCTGCCAAGGGGATAAATTCCAAAATTGTTGTACTTGCCGGAAGCGGAAATAATGGGGGAGATGGTTTTGTCATTGCCCGCAGGCTTTTTGATTTAGGGTACGATCCCCTTCTTTATTTAGTCACTGATCCAAAGAGGATTAATGGAGATGCCAAAATCCATTATGATGCCTACTTGCATAGGGGTCTGCCAATTTTATATTTTTCAGAGATAGAAGAATTCCGCGTTGAAATAGAGAAGGCAGACATTATTGTAGATGCCATCCTCGGAACTGGAGTTAGCGGGCCAGTTCGCGAGCCTGTCAGCAAGGTAATTTCTGTGGTAAACGAAATAGCTATAGATAAACTGGTGATTTCCGTCGATATTCCCTCTGGTGTCAGCAGTGATACAGGAAAAGTAGAAGGTGCTGCCATTAAAGCAGATAAAACGATTACCTTTGTATTCCCGAAAAATGGCTTCTTTTTACAAGATGGTCCAAGCTATATAGGGGAGTGGAAGGCTGTCGATATTTCGGTGCCGCCTTCGATAATAACAGATTTAAAACTAAAATTACCGAAATTAATGACTGAAGCGCTCGCAAAAGAATTTCTACCCGTCCGGCCAGCGCATGGACATAAAGGAACCTTTGGACATGTCCTTGTTTTGGGGGGCTCACGCACTTTCGTGGGCGCACCGATTTTTACAGCAAAAGCTGCCTTAAATGCAGGAGCAGGACTTGTCACACTTGGAGTTCCTGAAAGTATTTATCCATTAGCAGCCACCCAAAGTCCTGAATCATTATTTTTACCCCTGTACGAAGAGGAAGGCCACTTTGCTCTAAATGCAATAGATCAAATCAAGCCATCACTTAATAAAATGAAAACAATCGCTGTAGGACCAGGTATAAGCAGATTTACTGGCGGCGAAGCGTGGATTAGATCTTTGTTCTCATCTCTTAATGGACAGCCAGTTGTTGTTGATGCAGATGGACTATATTTACTGAGAAACAGCCTTGATATAGTAAGACAATACAAGGGTAATGTTATATTCACTCCTCATCCTGGTGAAATGGCGATTTTATTAAATTTATCGGTGAATGAAGTGGAAGAAAACCGTATAGAAATCGCCAAGAATTTCGCAAAAGAAAACAATATATATTTACTGTTAAAAGGACATCGCGCCATTATTGCATCACCTGGTGGAGAAATATACATAAACCCTCTGGGTCATGATGCACTTGGAAAAGGAGGAAGCGGGGACGTACTTACGGGCATAGTCAGTGCTTTTCTGGCTCAAGGTGCTTCTCCCATTCAAGCCCTTGTTTCGGCCAGCTACCTGCATGCAAAGACAGGAGAAGAAAAGGCAAAAACTTTATCTCATTATGGAGTTAATCCGCCTGATCTTATCGATGGTGTCAGGGAAGAATTGAAAAAGCTTATCTAAGAGGGCAGAAATCATCTGCCCTTTTATTTATTTATATCTGTCTATATTTGAATGGCATAGAAGTGCCATCTACTCTTAAAGGTTTGGTTTTTTGTGATGTTTTTTAATTCGGTATAAACCAAGTCTAGTATGGGGATTAAAAAGGAATAAAATAAAAGAATTTAATAGTTGGGAGTGTCTGACATGGAAAACAGCATGTTTAAAAAGGTTACAGATATGATAAGTAATTCAAAGAATATTATTGTCTTAACAGGAGCAGGAATTAGTACGGAATCAGGTATTAAGGATTTTCGCTCGCGTACAGGGATTTACTCGGTTGCTCCTGAATATATCCTGTCTATCGACTACTTTTCAAAGCATCCAAAAGAATTTTATCAGTTTGCGGTAGAGAATCTCTATCACCCTAACGCAGAACCGAATAGGGGGCATGAGGTTCTTGCAAAATGGGAAAGGGAAGGGCTTGTTTCGCATATTATTACTCAAAACATTGATGCCCTTCATCAAAAAGCGGGAAGCAAAAAGGTAATTGAGTTTCACGGAACGATGAAAACGGCCACTTGTTTGAATTGCGGAACAAAATATTCAACAGAAGAAATGGCAAATAGGCAGAAAGCCATGAAGGAGTTTTATGTGTGTGACCATTGCCAGACAAAGAATAAGAGGGATCGTTATATTAAACCCGATGTCGTTCTTTTTGGTGATGCAGGGGAGTGGTTTACTATAGAGGGCTTTAATACGATATTGCAGCTTATCCATGAAGCGGATTGTATTCTTGTTCTTGGTACAAGCCTGAAGGTAACACCTTTTTCTACCTTCCCTCAGTACAGAAGGGAAGGCGTACCACTCATTATTATTAATAAGAGCGATACGCCTTATGACTTTGACTCTGGTACATTCGTTATACACGAATCAATTGGAGAAACACTCAGCCAAATAGATGCAAATTTTAATAGGTAGAAAAGGCCTATTATCAAAATGGGCCTTTAATTATTCAAGATTATTTTTATATACAGCGATTAAAATTTTTGCCATATCATCGCCAACATTTTTAACATAATGGGGCACACTGGCGCTCCAGCTAAAGGTGTCGCCTTCTTCTAGAATAAAGGAATCCTCACCTTGCTCAGCCAGTACTTTTCCATGTAATACCAGATGGCATTCCTCACCTTCATGCGCACTTTTTTCACCGTTGGATGCCCCAGGGGGAATTTCAACAAGGCTTAAACTTAAACCGCTTCTGGAAGCGAGCTGCTGAACCTTAAGGTCCGTACACTCAGTTGTTGTGACTTCCCTTTCGTTTTTTCTAACTACACTCATATGCTGTTCCTTTGTTAGTAGAAGATAGGGAAGTGGCACATTTAAAAACTGAGCAATGGTTTGCAGCGTATTAATTGAAGGAGAAGTATTATTATTTTCCACGTTGCTTATAAAACCCTTTGATAACCCCGTTCCATCACACATTTGAGCAATGGTTATTTTTTTTCGTTTTCTTATTGCACGGATTTTGGAACCGATATCCATTATATCACCTCAAGAGTTGCCTAATAGTAAACTTAATTACATATTAACAAAAAATGAATTGACTATCCACTGCCTTAGTTGATATTATATAGAAAACAAAGATTCATATGAGGAAACATCTGTGTTGATCCTTTATAATAAAAGCTAAGCTAAAGCTCATTATTGCCAAAATATAAACAATACTAAAAAAGGGGTGCTGAAAATGCTGCCATCATTATTTATTGCTCATGGTTCACCAATGCTTGCGATTGAAAACAATGAATATACAAGATTTTTGAGTCAACTGGGAAAAACACTGCCTCGTCCAAAAGCAGTTGTTCTGTTCTCCGCACACTGGGAAAATCCAACACAGCTGATAAGCAATGTTGAGGAATTTACAACTATTTATGATTTTGGAGGATTTGATCCCCAATTAAATAGTATCAAGTATCCTGCTAAAGGAAATAATCACATAACCGAGGAAATAAAGAATTTATTTATTTCTAATCAAATTCCTTTTGAAGTAGACAATGACCGCGGTCTGGACCACGGCGCGTGGGTTGTGCTGAGAATGCTTTACCCCAACGCCGACATTCCTGTTGTCAGCATGTCAGTAAATCCGAACATTACACCAGAAGAACAATATAAGATCGGTCAATCTTTAACAGCGCTTCGTGCTAATGATGTTTTAGTCATTGGAAGCGGAGGAACGGTGCATAATCTAAGAGTCCTAAACTGGGCTGACAATGGACAGGTAGATCCTTGGGCAGAGGAGTTTGATAATTGGTTATCAAGCCATTTAAGTACTTGGGATACTGAATCTTTGTTTAAATATGATGGACTTGCACCATTTGCAGAATATGCAGTTCCTCAATTAGGAAGAGAGCACTTTATTCCGCTATTCTATGCTATGGGCGCAGCAGACGATGCTCAAAAAGCCACTTTGCTTCACCGGAGCTACCGTTATGGAAGCTTAAGCCACAGTGTTTGGCTATTTGGATGATGGTCCGGAAAAGAGTTTCTTTTTTACCAGGGGTCTCAAATTGGCTATACTAAAAATATTAACTGGATTCGTTGAGCACATTCAAATTTAACTTAATGAAAAAATAGATGATAAATTAATATAAGCATTATTGAAAAAAGGGGTAATGAAAATGAGCCAGGCGAAATTAAGCTCAAAGGTACTTAGCGTTTTAGAAGATAAAATTAAATTAGTTAAAAAGGAAGAGGGAGGTATCTATATAGTTGGTCCTATCCGCCTTCCAGTTAATTTATATGATGAGACGGTTGTATTTCAATGGTATTGCTGGCTGAATTGTGATGAAGTTACAGAAGATTTCGATCAAGTAATTGATAGATTATCCTCTTCCAATCTGGCAGAATTCCAGCAATCCAGTGTTCTTGTTTACGGTGATTTTGAAAATGCGGATGACGCAATTATCCGCATGCATTCCATTTGCCACACAGGTGATATTTTTGGAAGCAAACGCTGTGATTGTGGATATCAATTAAAACAGTCCATGAAAATGATTGTCGAACACGGAAATGGTGCTTTATTATACTTAGCTAACCATGAAGGCCGCGGAATTGGATTATTCAGCAAAGCAATGGCTTATATTCTTCAGGAGAATGGATATGACACTGTAGAAGCTAATGAAAGCCTAGGCTTTGTTGATGATTCCAGAAATTACAGTGATGCCATTGAAGTCTTAAAAGCATTACGCAGTAAACCGGTAACATTGATTACGAACAATCCGAAAAAGCTTAATGCTTTGCAAAATGCAGGTTTGCCAGTTAGTGGAAGGGTTCCGCTATGGGGTGATATATCGGAGTTTAACGAAAAGTATCTTCAGACAAAGATAAACAAATCCGGCCATTTAAAAAATGAAGGAACTTGTCCAAATGACTAACCATGAGTTTTATATGGATTTAGCATTGCAAAACGCCAAAGCGATGAAAGGCCAGACGGACCCTAATCCGCTGGTCGGCTCTGTTATTGTAAATGATAACCGGGTAGTTGGCATTGGGGCCCATTTAAAGGCCGGCGAGCCTCATGCCGAGATCCATGCGCTGCGTATGGCGGGTGACAAAGCAAGAGGAGGAACTATTTATGTAACCCTTGAGCCATGTTCCCATTATGGAAGAACAGGGCCTTGTGCTGTTGCTATTGCCGAAGCAGGATTAAAAACAGTGGTGATTGCCACACTCGATCCTAATCCCGTCGTTTCGGGGAATGGCGTTAAAATCCTTGAAGAAGCAGGGATTGAAGTCATTGTTGGTGTGCGTGAAGAAGAGTCTAGGAAAATGAACGAGGTATTCAATAAGTTTATTGTTGAAAAAAAACCCTTCGTCACACTTAAATCTGGTATAAGTCTAGACGGAAAAATTGCTACTCATACGAATGAAAGCAAATGGATAACTTCTGAAGCAGCCCGTTTGGATGTCCACCAGTTAAGAAATGAGAATATGGCCATTCTCGTTGGTGTTAATACTGTTATAGCAGATAACCCATCTTTGACTACTCGTATTCCCAATGGACGCAATCCTTTACGGATTGTATTAGACACAACCTTAAAAATTCCTTTGGACTCCAAGGTTATTACAGATAAAGAAGCCGACACCTGGATCTTTACTGGCAGTGAGTATGACAAAGAAAAAGCAAAAACTTTAACTTCTCTTGGAACCAAAGTAATACCTACATCCGGATCAGGAATTATCGACCCGAATGAGGTCGTACAAATTCTGGGTGAAAATTTGGTTTCCTCGCTGTTAATTGAGGGGGGAGGTACCGTCAATGCCTCTTTTCTTGAAAGCAAGGTTATTGATAAGATTATCCTCTATTTTGCGCCTAAATTAATTGGGGGAAAACTCGCACCCACTTTTCTTGAAGGAATGGGAATTGAAAAAATGCGGGATGCTGTAGAGCTGACTGAAACCGATTTTGTTAAAGTCGGGAAAGACTTTAAATTTACTGGTTACCCTGTTTTTCCTAAAAAGGAGCTTTAAAATGAAATTCGGTTTTGATATTGATGACACGTTAATTAACCTGAGGGAGCATGCGTTTCACCTATACAACAAAAAACTGAATGACAATGTTCCTATTGAGGCTTTTCAGCAGTTAAAGAAGGTATTTATCCATGAACCCTTTGGCTTAACAGACGAACAAGGAAAAGAAATGTGGAATCATTCTTTAAATGAAATTTATTATACCAATTGTCCTCCCTTCCCCTTGGCAGTTGAAACACTTCAGGAACTAGTAAAACGAGACCATGAAGTATACTATATTACCGCCAGGCCAAAAGATCATGGTGAACGGACAAGGGAATGGATGAAAAGGAATGGTTTCCCAGTTCAGGATGAACGGTTTTTCTATGGAATGGAAGATCACGAAAAGGCTGCAATCATACAAACACTAAAACTAGATTATTATTTTGATGATAAACCAGAAATTCTTGAAACCATCCTGAACGAATCAACCCAGGTTTTTTTAATGGATCAATCTTATAATCGCCATAAGAATTTACCGCGAATTACTGATTGGAAGGAACTGATTACAATCATTGAAAACAGGCCAAAATAACGCTTGTTTTTAATGATTGTTTTTTTATATCATTTTAAGAATGATTTTTTTTGGCAATTCTAAGGAAAGAACTCTTAATGAAGAAAGGGGAACTCCTTTGTTAAGCCATTTGCCTTACTCAAACAAATTAATTTACCATATTCAAACCAAACTCCAATGTGAAATTCCTGATGAATTAATAAATGATATTAATTATGCCATATATGATTTCGGAAAGAATTGCTGCAAAGTTTCTGAGAGCGAAAAGATGTACTGGAGGGAAAAGGCCTTACTTGATCACTAAAAAGTGCCAATGCATGGACTACAATCGACAAGTTAGGAATCCGTATACAGGAAGCTCTGATTGCCCAATTGCTTCGCTGGAACCTTTAACAAATATTTTTGCAGCAGTTAATTGAACTCATGAACAAGGAAAACCTGAAGTGGCTGGATTCCTGAGGAAAAGTTATCTATTGATGCTGCCTTTAAATCTTATACCGAAACTCCGGCCCTTTTAGAATTTAAAGAATACGAAAAAGTAGAATTGGAAGAGGGGTATAATGCAGACTAAGTAGTTCCGTTTTCGTGGAGAAACATAGCAAATAGTATATGAATTAGCATATCAATTAACGCTGAATTGGTATGCTTTTTTTCATTGATACATCAACATTTTTAAAGTAAATACGCCTAAAATAGCATAGCAAATAGCACCCCAAATAAGCTATTGTCATCATGCGAATTTGAGTGCTATTTAAATTGTAATTTTATCTAAAAAGGAAAAATTATATGGATAAAAATGTTAAAATGATTAAGGAACATTTAAATTACCTCTATAAGAAAGGAAGGTAATATGAATAAAATGCTTTTGAAATATATGTCTGATTTTACTTTACTCAGCGAAGATGAACAGAGGGCAATCTCTGAAAGTTTACGAATTGAAGAATATAAAAAAGGAAAATACCTCCTTAGACAAGGAGAACTATCCGCCATTAAATGTTATTTCGTATTAATGGGGTGTGTTAGGCAGTTTTTTATAGATGAATCAGGTAAAGAGGTGACATCAGATTTTTTTACTGAAGAACAAGCTATTCCAATTATCAACGAACAGACTCAAGGTGATTCGTCAAAGTATTCATTAGCGTGTGCCGAAGACTGCATATTAGTTGTTGGCGACGTTGATTCTGAAAAAACGATGTTTAACAAATACCCACAACTAGAAACAATGATACGCAAAATGATGGAGATAAACCTTGGTGAAATACAAGAACAATTCGGAGAGTTTATCAATTCTTCTCCAGAAGAACGCTACGAATCCGTTTTAAGGAAACGTCCACAGTTAGTTGACCGTGTACCACAGCATCAATTGGCTAGTTATCTTGGAATTACTCCTGAGTCATTAAGTAGAATAAAAAAGCGAATTAAAAAAAATAATTTTTAAAATAGATGTCATCCACATTTCGCAATCTTCCGCCTCTCATCAGCAACAAAATACCGAAGTTTAACTCACCAAACATATTGAGCTTAATAACACCCTTCCTCTTAGAAATAACCACTATAAAAAAACTCTAAAGTCTCTAGAAATTAACTTAAGTCAATGAAAGGTTTTAATCCCCTTGTTATTATTAAAGAAAATTTAATCAAGGAGGATTAGCATATGGATAATTTCGGAAATAAGCAAGCAAATCCTTTCATTTTAAAGAAAATTGGAGGGGGTTCTTATGAAAGCAATAGTTTGTGATAAATATGGTTCACCTGATGTACTTGAATTAAAAGAGATAAAAAAACCTTTACCTACCGAGAATCAAGTATTGGTAAAGGTTCATACAGCATCCTTAAACTTTGGTAACTTGGTTCTTTTGAAAGGCAAACCCTTTTTAGCCCGTTTTGCCTTCGGACTAACGAGACCAAAATACTCTATTCCAGGAGGTGACATAGCTGGTACAATTGAAGCTGTTGGTAAGAATGTTTTGCAATTCCAAATAGGTGATGAAGTATTTGGCGACCTCTCTGGTAGTGGCTGGGGTGGTTTTGCCGAATATGTAACTGTCCCCGAATATGCTTTAGCCTTAAAGCCAAACAATATCTCCTTCGAGGAAGCTGCTGCGACTCCTATGGCAGGTGTAACTGCCTTACAGGGACTACGTGACAAAGGTAAGATTAAATCGGGACATAAAGTATTAATTTATGGGGCATCTGGTGGTGTCGGTACTTTCGCGGTACAAATTGCCAAATCATTTGGGGCTGAAGTAACAGGTGTATGTAGTACAAGAAATTTAGAGATATTGCGTTCAATAGGAGCCGACCATATCATTAATTATACAAAAGAGGATTTCACCCAAGATGAGGAGTGTTACGATTTGATTCTTGGTGTGAACGGTTCTAATTCCATTTCTGCTTATAAACGTGTACTAAACCCAAATGGGATTTTCGTTCACGTAGGAGGTTCCGAATCCCAATATTTTCAAACATTATTTCTTGGACCTTTTATTTCAATGACTGGAAGCAAGAAAATAAGTAACCTGTTACAGAGAGCAAACCAAAAAGACTTAAATTATGTAAAAGAATTACTTGAGACTGGCAAAGTAAGACCAATAATTGATAAACGGTATAAATTAAGTGAAGTAACTGAAGCTTTCAAATATTTCTTGGAAGGTCACGCTCAAGGTAAAGTGGTAATTACTGTATAACGAGGTGCTTTAATTAAAGTCTTACCACATAAAAGTCAAAAAGCTTGAGATTGAAAGTTTTCTCAAGCTTTTTGGTGTGATAATTATATCGTTATTTATGTTGCTAATTTATATGTTATTAAACCTGTGATTTTGGATTTTCTCCACGTTATCTGAACTACTTATATGCAAACTTAATCCTTCTTTCCCATCATCCAAAGGAAGTTTCCCCTTGTACTTTTCTTGCTCCTCACCAACCCATTTCGCAGTCTTATTATATTCCTGTATTATAAAACCCGGCTGCAGCCGTATGAAAACGTTGGGTTCCATCAAGGAAAAGCTTAATCGCACCAACCTTTACTTTTTACTTGTCCTCATACTGCAGCTGTTTAACCTGCTCTTTAAATCCTCAAGATTGTAAATAAATACGTGCAATTGAACAGATTGTATTCAAAAGGATGAGAAAGGAAACTGGAGAGGCCCTAAAGTACAAATGAGTATACAAATAAAAAAGCTTGGTTACTTGATTTCCATCATCTAATATTTTTTTGCAAAACAAGATTTTTAGTTAAAAAAGCCTCCGGTGATTCTTAAATTAAAATTCGGCTTGACTCTTACTAATTTGTATTTTATAGTTAAATTAAATACGAAACCAAATGGTTTCGCATTTACAAGAAAAGGGGTACTGAAACGTGGAAGAATTATTAAAAAAGCTGCGCTACAAACAAGGACGAGCCCTCGTTTTAAATGCACCTGAAGGGTTTAGCCTGGGCATTGAAGAGGATACACTGCCTGAAGGTACATATGAATTTGTTCAGCTATTCGTCCTAAATAGTGAAGACGTGAAAAAGTCATTTGCTGCAACGATTCCTTTTTTAAAAGAGGATGCGCTTTTCTGGGTAACCTACCCAAAGAAAAGTTCAAAAATTAAAACGGATATTAATAGGGACGTTTTATGGAAGCTGGCCCAAGAGGACACGCCATATCGCCCAGTAAGCAACGTGGCGGTAGACGACACATGGTCTGCCCTTCGTTTTCGTCACACGGATAAAGTAAAAACAAAAAAATAATAAAGGTGGATTTTAAATTGGAAAATAACGCTCAGCTATTAGATATCGTTCGCAAGGTTAGATTTAAAGCCCCAATCCAAAAGGTTTGGGATGCAGTAGCAACCTCAGAAGGGCTTGAAGCTTGGTTTATGCCAAATGATATGCAGCCAGAAGAAGGCCATGAATTTCATTTAAATGCCGGTCAATTTGGTATGTCTCCCTGCAAGGTGACAAAGGTAGACCCGCCTAATACTCTTTCTTTCCGATGGGGAAAAGACTGGACGCTTTCTTTTGAATTATTGGAGGTAGCAGACGGAACGGAATTTACATTGATCCACTCCGGCTGGGATGTCAACAAGGTTACCGAATTTGGCGCTCCACATACTGCAGTCCGCGGGAATATGGAAAACGGCTGGGCTGGTATGGTTGAGAACAAACTTCGTGCGTACGTTGAGGCTTAATGTCTGCTGACAGAGCAAAACATGACGTATTCCAGGCCATAGCTGATCCTACCCGCCGTCAATTATTAAAACTGCTCAGCAAAGAAGAGATGCCGGTTACCGCGATTAGTGCAAACTTTCCCATAAGCCGCACCGCGGTTTCCAAGCATCTTCGGGTCTTAGCAGAGGCTGAGCTTGTCCGGGAACGAAAATCAGGAAGGGAAACCAGATATAGTTTAAATCCTGAGCCTCTGCGGGAACTGCAGGACTGGGTCCAGTATTTTGAATTGTTTTGGGACAATAAACTTAATAAACTCAGACACCTGCTTGAAAGTGAACAGCAGGGTGAATAGAGGGAGTGGAGAAATCCTCTCCTTTTTTCTTAGTTTAATTGCCTGTGCTGGAGGGAAATAATTTAAGACAAAAGATTGGCCCAACGGTCAAACAGGAGGAAAAAGTATGTATATATATAAAGTAGCGGAAAATTTACAAGAGGCGAGAAACACGGTAAATGGACTCAAAAACGAGGGATATTTGCTCGACGATATATATGTCTTTACCTATAATGAAAAACAATCTGAGAAAGTAATTGAAGAAACGGATACAAATGATGACACCATTGAAGAGGATGGATTGATTGATATTATGGCCTACTTTTTCTCTAGCCGCATAGAAGAGGTACATGACAAGATGCTTTCCCTCGGGCTTTCCCAGGAGGATGTGACGGGTTTTGTTAAAGAAGTGGAAAATGGAAAATTTGTTATAATCGCTATTCAGGCAGATTAAGTGCCTTCCCCATAGAGGGGGAGGTGCTTTTTTTATATGCATTAATATTTCAAACACCCTCTATAAGGAAAAGTCCTATTTAAAGGTTAATGAGGAAAAAAGCTGGAGGATAAAAGGGTGTGAGATTTGATAGGTGTCTGTCAATTCTTTGGTGCATTACATGGCCAAGGTTAAGCAATTCAATTCATACATAGACATAATCGGCCTTGGTTGGCCATTCCTTGGCGAAGTCAAGCATTCCTTAGAAAAAGTCGGACATTCACATTCTAATATACTAGCGTTTTCTAAGAGCTAGGGAATCATTTATAAACTTTTTTTATAGAAAGGCCACATCTTTCTCAAGAAAAAGCTGTTCTCCTCAAAAGAACAGCCTTTTTTACATTATCAAGTTAAAAAATATGCTAATACAATACTTCCGTAAAATGCTACTGCTGATAAAATGGTTAATCCCCATAAACCGCCTGTAGACATATAATCATTCCTTTCATTTCTTCTTACCGTTATTATACCCCGTTTACATAAATCCTCCAAAACCAAAAGAACCTTACCTGAAAAGAGGCATTCCTGTTTTATAACCAGCTTGAATGGATTCCACAAATACATAGGCAAGCAATATTAAAGCCGCAACCCGCGCCATTTTTGGATAACGGATAAAAATTAATTTGATTAATTCCACTTGACCACTCTTCATTTTTTAAATTAATATAATTCTATCATATACCATAAAATTCCTTTAACGGATTCTCTAATATATGGCTATATTAAAGCTCATTGGTGATTAACAAAATGTTAATCGGAACGGAAGGTGCGAGACACCGGAGCGAAAAGAGGGGCAGGGGAGACACGCAGATCCAAAGGGTCCTGGAGAAAGTAGAACGGAAGTGCCTTTATTCAGCCTCGACAAGCGCTGGTAACTGTGAAGATAAAGTCGTTCCCTTACTTCAATCTCAGGACTTTAGCGACCTCGAGAGGCTAGGTGCTTAAGTTTGAAAGGATACTGAATACTGAACCGCCAGCCGAAAGCAAGCGCATTAAACGGAAAATCAACAGGGAATCCAAATTTATAAAAGAAATAAATAACTAGTGAAAAAAACACAAAAGTGTATTAATATAATATCATATGATTTTTTATACATTCATATTAGGGAGATGATGATTAAAATGAAACAGCATATTATTAATCAGATAGAATTATATAAAGAAGATTTTTATAGAATAAGCAAGTACATTGGGGAAAATCCGGAGCTTGGCCATGAGGAGGTTCTGGCATGCACGGTTTTAACAGAGGAATTAAAAAAACATGATTTTGCTGTAGAAGTAGGAACATGCGGACTAGCAACTGCCTTTACAGCAACTTTTGACAGCGGCAAGCCGGGTCCTGTAATTGGATTTATGTCGGAATATGACGCGCTTCCTGAGGTAGGCCATGCTTGTGGACATAATCTTATTGGAACAATGGGAATCGCTGCTGGGATTGCTTTAAGTAAGGTAATCCAGGAAACTGGCGGAAAAATAATAGTTTTTGGTACACCTGCTGAAGAAACAAGAGGCGGAAAAGTAACGATGGCAGATGCCGGTATCTTCGATGCTTTGGATGTGGCAATGATGGTTCATCCAAGTGATAATTATGTTAAAAGTGGTGCTTCGCTCGCGATGGATGCCATTCAGTTTGAATTCTTTGGAAAACCAGCGCACGCGGCAGCAAGTCCTCATGCGGGAATTAATGCACTCGATGCAGTTATCCAGACATTTAACAGCATCAATGCTCTCCGTCAGCATATTAAGCCAGATGCAAGAATACACGGTATTATTACTGAAGGCGGAAAAGCAGCCAATGTTGTACCTGATTACGCAGTTGCCCAATTCTATGTTCGTGCAGCAAAAAGGGATTATGTGAACGAGCTGGTTGAAAAGGTGAAGAAATGCGCTGAAGGTGCAGCACTTCAGACAGGATCCACTATGAAATGGTCGTTCTATGAATTTTCCTATGATGATATGATCACAAACAATGAGTTATCAGAGGCATTTAACAAGGAATTGGTTTCATTGGGTGTTAACGAGGAGCAAATTGTGGTTGAACGCGATGGCTCCGGTTCTCTTGATATGGGAAATGTTAGCCAGGTAGTTCCAGCCATTCACCCGTATATTAAAATTGTTGATGTGCCAACCGTTGCCCATACACATGAATTTCGAGAGGCAGCGATGAGCGAGCAGGGCAGAGAAGGCATGATTCTTGGAGCGAAAGCCATGGCCCTTACTGCATACGAAATTTTAACAAACCCAGAACTTCTTGCAAAAATTAAAGAAGAGTTCGCCAGCCAAAAGGTATTTGCATAAAAAAACTGCCTGGACCCCTTATAGAGGATCCAGGCAGTTTTTTATTGGCTAATAATAATCACTGGTCGTTTATGTAAAAACTCTAGAAGATTGTCAACATCCTTTTGTGTTTCTTTTCCTTCTTTAGAGCTCATAGATTCTTGAAAGACATCTAAACTTTCAAATTCTAATTCGGCCATTAAATATAAATTTTTCTCCGTATTTTGTGCCTGTAACACTTTTTGACAGGAAAATTTTTTTAAGTTGGGGATCTTTTGAACAAGAGGAATGTGAACCTCAAAATAATGCTTTTCAAAACCTTCCGGGTTTTTAGGCTGTTCATAAATAACATGCATTTTCACTATAAAATTTCACTCCTTTAATTGCGGTATTCTCAATATTTATGGAAAAAGTTTTAAATCTATGACAAGCTTTTCCTGAAATTATAAAATTAACTCATTTAGTTACTCCGAACCTTTACATGAAAACAGGACTTAATTCACTCCAAACATCAAACATATTGCCATCAGAATCAAAGAAGACAAAGTTCCTTCCAGCATGGCCTCTGTCTTCAATCTCTCCAGTTTTGATTTCTTTTTCTTTAAATTCTTTATGAAGGGCTTCCAAGGCACTTAACCCATTAACCTCAAAAGTGACCGAAAAACGTTTCGCACCTTTATTATCATAAAAATTTGTACTTTGATCCTCGGCAGCTTCAACTAGGAAAAAGCTTTGATTTGCCAAATTGAGGATTGCTTTATCTGCGTCTTTATAGTTCAATTCTGCACCTAAGTTATTTACATACCATTGGGCAGAGAGTTCAACATTAGTCACAGGAATATAGGTTGTACCAATTCTTACTAATTTTCTCATTAGGACACACCCTTTCTCAGATTAATAAGTTATTCTCCGCAAGGAAAAAATCCCTACTGGAATCCCGAAAAAAAAGATTGCTCGGCTAGAGCAATCCTATACCAGCTTAATATGGGAGAATAAAAGGTCTCTGCCCTCTGAAGGGTCAAATACTTCAAAGAATTGGTAAGAAGGCTTCTCGGCCCTCAGGTTCTCGAGCTCCTGTTCAAGCTTCGGAAACAAAACTTGATTCGCATTTTCTGCATCGTTTTTTGTATCCCAATAGTTTAGCGCCCTGTACTCGCAAAGTGTATCTTCAAAAAAATATACGTTTCCTCTGAACCCGGCTAATGTCCTGCTTATCTGATCAAATTCTTTGGTTAATCTTTCTGCGAAAACCCTCTGCCCAGATCCCAGCTTATACTTCACCAAGCGTGCATAATACATTTTCATCACTCACCTTAATTGATTTATATATAAATTTATGATTTTCCTAAAAAAATATGAAATATCCCAACAGGTGTTTACCTGCCAATCTTCCAGGCCATCATGAAAAATAACCTGTAAGCTGGTTAAAATAAGTTTATATAAAATTAGGTAGGTGACTATAAATGACCGATTTTTGCCCAAATATCTGGCCTTAGGAGCCGGTTCCTGAACATGCAAAAGACTGTAAGGAGTGCAGTTTATATAAACAAGGCTCCCGAATGATTTGGGGGGAGGGAAATTCAGAAGCTCCAATTATGATTATTCTGGACAATCCAGGGGCACGTGAGGACAAGGAAGGGAGTCCCTATGTTTGTGGGACAAGACAAACTCTTCAAGAGGCGGCTAATCACGCTGGTCTGGTGCCGGCGGATTTATTTGTAACATATATTTTAAAAAGAAGGCCGGTTCGGGCCTATGATAAAGAAAAGACGAGAGAAATTTGTATAGGTCATCTTAAAGAGCAGCTTGAATCAAAGAAACCCTCCCTTATACTATGTTTAGGAAATGTTGCGCTGCAATCATTTTTAGAAGATCCCCTGGCAGAAGTGAAAAATATGAGAGGCAGATGGACAGAGGTTCATTCCATTCCTTTAACTGCTGGGTACCATCCGCTAGCGGTCAGGCGCCGGCCTAATTTATGGCCTTCCTTCTTGGAGGATTGGAAGCTGCTGGCAAACAGTTATAAAGAGTCATAATCTCAATAACCCGCCATAGGATGAATAGTGATGGATGGGAGGCGGGGAAATGGCAAAAGCCAAAAAGATATTTGTTGGAAATTATAAAGGCGGGGTAGGAAAAACAACGAGTATTTACCAGATAGCATGCCATATGGTTTTGCAGGAAAAAAAAGTTCTTTTGGTTGACCTTGACCCTCAATGTTCTTTGAGCGAAATTTGTCTCTCTCGCATTGATTTGGATTTATATCGGCTTAATCCAGGAGAGTGTCTAAACTATATTTTCGATGCCTGGATTCAGAAAAAAATGCATCTAAATCTCGAGTTTCCGGTTGATAAGGAATTGCTTGTCAAACAGACGGGAGAAGGCATTGATTTTATCCCATCTAATATTTTTTACGAAGGTGGCGGGCTTGATGAACTTTCCATCCTTCTAAAGGATGATTTTGACGACCTCTTCGTTCTCCAGCAATTCTTTCAAAAGACAGGTTTAGACCAGGATTATGATTTTGTTTTATTTGATTGCCCTCCCAGTAATAACCTAATCACTCAGGGTGCTTTCCTGCTATCTGACTATTATTTGATTCCTTCTATTATTCAAACCGTCAGTATCCGAGGAGTTGCCCACTATATTACAACGGTCGATAAAATCTACCAGAACATTTGCCAGGAGCACCGCCATGCTTCATTAGCCCGTCTATTGTTTGGAGAGAGACCGCAGCTTCTTGGCATTTTTGAAACCCTAAAAAAAGGCACGGTGAAAAATCAACAGGTGCTGCTGGATCTTAAAGAATATTTAGAATCTGCCGAAGTGCAATGCAGGCTCCCTGAAGGCACATACTTTTTTCATACAGTTATTCATAATTACGAGGAAATTGCCAGAGCAACAGCTGCCGGAAACAGGCGGGAGGAGTACGCTCCATTATCTTTTGAAATATTAAATTGTCTGGAAGGCTAGGAATGAATATGGGCGAACTCACCTACAAAAAAGTATCCAGTTATCTGGAACATCTTCAGCTTATTTATAAAGCTGCCTCCATACAAAAGTTTAAAAAAGAGCTAAAAGAACTCGATCAAATAATTGAAGTTTTGGCACCCCTGAAGGATACATTCCTATTGCAGGAATCATCATCAAAGGATTCATTAAGTAAGAAAAAAGCGACTTTTCCAGAAATAGCTGAACTGCTTTTACGAAAGGAGTTTCCTATAAGTGGAACGAAGCTTGATTTTTCCCTTTTCAGCAGCAGAGAAAAAGCCGCCGAGTGGGTGGAGAATGAACCGAAGGCGAAGCTTTTAAAAAATACTACACTTGATTTAAAGCTGCTGTACTGCCTGCTTACTGGCCAAATCATTGAGCTTAAAGGAAAAAAAGAAGAAGTATACGAAGCGATAAAAACACATACACGGGCGAAGAGAACTGGGGAAGCATTTGCTAAAATGAAGTAAAACGACGAAATTAAAAGAAATTGTAAGAAAAGAAGAATTTTTAAGAGGTTATTGTAAGATAATTCAAAATATTAGAGGCTCATCCTTATTTAGCAATGTTGAACCATCCCACAGATCCTTTATAATATAGATGTAAGATCAATTTCTGAATAGGAGGGGTTTAGTATGAAACTTTGTATTGTTTGCGGACAGGAAATCGCCGATTTGCAGAGAGTAAGCCCTTGCTGCCCTTCGTGTGAAAACGCGATTCATAAAGGCGCATCAAGTGGCGACCTAGTCTATGATGAATGGGAAGATTACGAAATGGCCTCCGGTGACTATTGATCTTTTTGAAAAAAACGGTTTTAAAATAAGGAGGGCGTTAACATGACTGCAAAAACCGTTCGGAAGAGCAGAAAAATTAAACGTTTCCTTCAAATTGAACTGAAAAAGGCAGGCCAGCAAATAAATGCGCCGCCAGCACAAGTTCATTTCATTGCACCCTTGACCGCAAAACAAATTAAATGCTGACACACGGCAAAGTCCGTGTGTTTTTTTGTTAGCAAACAGAATTTAAATCCAAAAATTATGAACCCACGACGAACAGGATAAGGAAAGCTTCGTCAGCTTTGGCCTCGCACGCAGAAAAAGCATAGCTTTTTCGAGGCTGTACCGTTTTGAGCGTGATAAGTATAACCAGGGACTCCGAAAGGAACTTGACGAATGTCAAGTTTGTCTAATAATATGATTTAAAAAAGAGGTACTTATGCTTAAAAAAGCCATATCAATTGGTATAGGGATTTTTGTTGTATTTTTACTATTAGTAGGAACCTATAAATTAATGAACTCAAGAACGTTTCAGTTATTCGGAGGGTTAACAAGTCAGGTAGATACAAATGACAAAGTAGTAGCCTTAACCTTTGATGACGGGCCGACAAAGAATGTGGAAAAAATACTCCCGCTGCTCGAAAAATACCATGCTAAAGCTACCTTTTTCGTGATAGGAAATGAGCTTGAAAAGAATCCAGAGTATGGACAAGCAATTGTTCAAGCTGGACATCAATTGGGGAATCACTCTTATACACACCAGAGGATGGTCTTGAAGAGCCCTGCATTTGTTGAAAATGAGATAACGAAAACCAATGAACTGATTCGGAAAACGGGTTACAAGGGAGCTATAGATTTCCGTCCGCCAAATGGGAAAAAGCTTGTAGTTTTGCCCTACTATTTAAATAAGCATCATCAGGAAACCATAACCTGGGGCCTCGAACCAGATACTTATTATACGTCTGTAAATGACAAGATTCACTATGTAAATAAACATGTAAAACCTGGAGCGATTATTCTACTGCATCCTATGTATGATAAAGGTGGAAATGAGTTGAAAACAATTGAAGGAGTTTTAGGCTCCTTATCCAAGAAAGGGTATCAATTCGTAACCGTCAAAGAACTTAAGCAACATTAAGCTGCCTGGATGATCCAGACAGCTTTCTTTCCGTAAACTTTGTTGTTTATAAAAGCAAAAAAAGACTCTCTCCCTTGCTTTCTATAACAATTACATTGTTAAATTTTAATAAGGATCATTATTTGTTTCTACGTAGGATTCAATTGCTTGGTCCAGGGCGTTGAACGCTTGTCCATAGGCGGCAGAGGACGAAACATCACCGGCACTTTTAAGGGCAACAGTAGCATTTTTTGCCTGTGTGAGTGCAGTAATAGCATTTTCAATCATTGTGCCCTTATCTCCGTATTGCTCAAGGGCCTGCTGCAGTCTAGCAATACCTTCATCTAGATTTATCGCTTCCGGATGATCGAATGCTTTTTCAAGATCCTCTTTGACTTGCTGTAATACTTCCTTCATGTATTTCCCTCATTTCAAAAATTTTTCCGCTAGAGTAGTTTGACCATAGCCCAGGAAGGATATTCACTTATTATTGGCTTGGATTCTTGCTGATTCTTTTGGAATCTATTTTGATGAAAAATTTGATAAGATGAAAAAGGGAAAATGCATCATGTCAGCTAATACATAATTAAAAAAGAAAGATTAAGGGAGAGTTTACATGCAGCAAGCAATTTCAATCATTCATAATAAGCAAATTCTTAGAGGTATGGAACATATCAAGGTTGGTGAAAAAACTCCGGCAGTCATCCTGTTCCACGGTTTTACTGGAACAAAGCTTGAGCCACACCGCTTATTCTTAAAAATATCAAAAGCCCTTGAAGCTAGGGGCATTGCCAGCTTTCGTTTTGATTTTTTAGGAAGTGGGGAAAGTGATGGCAGCTTCGAGGATATGACCGTTTTAAATGAACTTGAGGAAGCAAAAACCATTTTTGAATTTGTTAAGTCCCATCCTTTGGTTGAAGAAGATAGAATTGTCGTTCTTGGATTTAGTATGGGCGGTTTGGTAGCCAGTCTCCTTGCAGGTCATTTACAGGATGATTTACATAAATTAATTCTTCTCGCACCGGCAGGAAGCATGGCGGAAAAAGCATTAGAAATGCAAAAGCATGCTCGCTATATCAAAAGCAAAGATGCATATGATATAGGAGGAAATTTAATTGGCAAGCCTTTTATCGAGGAATTGCAAAGCATTGAAGTATGGGCAGAAGCAGCAAAATATAAAAAGGATGTTTTGCTTATTCATGGAACGGAGGACAAATCCGTTTCTTTTGAAGTATCAAAAGAATATATTGAAAAATGCTATGGCGAAAAGGCAAGTCTAATCTCCATCGAAGGAGCCGATCATACCTATAATTCATTTGAATGGGAAGAAAAGGTTATTTCAGGAATTTGCCATTTTCTCAAGTAATCAGTTTATTTAAAAGAGCAGGGTAAATTTAGAGAGCTTGAATAGTATCAGGCTCTGAATAGTATCTTAAAAGAAAAGCGAAAGCGCCCGTTCAGCGACGTATGGACATTTGAAGAAAGGCTAAGGTCGCCACGTCCTCGAAAAAGCTGCGCTTTTCCTTCGTGCGATGATTAAGCTGACGAAGCTTTTCTTGTCCTGTGGCAACTCCTTTCTGACTCGCGTCCTGCGCGCCTCCACTTCGACTGAGATAAAGGATAATGAAATGCTGAAGTGTCTTGACTAGGGGCGACAAGCATAAGACGAGCCGGCGAGAAGGTTGTTCTTTAACCTTCAGACGGATTGGCTTATGACCTCGAGCCCCTAGACACTGAAGCCGGACAACACGAAATGTATAGCATTTCGATGTTGACTTATAGTAGGGAGAAGCGGGATGGACACTAGCTGCACCAAGTATCACCTAAAGGTCATACTTGATGCAAGATACTCAAGGAAGCTTTACAGAGATGATAACTCGCTGGGCGCTGGAGCTAGACAAATTAAAAGGTAAAACTTTATACTTTATTAGCAATAAAAAAAAGATTACCCTTTTGCAAAAATTACTCGCTAAGATACACATTCAAAATTGCCTGTAAAAATGGAACCTAGTAAAATAATATTAATGATGTAAGTACTGCAGCTGGAGGATTAATATGAATAATGAACTTACTATACTTGGATCCCGAGTATCTGAAAAAAAGAATGAAATTGCTAAAAAAGTTCACGAGATCCGTAAATCAGAAGCCACGGGTGAGCATCTAAAACTATCTTCACAGCTGGATGAAGCAGAGGTAATTAAAATTCGCTCTGATTTCATTGAATTGTTTTCAAAGGCACTGATAAAGGGATTAAAGAAAGATGAGGCATATGATGCAATTGAAAAATGGGGCAAGGAAACAGGAGAATACACCCATAATCTTGGTATTCCACTTGATGAAGCCCTAAAGGATACAAGCTATTATCGAACCTTTATTAACAGTACTATAGAGGAAACTGCAGTCGAGGAGAATATGTCAGTCCGATCCGTTTTCCAGGCATTAAGTATTATCGACCCGCTGATGGACCATGCTGTTTATTGCTTTAGCTTAACCTACGTACACTTTTACAAAAAATCTCTTGAGGAAGCGAAAAATGCATTCCTAGAGTTATCGGTTCCTGTTGTTCCATTGGCAAAAGGAATCGCTATTCTCCCGTTAATTGGCAACATTGATGAAGAGAGAGCCCATCAGTTAATGGAACAAACGCTTAGTGAAGCGAACAGACTAAAGCTTTCCAGCCTGATTCTTGACCTTTCCGGTGTAGCTATGGTGGACACCATGGTTGCAGACCAGATTTTCAAGGTGGTTTCAGCCCTTAAGCTTCTAGGTGTTCAAACTATTGTAACTGGTATCAGACCAGAAATTGCACAGACAGCTGTAAACCTTGGCCTTGATTTTAGCACACAGGCTACTAGAGCGAATCTGCAGCAGGCACTTTCTGACCTACAGCTAATTAAAATAAAATAAGATAAAACAAACCCCCGCACTTTTTGGAGTACGGGGGTACTTGTTTTTAAATATTTGGTTCCGAAGGATTGGAGATTTCCTCGAGCGCTTCTCCTGCTTCGCTATCAAGCTGATTTGTAACGGCAATATCTCCGAGAGAAACAATGCCAATCAGTTTTCCTTCTTCCACTATAGGGAGACGGCGAATCTGAACATCTGCCATGAGCTCCGCTGCTTCCTCTGCCGACATATGAATAGTTCCACGTACTGGATCCTCCGTCATTACTTCTGATACAGGTGTGTCAAGCGGCAGTTCACTGGCTAATGCCTTGATGACTAGGTCGCGGTCTGTGGCAAGGCCTGCCAGCTGATCACCTTCACAAATAGGAATAACACCTACATCCAGATCCTTCATTTTTTTTGCAACCTCTGAAATCGGGGTATTTGGGGAACAAGTTTCTACGTCTGTTGTCATGACTTCTTCAATATTCATGCTTTGTCCTCCTCTTAAATGTCTTTATTGGCCATTTACCCCCTTTAAGGAGCGGGAAACTGTCAGTTTTATGCAAAAAATAAAGTTGCCTATAAGTTGCTTTATTTGACAAAAAATGATCCATTTTAAGCTGCTCTCTTTGATATATTGATAAAAAGAGAGGAGTGGAACTTATGAGAAATTTGGCTAATGGCACAGCTCTAACTGGCTCAGTTTATATGGTGGAATACCAGGACGGGGAAACAAATTCGTTTAGATTATTGGCGGAAACTCCGTCACATTTTATTTTCACTTATACGGAGGGTGATTCAGCAACCGTTTTTGAAAAAGCAAAGAAGGAGATTGCAGGGATATATGAAGTAAAAGAATGGTGGGAGAAAAACAGAGAATAATTCTCTATGGGATTTCGCTTTTTGTAAATGATATAATGAAAGAACAATAGAATAGGTTTTCTCAAGGGTGGTCGGCTCACTCCCGAAACGAAAGGGGGTGATGCTGTTTGACAGTATTTGAATCGATTATGGCGATGATAGCCTTTGCAACTTTAGTCGTGTCGATTTTGTCATTTAACCAAAAAAAATAATCCACCCTTGAGTTAGAGGCTCTGGTGGATTATTGTCCCTAATAGCCGATCCCCTGTGGGGAACCTACTATTGTATATGACCGGACATGTTCGCGCATGTTTGGTCTTTTTTAGTTTATATTGATATTTGCTTTTATTATACCAAAAAAACTGGAAAGTTGAAAATCTTTAACAAAAGATGTCATTTAATCAATTCATTTTGACTTGACTTCAACAGAGTATATAAATCATGTTTTTTGGAAAAATATCTTTAAATTCATGTCAATTCAGGAGAATCCATGAAAAAAAAATCAGCAAAACATATATACGAAAATCCTTATTTATTAACTTTCAAAATGGCTTTAGGCTCTGCTTTATCTTGGGAAATAGCCTCACTTGCAGGTTCCGGTCACCCCTATCTTGCGCCTCTTTCCGTCATACTTTGTCTTCAGTCCACCATTGATCAATCGATCCGCTTTTCGTTCCATAGGATTGTGGGGACTGTGTTAGGAATTATGGTAATTGTCCTTCTGGCAAGTCATTTTCACCTTAACGGCTGGATTCTAGGCCTTCTTATATTAATTGGAGCTAGCCTTGCATTATTCTTAAGGCTGGATGAATCGGTGCTTCACCAGGTAGCATTAACGATCCTTTTTGTTTTTGTTTTTGAACATAAAACTAAGGGATATGCAATAGACCGAATTAGGGATACGATTATTGGTTCTATTGTAGCTGTTCTGATACATATGTTTTTGTTTCCGCCAAACTTTACTAAAGAAGCACGACAACGAATTAAAAACCTGAGAGGAGATCTTTCAGGCAGCATTTCCAACTTGGCAAATTGGCTTAGTAATGGAGAAAAGCATTATGAAGAATATGAACTTGGGCAGGAATTGAACCATCTCTTGCAGGGATTGCACGATGCACAGTACTCATTGAAAAAAGCTGAAAATAGTTTAAAATGGAATCCCTTTTCTGCAAAAAGCAAAAAAGCGCTCATAAAATTTTCTAATGACTTAAATCAAATTCAAAACGGGTATCTTTTCTTAGCTAATACACAAAAGATACTTTTCAATTGGTCAGAGACAAGGAACAGTACCTTAGATGATAAAAGCAATTGTACAAAACTGTTGAATGCGGTTGGCCAATTTTTTAACGGTATGGATTTAAATCCTCAAGAACATTTGAAAAGGATTAAAGAAGCACTAGAAAAATGGAATCCAGTAATACAAGAGCAAAGTGAAACGATTATTTATTCTGTTTCCATATTTCAGGCAGCAGCTGACTTATATAAGGATTTGGAAAGCTCTCATACATAGGATAACGTTTCAATCACCCACTTTTCCGCGGTCGTTACTCCAGGGTCTCTCTTGACCCTTTTTACCGAAGGAGGATAGTGCTTTCGTTCCATTTACATCACGCCCAATCAACAAGGATCAATAACATAGCCTATATATAAAATCTTAAGCGATGGTGTTGGTTACACTCCTCAGAAAATCATCGCACTTTCTTCGTGGATGGGTCCCAGGCTTCAATGGATATGCACGAAAGCAGGAGAGAATTTTCAAGGATATTAGCCAGGCAAATTCCTCAATCATCCTTTGCCTGCCAAACGGAGCTACGCTTGATCAAAATTGGATTGAAGGGCTCGGAAATAGGAGGAAAGGCAAAATTCATTTTTCTCCAGTGACTCTGCTAATGAGAGGTTAGAGCCGGACTTTAAGGAAGATGAGCCTTTCCCTTTTCCATTTGTAATGATAGACCGCCAGATACTGTGGCTTTTTTGTCTTTTATAACACCGATTACACCTCCTATAGATTCAATTTGCAATAAATTTTTAGATATTAAGGACATTGAACGTTTCCTTTTCTATATGTTTGTCTTCAAGAGCTCCTATTAAAGACATTCCATCTCTCTTTTTCTGTTAGGGGCACACCTTTGGAAGGTTTAAAAGACGCCAGGCCACCGTTTGTTACAGCAAGGCTTGAATCTGAAAAATTTCTTTTCATATACTAGATCAAATTAAAGAAAGGGTACGCGGTTTTTAAGGTGGGGATCTGTTTACGATTCTTTGTATTGGGAAAAGGTAAGATAGAAAAGGGAACGTCATTCGTTTTCCAAAATACACTTTGTTCATTGGCTACAAAGGAGGAGAAATGCAGTGTTTGATATTAAAAAAGGCGATCAGGAATTTTATATTGAAAAAAATGGGGAAAAGCTTGGAACGATACAATATGTTTCAGAGGACTCAAACAAGAATGGAAAAGAAACCATCACAATAACCCACACCATGATTTCGGATGAACTAAAGGGTCAGGGGGCCGGACAAGCTCTGGTTGAAAAGATCGTTGAATATGCACGAAATGAAAACAAAGCGATCATCCCGGAATGTTCTTTTGCCAAACATATTATTGAAAAAAATGCAGATTATAAGGATGTTTTGGTCTAAGTTAAAGATGGAATTTTTTCGGCTAGAAGTGGAAAAATAAAGGAATACAGGTTAAGAAAGGGGTCAAAAAAATGGAAAAGATTGAGGTTGGGGAAGTCTTTGCTATCACTGATGCCAATGGTGAAGAACAGGAGGTAGAAGTACTTGCAACAGTAACTCTGGAAAATACAGATTATGCTGCAGTAGCGTTTGTAGAGGACATTCAGGAAGAAACTGAAGACGATATCGATATTTTCTTCCTAAAAGTAGATCAGGATGGAGATCTTGCAGCTATTGAAAGTGACGAAGAATTCGAGAGGGTCTCTGTTGCCTTTGAGGAACTTCTTGATGAGGAAGAGCAATAAAACGATTCAGAGAAGCCGATGCTTCTCTTTTTTATTTTCATATATCAATTGTTGGTTTAAACTTATTACATTAAAGTAGAAAAAGAGGTGAGCAGGTGAGAGTTGTCTCGATATGCCCAAGCAATACCGAAATGATGGAATATTTAGGGCTTGCAGGCCTGCTTGTTGGAGTGGACGATTATTCAGATTGGCCTATATCTATTACTGATTTACCCCGAGTTGGTCCAGATCTGTCGATTGATATGGATAAAGTTGAATCATTAAAACCGGACTTAGTCCTTGCCTCGCTGAGTGTACCTGGGATGGAGAAAAATGTGCAGGCTTTAGAGGAAAGGGGAATTCCTCATATTGTCTTAAACCCTCAATCACTCTCCGATATTGAACATGATTTAACCTTGACTGCTGCAGCATTAAAGGAACCAGATAGGGGAATAGAGGCAGCTGCCATATTTCGTTCACGGCTTGAAAATATTAAAAAAAGATCTTCGGAACGTAAAACTCGGCCAAGACTTTATTGGGAGTGGTGGCCGAAACCCATTTTTACACCGGGAAAAATAAATTGGCTGACAGAAATCTCAGCTGCCGCCGGTGCAGTTAATATATTTGAAGATGTTGAACTCGCCAGTGTTATGACCAGCTGGGAGGATGTCATAAGCCGTAACCCTGATTATATCTGTCTGGCTTGGGTAGGGGTAAGAAAAGAAAAAGTGCAATCAAGTGTCGTAACAAAAAGACAGGGCTTTGGCCAGATAAATATTAGCAATGATCATATTTTCATCCTGGAAGAGGAGCTTTATTGCCGCCCATCTCCACGGCTGCTTGATGGTTTGGAGAAACTGTTTGTCTTGATTCACGGATAATAGTAATTTTTAAAAGGGGAAATTTTGTTGGAAGACCAAATGATAAAAGAAAGCGCAAGGGCTATTATTATTGGTGGAGGAATCGCTGGAAAACTCATTGCTGCCTCTATCTCGCCATATTTTGATAGAGTGGAAGTATTGGAAAAGGATGCAAAGGCCAAGGAGAACTCTGTTCGTCCGGGTGTTAGCCAGGGACATCATATACATGCTTTGCTTCATGCCGGGGACCAAGTGCTGGAGAAGATCTTTCCGGGATTTAAAGAAGATATGGAGAAAAAAGGTTCTATTAAAATTGATTCTTTAAATGATTTTTTCTGGTTTCATCATGGTGCTTGGAAAATCAGGTCAAAAAGTGAGTTTTCGACATTCCTTCAGACGAGGCCCTTTCTTGAAGAATACATTGAAAGCCGGATAAACAATATTAAAAACATAGGCTATTCTTATGAAACAAAAGTATTAACCTATATTGGAACCGTTGATAAGCGTAAGGTTACAGGCGTGGAAATTCTTCAAGCCGGAGAGAGGAAAACATTGTCCGCAGATTTAATTATAGATGCAAGCGGGGCTGCTTCATTTTCAAAAAGCTGGATGGAGAAACAGGGGCAAAAGGTTAATGAAGAAAAGGTGGAAATAGGCCTCTGTTATGCAACGAGGGAGTTCCAATTGCCCGATAAAAAGAGGGATTTTAAGATTAAATTAACTTATCCCAATCCGCCTTTTGAAAAAATTGGCGGAGCCTTATCTAAAGTCGAGGGCGGCAAGTATATAGCTACTCTGATAGGATACATAAATAGTATTAACCAAGAAGAAGTACAAAGCGAAGATGGCTTTATAGAGTATTCCAAAAAGCTTCCTCTCACTGATATTTATCAGGAACTATCAGCAGGGAAAAGCTTATCGGAAACACGAGTGTTCAATATTCCCCATATTGTATGGCGGAGATTTGACCGTATTCATATGCCGGAGGGGTTAATTATTGCTGGTGACTCCTTTTGCCGGATTGATCCCTTTTTTGGGCAGGGAATGAGCATAGCTGCTCTTCAGGCTAATGAAATAAGTAAGAATTTTTCAAAAGGGAACAGGAGTACCAGCGGATTACAAAAGAAGCTTGCAAAAATCGTAAAACCTGTCTGGTCCATGGTCATATGTGAGGACTTCCGCTACAGTGAAGTAAAAGGTAAAAAGCCTTTTGGATTAGCCTTTCAACAATGGTATGTAAAAAAACTATTTAAGCTATCTGCGACCAATTTAAGCATCTATAAGGACTTTGTTAAGGTAATGAATTTAACCAGCCCGATAACCATTCTATTTAAACCATCTACCATTAAGGAGATTTTAAAAAGCAAATAGGAAAGAAATAAGCAGCCTCTGATGAGACTGCTTTTCCTCATTTAGCTGAGGTAACCAATTTATCTTCTTGCATGGTCTTGTTAATGGAGGCGGAAGCGCTAAGAGGGCCTTGCAAGTCATGGCCTTCCTCCCAAAGCATCATTCCTCCAAAACCATGGGTAAGAGCGAGGTTCGTTTTTCTCTGAATCGTTGTTTCTCCATTATAATGATAGGTGGTGCCGTTCATTTGAATAGTATCTCTTTTTGCATTTTCCGGGTTTGACTTAATAATTGTCGAATAAGAGACCTGTTTAATGGCAGGATCGTCTGGCTGGCCATATAGCGGGACACCAAGAACGAGTTTTTCCTTCGGAATCTTGTTCGCTTCAAATAAACCAGCCCAATAGTTTACTATTTTTTCGGTAAAAGGGTAAGGTGACAGATTAGCTGCATTGTAGCCGCCATCCCATTGACCATCATAGGCCATAATATTAACATGGTCAGCATATTGGAACATGCTTGTATCGTAAATGATTCCGTGAGCCTCTGTTAAGGTTTCACTGTTGATTTTAGCATGAACAGCAAGTGAAAGCTCTTTATGGCTGCTATGAAGCCTCTCTCCCAGTGACTTTGCGAAAGCTGCCAGACTTTGTGCATCCTGCTGTGAGCGGGGGTGCTCAAAATCAATATCAACTCCATCCAGCTTCTCATGGTCAGCAAGTGAAATAAGTTCATTTATCAGCCTTTCTCTGGAAACTGGATTGACGATTGCCGGTTTGAAATATTGATAGGAATTCCCGCCATACATATGGAACCATCCACCAATGGCTATCATTGCCTTTTTGTTGTGGCTATGTGCAGCCGCCACAACTTTTTTCAAATTTTGCCTTGCCGTCGGACTGGTAAGCAAAACATGACCATCCTTAGTCGGGTGCGCAAAAGAAAATATGACGTGAGTCAGGTTAGTATAATCAACTGTATCCGGGCTCCGAAAATCCTGCACATACCCGATTAACACTTTCGGCTTTTTCTCAACGGCCTTTGGAACATTTTTTATCGGTGGATGTTTTTCTGAGTGTGATAGAGATTGAGTTTTATATGTCTTTTCTTTGCTATCTTTGCCACTGTTGGAAGAGTATAGAACTCCGCTAAAAAATCCTCCTAAAAAGGTAATGATAATTACCAAGGCTAGGAGGATCTTGTACTTTTTCATCTATTCATTCCCCCTGATAATAATCCATCCTAAAAATTGTAACAAAGAATGTGACCAATTAGTGATGGTAATATCAGGGCATTATTAAGCTGCACGTTTGGTGACCTGAAACCTTTTTCCTTTTTGAAAAAGTGAAATAGCCATTGTTAACAAAGGAAGAATCCAAAGGAAAATAGCAAAGGACAGATAGTCAAAAACGGAAATCCTTAGGATCGTGCTGCACATAATTGCAAGGACACTCCAGGGAATCATGGCAGGAAACAGCATGGTGGTGTCGGCCATTACTCTGGCAAGGCCTCTCTGCCGGCTTCTATTTTTCCAATGTGGCAAAAAAGCTCGCCCTGTAAGAATTATAGGCAGAGTTTGGTTAGCTGCTATAAGAGAGATTAGCAGAGTGGCAAGAATGGTTCTCACTGAATCTCCAAAAACTGACTTGGAAGACTGGAGCCATTTATCCATAAACGGCTGAATTACATTCATCCCCTCAAGCAATCCATTGTAAGCACCTGCTAAAACAAGGAACAATAAAAGCTCATACATGTGGCTAAGGCCGCCGCCGAGACCTTTAATCCCATACCAGTAGGAATGAATCATTTCAAACAGGCTTACACCTTTAATAAAAGCTATTAGACTTGCAGATAAAATACTGATCCAAAAATTATAGAAGATCTTTATCCTGAATAATATCAGGGAAACGAGCAGTACCGGCGGAATAAAGACCCATAATGAAAAATGATTATTTGGCTTGCTTTGAAATGGCATTTCCCTGCTGCCATGAAAATCAAGAAAACCATAAAAAATAAAGCAGGCTGCTAAAGCCAGAACAGTCGTTAGACTAAGTGCTTTTTGCTGTTCCTTAACTGTTATTTCAATAGTATTAGCCAGTAATTGATGGGAACTGGAAAAAGGTGACGTTCTGTCTCCCACAAAAGCTCCTGAAATAATCGCCCCGGCAGCTACTGAAACAGGGAGATGAAGGACCAAAGCTGTACTCATTAGAGGGATTCCAATGGTGCTTAATGTTCCAACAGAAGTACCGAGAATCATAGAAAAGAAGGCAGCTGCTAAGAAAGATAAAATAAAAAAATTGCTGGGATCAATCAGGCTGATTGTTATGTCCACCATACCTGGAATGGTTCCCGAAAGGTACCAGGAAGGAAGGAGGAAGCTTACAGAAAAAAGAATCAGAATAACGACCTTTGATTTAGCCACCCCGCTCAAACTCATCGTCCATATGCGCTCAGCCGAGATTTTTTTGCTCCTAGCTAATAAAAGTAAACTAATAAATCCAGGAAAAAAACCTATCACAAGAGGAAAATGAAAAAATACAGAACTAAGAATGCCCAAAAGAGTGATAACGATTAGAAACAGAACCTGTTTCCCGCTGAAAGTATTCATAGACCCATCCCTTTAAAAAGTTTTACTCTCAAACGCTAACACTTCCTCCAAAAGTATGTCAATGACCATCCTACGTTTTATTTTCAATCGGCAAATTTGCCCCTCCTTTAACCGAGTGGTATCATTTTTTTTATCAAAAGGCTATGTTAGTGAATCTGGGACACTCCTCGAATATTCATTCGCATTTCATTCCTGCGTTGTTATTCGATGATGCTAGTACAATGTTCTGCCGGAAAAACAGGCGGACAAGGCACCACAGGGTGGTACGAGCAAGGAGGCTTGTGGATTCACTCTTATTTTATAAGAAATTTACAGTATTCTATATAAAAAAAAGGAGATGATCTTTTGACTAAGGAAATTTTCTTAAATGATCAGGTGATTCAAGTTGATCATTTGGAAGAGGCAGAGGTAAATGGACTAAAACAGGTAACACTTGATTTCAAGGTTACACATGATGATTATCACGATGTTACTACTTTACTTTATAAAGGCACGTTTCATATAAGGATTCCTGCAAAAAACGATGAATTTAGAGGTACCATTTATAATTACTCTACATCGATAACAAATTTATATGAAAAAGGCCAGACGGGTGACTTTCATCTGGTAATTCGTGAAGTGAGAGAATAGAAAGAAGGCTTGCAGGATGAGGCTTAGCATTTTAGATCAAGCACCTATTTCTTCCAATCAGAGTCCACATAATGCCTTGATCCAATCTATGAAATTGGCGCAGGCAGGTGATAAACTTGGATATCGCCGCTATTGGATTGCCGAGCATCATGACTTGCCTGGGCTGGCCTGCTCAGTCCCTGAAGTGATGTTAAGCTTTATCGGAGCAAATACAAAAAGGATCCGCATTGGTTCGGGAGCTGTACTGCTGCCCTACTATAGGCCATACAAGGTTGCCGAGATTTTCAACATGCTTGCCACTTTGTTTCCCGATAGAATTGATATTGGGATTGGCAGGGCACCGGGTGGTTCCGCGGAAGCCACAAATGCACTTTCGGATCAATTCTTAAAAGAAGTATGGAATATGCCCAACGCTGTAGAGGAGTTACTGCAATTTTTAAATCTAGATTTCCCCACGGACCATCCTTTCGCTTCGCTAAAAGCATCACCAAGACCAGAGACACCACCTGTTCCGTGGCTTTTGGGAACTAGCAAAAAGAGCGCCTTACTGGCTGCAGAAAAAGGCATGCTATATGCTTTTGGTCATTTTATGAGTGACCAAAACGGGACTCAAATCATTCAGCAATACCGGGACTCCTTTAAACCAAGAAGAGATGGAATGAAACCAGAAGCTATTTTAACTGTTTCCGTCATATGTGCCGAAACTCGTGAGAAAGCAGAAGAAGTCGCGTTAAGTTCCATCGTTTGGTCGCTTCAAAGAGCAAAAGGAGAGGGAAATAAGGGTGTTCCATCCATAGAGGAAGCAATTGCGTACACAATGGACGAGAAGGAAAAAGAGACAGCCGAAAACATGAAAAAGAAGATGGTCATCGGTTCACCAAAAGAAGTAAAAGAGATGCTTTTAGAGATGCAGCTAAATAACAACGCAGATGAACTAATGATAGTGACCATTACTTATTCTCCGGCGGATCGCTTACGTTCTTATGAACTTATTGCCAGAGAGATGAAAATGTTATCAGAAGTTTAAAGCCCACAAGTGGGGGAATGGTTAAGAAAAAGTTAAAGGTGACGATGCTCTTGTTAACCATTCTTCCAAGCAGGGATGCTTTCACTATAGCAGTTGAATTCAGCGGTCAGGCTACAAAAGAAGATGCCAGGCTTTTAGATAACGAGGTCGGACAAAGGTTCAAGGAAAAGCAGAAATTTAATATATTGGCTATTATGCATGAAGTAGATGGTTCAACCTTTAAAGGAGTAACTGAAGGCTTAAAATTTGATGCAAAACGATGGCTGCAATTTAATAAATTTGCAGTAGTAAGTGAAAAAACATGGCTGGAAGCACTGACACAGTTAGGTACTTTCCTTCCTGGAATAGTAGCCAAACACTTTGAAAAGGATGAGCTGGAAGAAGCCTGGACGTGGATACAAAAGTAAAGGATTCAAAATAAGACCCGGCAGGATGCCAGGTCTTATTTTTTAGAATGTACATAGTCACTGATCATTTCGGCAGATACAAATTTCATTTCCGGGATAAACGTTAAATTAATTTGATTCATCTGTCTGGTTATTTCATTAATTTTGTCTGTTGAAAAAGGCTTGCCTTCTGAACACAATTGAACGGCATCCTCGATATAGGTTTCACGCAGGTCATTAAGCTCCATAAACCTTTGATATTTTTTGTTTTGTTTTTCGGCATGCTGTGCGAGATCTTTATGTACGCTCATTTTTACACTCCTTAAAAATAGGAAACAAACCAGGTTTCAAGAACGTTCATTCCTATGAATACATTATTATTATTATAGCAATAGAACAGGATACTGAAGGGTAATACAGCATTACTCAAAGAAAGGGTGCTGCCATGATGGTCTTTCAAACCAATTTTGGGTTAACACAGAAAAAGCAACCCACCCTTGAGCCTCGCAGCCAAAGTGTGTAGATTACTTTCTTAATCATTTGCTGCTCCCCCTAAAGGGAACCTGCTATTGCAAGACCGTTCGGTGTATCCACTACCAGCGGTCTTTTTTTATATCCTTTTTATTGTTTTTATTATACTCGAAGATTTTATAAAAAAGAAACAAAAAAACTGAAATACAGAAATGTGCTTTTTAAAAAAACATTTCCTTCTTATTCCTAATTGTGTAAAATTACACTAAATAATAAACATGGTAGATCCCTCTAGATGGATTATGAAATGGGAGGACGGGGTGCAATGAAACTGTTTGTATTCTTTGGACTAATTGGGTTAGTACTTTTTTCCACTATTTTTTTTAGCTTAAGAGGGAAAAAGAATTCTCCTAAAAAGGGAACCATATTTTTTAAAATATTTATAGTAAATTTACTTATCTTTGGATTAGGAAGCTTTTGGTGGTTTTTTTCAGAGACCGATGGGATTAGTCAGGTTGTAGGGGTGTTTATTTATCTTGGATCTTTTATGGCTGTGACTATTATAAATTTGAGTATCTTATACCTTGGAGTAAAATAACAAAGATTGAAAAGAGGCAGACTTTGACAAGGCCTGCTTCTGTATTTCTGTACGAAGCTCAGTAACAAAAGATTCTGTACAATTCACAATAAAAAAATAATGTACTGCAAAAAAAGAGAGCCGGCTGACTCTCCTTTTTAAGTTATTTTCGGTCTTTCAATCGTAAGCCATATAGTTATTCCTATTTTTTTACAAATAGTAAAGTAATGCAGTAATGCGAGCAGGACACCACCTGTATTTAATCCAATAATAACCCCGGTTGTATTTAATGGTTCCTTGGAGCCAAGGAAATAGATTAAACCAAATGAAAATATGTGTGACCAGACAGAATGAAGAAATGTTTCTTTGACTAATCCCAGTCCAATCAAATAAGCCTGCATCGGAATAATAAAGAAGTGAAACAAAAAGTAAGGCCACATTAATTTTAAATAGAATGAGGCATCTACAGATGAAAAGAAAAGTGAAGTTAAGGGTTCAGCGAATATGTACATACAAAAAACGGAAGGGACTCCGTATATCATTGTCAGCCACATGGATTGCTGCAGCAGGCTTCTGAGCTTTTGGAAATCGTTTTTTGCATAAGCTTCGGATACGGTTGGAATTAGCATAATCATTAAGGAATGGGCAATAAAAGCAGGGAAAAAACCAATGGTCATAGCAACTCCGCTGAGCATGCCAAATTGTTCAGTGGCTGCAACGGTTCCAAATCCAGAGGAAACCAGTGCGCCCTGAATCAAAAAGGGCTGAATAGCATTCGTAACAGCATGAAAGACTCGAAGTCCGACAGTTGGCACTGAAATGGAGAGAAGTTTTTGGCGTGCTTGTTTACCCGATAAAACGGCTTTGTCCATCGTTTTAAGTGCGCGGAAGTGAATAAGGAAAAGGCTTATCAAATAAAGAAAAACAATTAATTCTCCACCTATTATTGCGCTAAGGGCGAGCAGCAGTGACAATTCAACGTTAAGCTTAAAAAAGTAAAAAATGATAAAAAGAAAACTTAATTGAAACACTTTTCTTATAAAATTTGAGATTGCTATTTTTCCCATTTGCTGAACGCCCATAAAGTAGCCCCTGGCAATTGATGAGAAGGAAGCAATCGGAATCAGGCAGAATAGCAGCCATCTTACCATTGGATGAAATCGATCCAGAACGGTTGGAAAAGAGGTAACAATGAAGGTTAAGACAAGCATGACGAGCATTATTTCAAGGGCCAATTTTAATGCATGTTTAAGCAAAGGGAAATGCAGATTTCTTTTATTTTCTGCAACAAATTTAGAAATTGAGACTTGCAGCTCAAGACTTGCAATAACAAAAACCAGGAACACTACGGGTAAAACTGACATGTATAGGCCCATACCTTCCTGCTTTAACTCTCTGGCCAGGATCATGTTAACAAAGAATTCCGTACATTCACTAAGAAAAGCCGCCAGGATTAAAATAATGGTTCCTCTAAAAAAAGAATTCACGCTGTCTCACTCCTTTAAATCTTCTTAAAAGGATATGAGACAGGCTAAAGGATTATTTTAATTTTTTTCTATTAATGTGTAATTTCGAATAGAGATTCTACATTAGGGTCGGCAGCAATATGTTCAGGATAAATAAAGCCTTTGTTTTCAAACGAAAAAATGATTTTCAGCTGTTTATAACACTCCTCTATAAATTCGGAGCATGTATACTCGTCATTATCTGTGTGTCTTCCTACGCCCAGGCCAATACGGGCTACGATTCTTGCGATTTCATTTTTATCGTAGCTTCGGTTTAATAAATCTGCCGCTTTTCCGAGCATATTTTTGATTTCATCTGTTTGAATAAGGGAAGAGACACTTTTATGTCTTGCAGCGTAAAGAGTACCGTTATACTTTGCCCCGCTGTTTTCATAGTTATAAAGATAGTGGGAAAGAGGAACGATTCTTACTCCGTCATCCTCCACGCTTTCGAATAAAAGCAATCGGTCATTCCAGTGGAACATTAGTGCAACATGGCTAAAACGGGAAGCTGAGACCTTCTTGATCAGTTCGCTAACCATATAGTGCCCATCACAAAAGAGAAGGTCACCGGTTTTAATTTCATCCTTTGCATACAAATAGGAAAGCTTTTTAATTCCATCAAATTTGGTGGTTCCCATCGCCGCCACTCCTTTTTGAAAATATACATTAATCATATATTCCTTGTCTTGAACAAGCGACTATAAACCTCCAATAATCATAAAAATACTCCAATGTTCATACTCTGTTTTATTCCATATTTTTCGACAAAATTTAAAAAGATTATTTCCAAAACAGGTAGTTTCATAGATAATGAAATATGAATCTTACAAAAAATGTTAAGCATGGAATTAAAATGTGAATCTTTGTGTAAATTCATTCGTAAATTATGAAAAGGTTAGGAGGCAAAAAAATGAATAAAACAAAAAAGGTAATGGCAGGAATTACAACAACTGCCCTTTTACTCGGTCTGTCAGGCTGCGGACCTAGTTCACAGGATTCTTATATTGATGAGGATGATAGTGAAGCTGTATCCCAGCCGCTGCAGGATATTGAGCCCTTAGCGCAGGACAATATTCCGCCTGCTCCGACAGACAGCGAATGTTCAGACTGGAATTGGGACATGGATGATGGGGTTTGGGAATGTAATGATAACAGTTCATCCCATTTCGGACATTATTATCATGGCAGCCGGTATTATGGAAGCAAAGCACTTTTATATCAGAGCAAAGAGTACCTCAATTATAAAAGCAGTACTAACTTTAAAGGGAAAAGCTTTTCTTCCTCAACATCTGCAGCTTCCCCGTCAACTTCTGTCTCTTCAGGAGGATCAGAATCGGTCAGTTCTACTAATAAAAGCACAGGAACATCGTCAGTAAAGGGAAGCTCAGGGTTCGGCAGCGGTTCACACAGCTTTGGTGGATAACTATAAAAATGTATTAAAGGGAGAATGTAAATGAACTTATATCTAAACTTTATTTCGTATTTAACGGTTGCCTTGTTGTTATTGCTTCTTGGTATTTTACTTTTTGTTATTACCACTCCTAAATTAAAGGAATTTACTCTTATTGGGAAGAAGAATGTCAGTGCAGCCTTATCGCTTGGGGGAAAAATGGCAGGTCTGGCTTTAGTACTTGGGGCAGCAGCGGAGTATTCTGTTTCACTTCTTGATATGGCTATTTGGGGAGCGATCGGAATCCTATCCCAGATTATTCTTTATTTCCTAGCAGAAGCAGTTACTATCCGATATAGCATACGACAGGCGATTGAGGAAGATAATCGGGCAGTAGGTATTACTTTATTCTCATTATCCTTATCTATTGGCTGGATTGTCGCGAAATGCCTGTCCTATTAAATAAACTGGGGTGAAGATTTGAAGAAACTCATTTATTATCTGAAAGATCGTAACGGAAAGTATAGACATTTATATGAATATAATGTTTCCGAAGTTGGAATAGATGAACTTTATGCGAGGCAGCTTTGTACTTATTTTATCATGAAAGGAAACCAGTATGAGCTAGTTTCAAATGAGATGGACGGAGAAGAAGAAATTTTAGTTGTCACAGAAAGCGGAAGAAATGTGACCACTGCCGATGAATTCAGTTACCGTGGAAAAGGCTTAAATATTGAGATTCGCAGATTTAGAGAAAGTGAAAATTATAAAAGGCTATCTATGATTCCTTGTCAAACCCACTTTGATATTATCCGTTTCTTAGTAAAGGACATCGTCGATATTCCTGGAATTGGGCAGATGGCGGTAACGTCAACGGAAATAGATGAGGACAGAGGAGTGTATGTGATATATGTAAAGGATATTGGGGAGGCAGAGGATTGACTTCTGAATACAGCATAAAAAGAAAACAATTTTATAAAGATATAGAAGCTTTTTGGGCCGATCTGTACGATCAGGAGTATGCGTTATATGACCTTGCCTTCATTAGTAAAAATGAACTCGAAAAAATTCATTATGCCAGCAAAAGGATTGGCCATATTTTTTTTAAGGTAGCCCGCCTACTAAGACAGGCTCCAGACCAAACATTATTAGAGATGGGCTTTCCAAAGGAAACACTTCATTTTATCCGACTTTCAAGCAAAATACCTGAAAGCATCATATCCAGGCTTGATCTTGTTGCAGTCGAAAATACATATAAGTGCATTGAATTAAATGCCGACACTCCGACATTTATAAAGGAATTATTCGAAGTGAACGGAAAGGTATGCGATCATTTTGGCTTTTTAAATCCTAATGAAAGTATGGATAAAACACTGGGAAGCGCAATTAATTCGGGAATCAGTCAAGCTGCCTCAGAACTTAAAGAAAATAAACCTACTATTGCTTTTACGGCATACGAAGAAAATCAGGAAGATAGTGAAACGGTTCTCTATTTACAAAAACTTTCAGGTCTTCCTTCAAAATTTGTCCCACTTAATAAACTTGTAATAAAAAAAGATATCGGACTCTTCGATGAAATCGGTCAAAAGATTGATATCCTTTATCGGCAGACCTTTCCCATCGAAAACCTTATTTTAGATGAGGATGAACAAGGCAATAAGATTGGCATTTGGCTTCTTGATTTGGTTAAAGCAGGCAAACTAGTCATTCTTAATCCTCCTTCTGCCTTTCTTTTGCAGAATAAAGCGGTACAAGCTGTTATTTGGGGGCTGCATCAGGAAAAAAATACGTTTTTTACTTCGGAAGAGCATGACTGGATCGAGGAATATTTCCTGCCAACATTTTTGGATCCTGACTACTTTATTAAAGAGAAAATTTCATATGTTAAAAAACCTTCCTACGGGCGGGAAGGGGATACAGTTGAAATATTCAGCGGAAAGGGGCTGATCGAGCATCCTGCACCACAGCTGAGCTATACGGAATTTTTGCCTGTGTACCAGCAGTTTGTAAATATGCCCTCCATTCACTTTAAAAGTGAAAAAGGGATACAGAAAGGACATCTGCTGATCGGCAGCTTTCTCCTCAATGGGGCTCCGTCAGCCATAGGTTATAGAGTTGGTGAAAGGATTACCAATAATTTGTCCTATTATATGCCAATTGGTATCAGGCACGGAGGGTAGAAGATGTGGATCTTGCATAAGATTTTTTCTAGGATAAGCAAAATTAGTCTGCTGCAGGCCTCCGGACTTGCACTTTCTCTTATTTTAATTAGCAGTTTTACGATGAGGATTGCTGAACCAGAGACATTTCCGCGTTTTATTGATGCACTTTGGTGGACCATGACCACATTAGTGACAGTTGGCTACGGCGATTTTTTCCCGAAAAGTGATTTTGGAAGAATCTTTACAATGCTGCTTATCTATACGTTCGGAATAGGCGCAATGGGTGTCATAATTGGTAAGATATTTGAAAGTCTAAGTGTTTACCGCAAGCTGAAGGAGGAAGGGAAATTGACCTATTCAGGAAAAGGACATTACATATTGATAGGATCCTCCAGAGAAAAACTGGAGAATGTTCTTGGGGAAATTATCAGCAGCGGCCAAAAGTGCGATATTATTGTGGTTGACCATGCTGAGCGTGCACCATCTGAGCATGACCGTCTTCATTTTATTTCGGGGAACCCAGCTGAAGAAGAAGTGCTTTTAAAGGCTAATATTCTCGCTGCCAAATCAGTAGCCATTTTTTCCGATGACCGGAATGACCATCCGGAATATGCGGACGGAAAATCTTTACTGATTGCATCAAGAGTTGAACACTTATCCCAAAAATATAACAAGAGTATTTATACGATAGTTGAAATTAAAAAGGATACCCACATCTCGTTATTTGAACATGCTAATGTAGATGAATTTATCCTTTCAAATGATTCGATTTCAAAGCTTATGGCACAAGCGGCCATTAACCACGGTTCCAGCAAACTATTTAGACAGCTTTTAAGCAATGCGGACGGAGATAATCTCTACGAGGTAACAAAAAAGCCCCACTGGGCAACATATAAAGACGCAGCAATAGAGCTTTTCAATACAGGAGCAACATTAATTTCGGATGGCGGTTCTCTTGACCTCGCCAAAAGGCATAAAGAACTTATTCCCGAAAACGCCAAGCTATATGTCATTTGTGATGAAGAAACCTATCTTAAAATAAATCGTTAAAGGATGCCGGCTGGTGTCTAATTATTTGGCATTCATTTGTCCTCAACATAAAAAACAAACAATATGTTTTTACAATTATTTTTTTTATGCTAAACTAATATAGAATTTAAATAAATACCTATAGTGCAGTTTAATTTGTCCTTCGGGGTCGGGTGAAAATCCCAACCGGCGGTAATGAAGAAATTCTTAGCCCGCGAGCCTTTTTGGCAGGATTTGGTGTGATTCCAAAGCCGACAGTACAGTCTGGATGGGAGAAGGACATGGGTAAGTATATAGTAGAGGTCTGTCCAATTTTTGATATGGATGAGGCTTATTTTGATATACTTTTCATCTCATAAATCTCCCAAAAAACCCTTCAGGCCTCTGAAGGGTTTTATTTTGGATTGGAATAAGGTGAAAAAATGTTTACTGGAATTATTGAAGATATCGGCTCGGTTGTTTCCTTACATTCAAGCGGCAACAGCATGGTTCTTACGATTGAATCAAAAAAAATAGTGGGAGATGTCCATCTTGGCGACAGTATTTCTGTAAATGGCGTTTGTTTAACTGTAACGAGATTTACTTCAAGCACCTTTACTGTTGATGTTATGCCAGAAACAATGAAGGATACCTCGCTAAAAATGTTAAATTCCGGTTCCCCAGTAAATCTGGAACGTGCAATGAGTGCTAATGGAAGATTTGGCGGCCATTTTGTTTCCGGCCATATTGACGGTACCGGGAGGATTATGAAAAAAGAGCATAAGGATAATGCTGTTTATTACATGATTGAGCTAGAAGAGTCACTAAGCAAATTTTGCATTCCAAAGGGTTCAATTGCAATAGATGGGACTAGTCTTACCATCTTTGGTTTAGAAAAAAACCAGGTGACAGTATCCCTGATTCCGCTCACTCATCAGGACACAGTCCTGGGACGAAAAAATCCCGGTGACATCGTTAATATTGAAAATGATTTGATCGGAAAGTACATTATCCACCAAATGGAGGGAAAAACTCCGAAAAAGGGGCTTTCGATGGACTTTCTGGCTGATAACGGATTTTATTAGAGGGGGCTGAGAATATGTTTAACACCATTGAAGAGGCAATCGACGATCTTAAAAAAGGCAAGCCGATCATCGTGGTTGACGATGAAGATAGAGAAAATGAAGGCGACCTTATTGTCTTATCAGAAAAAGCGACCCCTGAAGCCATTAACTTTATGGCGACTCATGGCCGTGGGTTAATTTGCGTTACAATAACAGAGGAAATTGCCAATCGTTTAGATCTTCATCCTATGGTTGAAGTAAATACTGATAATCATGGAACGGCTTTTACTGTCAGTATCGACCATAAAACCACCACCACAGGTATTAGTGCTTATGAAAGATCCTTCACAATATTGGAGCTCTTAGATCAAAATTCTGTTCCTGGGGATTTTAGAAGACCTGGCCACGTTTTTCCAATCGTAGCAAAGCCGGGCGGTGTCCTAAGACGTGCCGGGCATACTGAGGCGTCGGTGGATTTGGCAAAATTATGCGGTGCAGCACCATCAGGTGTAATCTGTGAAATCATGAAGGATGACGGAACAATGGCTCGTGTTCCTGATCTTATTGAAATCGCATCAAAGCATGATCTGAAGCTCATAACTATTGCTGAATTAATCAGGTACCGAAATAGGAATGAAAAGCTCGTAAAACGAGAAGTGGAAGTAAAAATGCCCACTGCATTTGGTGAGTTTAAAATGATAGGGTATTCAAATCCTATTGATAACCGCGAGCATGTTGCGCTTGTTAAAGGAGAATGGAAAGAAGGCGAGCCTGTTTTAGTCAGAGTCCATTCTGAGTGTTTAACAGGAGATGTTTTTGGCTCTCACCGCTGCGATTGCGGCCCTCAGCTTCATGCGGCCCTTTCTCAAATTGAAAGAGAAGGCAACGGAGTTCTTGTTTATATGCGCCAGGAAGGACGCGGAATTGGACTTTTAAACAAACTCAAAGCCTATAAACTCCAGGAAGAGGGTTATGATACGGTCGAAGCAAACGAAAAGCTGGGATTTCCTGCTGAACTTCGCGAGTATGGCCTTGGAGCACAAATATTGAAAGATCTAGGCATAGAAAACATTCGTTTGTTAACAAATAATCCTAAGAAAATCTCAGGATTATCCGGCTATGGTTTGGAGATTGTCGAAAGAGTCCCAATTCAAATGGCTGCTGTTAAAGAGAACGAACGTTATTTAGAAACGAAAAAAACAAAAATGGGACATCTGTTTATTTAAGGAGGAAGCATCATGGGTAAAGTATTTGAAGGAAATTTAGTTGGTTCAGGGTTAAAGGTTGGAATCGTCGTTGGACGTTTTAATGAATTTATCACCGGTAAGCTTCTTAGCGGGGCTATGGACGGATTTAAAAGACACGGCGTAAATGAAGAAGATATAGATATCGCATGGGTTCCTGGCGCTTTTGAACTTCCAATGATCGCTAAAAAACTTGTTAACACTCAAAACTATGATGCTGTTATAGCTCTTGGCACCGTAATTAGAGGGGCTACAACACACTATGATTATGTATGTAATGAAGCAGCCAAGGGGATTGCCTCCGTTTCATTGGAATCAGGTGTACCTGTTATTTTTGGCGTACTAACAACTGAAAATATCGAGCAAGCCATTGAACGCGCTGGAACAAAAGCTGGAAACAAAGGATACGATGCAGCTGTTTCCGCTATAGAAATGGCAAATCTTCAAAAATCTATTTCTTAAGAGCAATAGGGCCACTCCTTTTTTTAAGGAGTGGTTTTTATTTACACTTTTGAAAGTTGGAAATATAATTTATCCAAATACAATTAAAAGGGAGAGGGAATATGAACATTAATAGTGAACGATTATGGAACCGGATACATAAGTTAAGCGAAATTGGAAAGGACGAAAATGGCGGAGTTACAAGGCTTGCTTTTACCGAAACTGAAAGAAAAGCCAAGGATCTTGTCATTACTTTTATGAAGGATGCCGGCTTGGCTGTAAGAGAGGATGAAGTAGGTAATCTAATCGGGAGAAGAGAGGGAGCAATATTTAACAGTCAAGTGGTGATGACCGGTTCTCATATTGACAGTGTTATAAATGGAGGAAATTTTGATGGACCCGCAGGTGTTCTTTCTGCAATAGAAGCACTTCAGACCATGAATGAAAAAGGCATAGTAACGGAATCTCCCCTTGAAGTTATCGTTTTTACCGATGAGGAAGGTGCCAGATTCTCAACAGGTATGCTGGGAAGCCTGTCAGCTGCTGGAAAGCTTAGCAAAGAAGAGCTGTATTCTGCAAAAGATAAAAATGGAGTTACCATCGCGGAAGCAATGAAACAGGCTGGTTTAGATCCAGAGCTTGCGGCAAATGCTAAGCGAAACCCGGAAGAAATTAAAGCATATGTTGAACTGCACATCGAGCAGGGAAAGGTTCTGGAAAATGCAGACGCCTCTGTAGGAATTGTAACTGGAATTGTGGGTGTTGACTGGTACAGAGTCACCCTAAAGGGAGAAGCAGGCCATGCTGGTACAACTCCAATGGGACTTAGGAAGGACCCTCTTGCGGCGGCTGCTAAAATAATGAGCTATGGTGAGGAGCTGGCCCGAAACGAAAAAAGCGCTGTTGTAACCGTTGGCCAGCTTGAGGTCAAGCCCGGAGGAATAAATATTATTCCTGGTGAAGTGGCATTTTCCTTTGATATTCGAGACATAAAGAAAGAAAATATGAATGATATTTTCTCAAAGCTGAAGGCATATATAGAAACTACCTGCGATGAGCGAGGGATAGAGCTTGAAATTCAACAATTGCACAGCCTCGATCCCTCTCCATGTTCTGAAAGCATCATTAAGAAGATGGAAGAAAGCTTTGCTGAAACAGAAGTACAAAGTATTAAACTTATTAGCGGTGCCGGGCATGATGCGATGGTCATGGCCAGTATTACGGATATGGGAATGATATTTATTCGTTCAAAAGATGGAATAAGCCATAATCCAAAGGAATGGTCCGATCAAAAAGATTTAGCAATGGGAGCGGAAGTTCTTTTTAAAACATTAGTCAAACTTGCAAATTAGGTGATTTTGCGTGAATTCAAAAATGAATTCACGCTTTTTTTCTTTTAGCATGCGTTTCTTGCTAAGCCGACGTATCAAGGACTATGTTTTGACAGGCAAATGATTAAGTTTAGTATTCCCAAAAGGATGTTGTTTCAGTTTCTTTATTTTTCCCAAAAGGTTATTCGACATAAAGAAGGAAATTACGAACAAAATAATAGTGGAGGTGAAAAAATTGAAAACAAAAGACAACTTCCAACGAGGTGCTAAGGTAACTCAGGATAATGCTATTTACGGAACTCCATTTGGTGAAAGAGGTCATTCACCACAATCAGAACCACCAGGAGAAATTGCTACAGGCAAAAAACCACAGGACCGATTTAAAAGTCCACAGGACAAGCTCTAATTTAATAATTAGGTGGGATATTTTTGGCTAACCAAGACAGCAGCAAAAAGCGTTCCTTTCCGGAAATAAAAGGCGGGCAAAAAGTAATTAAATCCTCACCAGAATTTGCTGGATTGGATGATCGCACAACTCTAGACAATAGCCGGGCTAAAAAGGGACAACAATAGACTCAAACCTCTCCTCTAATGGCAGAAGGTCAATGGATGACCCGAGGTCCTATTGAGGATTAGACTTATAACGAAGGATGATTTGGTATGAGAGAACGAACTGGTGAAACTTCTGAATCCAATGCAGTAGACCAGCCCATTATGTCCACTGGTACTTCTCATGCTGGTTTCGACTGGGATACAGATGGCTCTAAAATGGGGGCAAAGAAACCTAAAGTTGGAGAAACAGTCATGGGTGAAAAAGGAATTTAGGGAATAAAACGATAAACTTTGCTGCCCAAACCTGATAATCAAAACTCGGGTTTGGGCTTTCATAAAATAAACGAGGTGGTAAATGTGGAAAAAGATAACTTTAAGGAATTAAGAGAAGAAGCGGCGAGTTTTGAGAATCTTGAAATCAGTTCAACAGGCTACGGTTTTGTTTCAGGGAATCCGTCTGAAAAAGAAAAGCCAAAAGATAGGACAAATCAAGATACATATTAACGAATGACAGATAGGGGGTTCTATATGGGTGCGGTAGAACGAAATAATTTTCGGTTTGTACCTGAGTATAGTGTTATCAGTCAAAATGGTGCGATCCATGTTTACAAAAAAGGTGAATTTGTTGAAGAAATTAAATTTTCTTTTCATGGGAAATTTCCTGAACTTGATCAAATTGAAGACTTAATTGATGATTATTGTGAGCAAAAAGAAATCTAACTTTATAGTAAAAAAACATTGCATATCACAATAGGTGATATGCTTTTTCTGTTTTTATCCAATCTAAGGTGAATTTAAAGGAAATTAGGTAAGGTATAAAGAAAAGTAATAGCAGCAGGCAGCTCCTTATACAATTAGAAAAAAGGATGTCATAAAAATAAAGAAGATGCGGCCACTGTTATTTATTTTACTTCCGGTATCTTTAGGTTTAGTTACCATTGGGCGATGATATCGAACAAGAAAATAAAAGGTGAAGCGAAAGTACGATTGACCATTACAATAAAAATACAAAGTCTGCGATATTAGATTGGGGGATAAGTATGACTTTCGTAGAAAAGAAAAAAATAAGGCTGGAAAAACGGAAGTATTCAAGGGACATAAGGCGTGAAGGTAAGAAAGAAAGATGGTGGTGGTCTGCTGGGGATTTTTTGGTTGATATAATGTTTGAACTTGGTGAATACATAATAATTGGATTCGTACATTTAATAAGAATGATTGCAGCTTTTCTCCATCATGCTCATTAGTAAATATTCGTACTAAATAGGAAGGCAGTGCCGATAAAGCACTGCCCTTTCATTATAGATTTTCAATTGTCCCAGGCTTTGCTTCTCGTTTTTTTCCTTGTGCAGCTATTGCTTCCTTTATGCCTGGCAAATCTTCATTGGTTTTCGTTTCCCAAATACTATATTTTACAGTGTTTTGTTGATTTTCTTTCTCCATAAATTCTGCACCTCCACTTTTTATCGTTTCAATAAGAACTAAAAATATTCAGCATGCTGCAAAATGCATATGATAGTGGTAATTAAAAAATTAAATTTTTGACCCGTATCTTTTTCTGCTTCTCCATGCGTTATAAAGGCAGAGAGGTTAATAAGGAGTGAAATAAATGAAAGCCAGCAAAAGGAAAACAGTCAGAAAGTCGGATTCACTGGATATGGAGATCTGCCATTTAAATGACTTATATAGGGGCTTAAAAAGATACTCCTTATTTCTTACCAAGGATAAATGGGAAGCGGATGATCTCGTACAGGAAGCTGTCCTAAAGGCCATTCAGTCTTATGAGCCGTCAGAAATTAGTCCTGCCTTATTAAACAAAATAGCCTACCATCATTGGATTGACTCCATAAGAAAGAGAAAGAAAGAGACAATTGGAATACCAGAAGATGTCTTAGCGGGTAATGAGGAGACTTTAAGGTCCGGCGTAATTATAGATGTTGTTAAACAACTCCTTAGCAGCCTGACACCAAAACAAGCGGTTATCTTTATCCTGAAGGAAGCTTTCCAATATAAAACGAGGGAAATTGCCTCAAGGCTGGATACTGCAGAGACGGCTGTAAAGGCTGTCCTTTACAGGGCGAAAAAACGGCTTGAAAAAGAAAGAATGGAACAGCCGTTGGATTGGTTAAATAATGAGCAAGAAAGAGAATTGTTGTTTCAGTTACTTTATGATTCTCTTGCCTTACAGGATCCGGAACCACTCATCAACTCCATATCAGTGCTTCCTTCTTTTGCTGATGCAACAAAGCTGGCTAAATCAGCGCGCTCCAGCTCACCTCTCAATATGTACTGTCTGGCAGCATAAAAAAGGGAGGAAAATTTATGAGTACTATTCCTTATGTAATTGAACAATCAAGCCATGGTGAACGCTCCTACGATATTTATTCGCGATTGTTAAAAGATCGCATCGTCATTATTGGTGATGAAATAAATGATCAGGTAGCGAACAGTATTATAGCGCAGCTTTTGTTTTTAGAGGCAGATAATCCTGAAAAAGATATTTCAATTTATATTAACAGCCCAGGCGGATCCACATCTGCGGGTTTTGCCATTTTTGATACAATGGAGCTCATTAAACCGGATATTAGCACGATCTGTATCGGGATGGCCGCCTCATTCGGTGCAATGCTTCTTCTTGCAGGAACAAAGGGAAAGAGATACGCACTTCCAAACAGTGAAATTATGATTCACCAGCCGCTTGGAGGTGCCAGAGGCCAGGCTACAGAAATCGAAATATCTGCCAGAAGGATTTTAAAGCTGAGGGAGCACATTAATGAAATTATTTCGGAGCGAACTGGCCAGTCAGTTGAAAAGGTCGCAAAGGATACCGACCGGGACTATTTCATGGGTGCTCAGGAAGCGTTGGAATATGGGATTATTGATAAGATTATAAGCAAGAAATCATCTTAACCCCTTTTTCTGTTCAAGTTCATTCATAGCCCGGCTACAATCTAGGGGAGCTCTGCTTCTCTTTTTTTTTATTTTTCAAACTGTGACTATTTAATTATTTTACTATTTTAAAACTTCTGTAATAGAATACAAAGGAAAGATTGTATAAAATAGTAATGATTAATAGAATCCGGGAGATGAAAAGCCTCGTGAAGTTTATAGACAGCCATATTCACTTGGATAAATATGACGAAAATGATATTAGAAAAATTGCAGAAAATCTCCCGCTGCTTCAAGGGTTAATTACAGTCTCTTCAGATATTGATTCCTGCAGGAAAAATAAAGGTCTTTCAAAACGCTATCCGAAAATAAATGCCGCCTACGGGTATCACCCAGAGCAGGTTCTACCGACTCATCAGCAGGCCGAGGAACTTCTTAACTGGATGCATCAAAATCTAGATAATATGGTGGCAGTTGGGGAGGTTGGACTTCCTTATTATTTAAAAAAAGAAAAGAAGATCACATCAAAAGAGTATGAACAGCACCTTGAATTCTTAAATACGATGATGCAAAAGGCAAAAAGCTGGGATAAAGCAATTATTTTACATGCAGTGTATGAAGATGCAGCTGTTGTGTGTGACATGCTCGAAAAGCATTCTATTAAAAAGGCACATTTTCATTGGTTTAAAGGAGATAAAAAAACAACCGAGAGAATGGCTGGAAACGGCTATTATGTTTCGGTTACACCTGATATTGTCTATAAAGAGCGAACACAGGACCTTGTCAGAGCGTATCCGCTTGAGCAAGTGATGGTGGAAACGGATGGTCCTTGGCCATTTGAAGGACCATTTCAAGGACAAAAAATATTACCGGATATAATTGTTTATTCACTTAAAGCTATATCCGATCTTAAGGGATTTCCAGTAGATGAATTGGCCGAAATCCTGCTTACTAATACTAAGCAATTTTATAGTCTATAACTTTATAATCCAAGACATTAAAATATACCAAAGGAGCTATACATATGGATATGATCCCCTCAGCTAAAATGGATCTTCTGACTACAGGAATTTTTACTGAATTAGCAGACCGAAAACAGGATTGTGTTAAAAGAGGAAAAGACGTTATTGATCTCAGTGTAGGTAGTCCAGATTTAGGGCCAACAAAGTTAGTTATGGAGACCATTGCGGAATATAGCAGGAATCCTGCGAATTATGGTTATACATTAAAAGGAACGCCTGAATTTAACGAAGCGGTAAGCTATTTTTATAAACAGCGTTATCATGTTGAGGTAAATCCACAGGACGAAGTTCTTCAGCTAATGGGTTCCCAGGATGGACTTTCCCATTTAGCTACTGCTGTCGTTAATCCCGGAGAATATGTTCTCGTTCCAGATCCCGGCTATCCCATTTATGAAGCTAGCGTGACTATTGCCGGAGGATTAATTTATCCAATGCCTTTATTGCAGGAAAATAAATTTCTGCCCAAATTGGAGGACATTCCATCTGAAGTTTTAAATAAAACGAAAATGATGATTCTCAGCTATCCAGGAAACCCCGTAACAGCGTTAGCGGATGAGGAGTTTTTTGAAAAAGTAGTAGAGTTTGCCAAGCTCCATCAAATTCTTGTTGTTCATGACTTTGCTTATTCTGAGCTTATTTTCGATAATAATCCGCAAATTAGTTTTCTTTCTGTTGAAGGTGCTAAAGAAGTTGGGATTGAATTTAACTCTTTATCAAAAACGTTCAATATGGCCGGCTGCAGAATTGGTTATGTGCTTGGGAATGCAAAAGCAATTAGTATCCTATCATCTCTGAAATCTCATATGGACTATGGAGTTTTCCTGCCGATTCAAAGAGCGGCTGAAAAAGCCCTCATCTCTGATTTTTCTGTTCTCGATGACCAGGTGAAATTATATGAAGACCGCCGAAACACCTTAATTGACGGTCTTAATAAAAGCGGATGGAGGGTGCAGTCATCCCCCGCTACCATGTTTGTCTGGGCCAAAATTCCATCAGGCTGGACGTCCCGCCAATTTGCTTTTGAATTGATGGAAAAAGAGGGAGTGGCAGTCGTCCCTGGGGATGCTTTTGGCAAACAGGGAGAAGGGTATGTGCGTATGGCACTGGTTCAGCCGCCACATAGACTTGCTGAGGCAGCAGATAGGATCCAGAAGTTCCTTTCAACCAATCCTTCTGAAAAGTTAGTAGAAATATAAAAATAGAAGAAGATACCCTGGTTATGTCTTTTTCTTGCGAAATATTTTTATAATCGGTATGATACAAGTATTGAATTTTATAGTAATCCTTATCAAGAGTGGTGGAGGGAGTGGCCCTGTGAAACCCGGCAACCGCTGTTTTTTTAACAGAATGGTGCTAAGTCCTTAAGAGCATATTGTTCTTAAAGATGAGGAGGAGTATGTCATCCAACTCTTCCTTTACCAGGGAGAGTTTTTATTTTACTAAGAAAGCAGGGACTAAAATGTCAGAATTTAAAAATTTGCATGAAACATCAAAACAGCCGCCTTTTCGCGCTGACCAGGTTGGGAGTCTTTTAAGACCGTCTACAATAAAGAAAGCTCGCGAACAGAAAGCATCTGGAGAAATATCATTGGAACAATTGCGCAATATAGAAAACGATGAAATTGTAAGAATCGTAAATAAACAAAAGGAAATTGGGCTAAAAGCAGTTACCGATGGAGAATTCCGCCGTGCCTGGTGGCACTTCGATTTCCTTGAAGGTCTTGATGGAGTAGAGGGTTATAATTCAGAAAACGGGATTCAATTCCACCAAAAACAAACTAGTTCCCGTGGGATTAAAGTTACCGGGAAACTGGATTTTACTAGTCATCCAATGATCGAGGATTTCAAATTTTTACATAGTATTGCTGGAGAACATACAGCTAAGATGACTATCCCAAGTCCAAGTATGCTTCATTTCCGAGGGGAAGTGGAAAAAAGTGCGTACAGTGACAATGAGGAATTTTTTCATGATTTAGGTTTAACGTACAAAAAAGCACTTCAATCCTTTTACGATGCAGGATGCCGTTATCTTCAGCTAGATGATACCTCCTGGGCTTACCTCTGTTCTGATGAGCAAAAGGAACAACTTCGTGCAAAAGGCATGGACCCCGACTATCTTGGTGAAATATATTTAAAAACCTTGAACGAAGCTGTTGCAGGACGTCCCGAGGATATGAAAATCACCATGCATATCTGCCGCGGAAATTTCCGTTCTACCTGGATTTCCTCTGGAGGATACGAGCCTGTTGCGGAAAAATTATTTGCCGGTTTAAATATTGATGGATTCTTCCTGGAATATGACAGCGATCGTGCAGGCGGCTTTGAACCACTTCGATTTGTAAATAGACCAGATTTAAATATTGTTCTTGGATTAATTACATCTAAATTCGGTGAACTCGAGAAAGCGGATGAAATAAAACGCCGTATTGAAGAAGCAGCAAAATTTGTTGATTTAAACCAGCTTTGTCTTAGCCCGCAATGTGGATTTGCTTCCACGGAAGAGGGTAATATGCTAACAGAAGATCAGCAATGGGCTAAGCTTCAGCATGTTGTAAATATTTCAAACGATGTATGGAAGTAAATACAGAAATAAGAAACGATTTATTTTAAGAATTCTAGATATTGGGAAAGGGTAACCTACAAAAGCTATATAAAGGTAATTCTTTAAAACTCAATAATCGACGCAGGCTAATTTTTAGCAGCCAAAAAACCGAAAAGGAGAGAGGTATATGCAAAAAAGAAAGCTTGGAAATACAGGTCTAGAGGTGTCAGCAATTGGATTAGGCTGTATGGGGATGTCTGATTTTTATGCAGATCGCAATGACGAAGAATCGATCAAAACAATCCAGCATGCACTTGATCTTGGCGTCAATTTTCTTGATACTGCTGATATGTATGGTGTGGGTAAAAACGAAGAGCTTGTAGGACAAGCCATCAAAGGAAGAAGAGATCAAGTCATTCTGGCTACAAAATTCGGAAATGTTCGCTCAGAGGACGGAACCTTTCTTGGTGTAAATGGAAAACCGGAATATGTAAAGCAAGCATGTGATGCCAGCCTTCGCCGACTTGGCGTGGATTACATTGACCTATACTATCAGCATAGAGTGGATCCTAATACCCCTATCGAAGAAACAATTGGTGCTATGGCTGAACTGGTTAAGGAAGGGAAAGTTCGATATCTAGGCATGTCGGAGGCAGCCCCAAATACTATTCGTACTGCTCATAAAATTCATCCTATTACAGCTCTGCAAACAGAGTATTCCTTATGGAGCCGTGATGTTGAAGAGGAAATTTTACCAACTGTAAGAGAACTAGGAATTGGGTTTGTGCCTTACAGCCCATTAGGCAGAGGATTCTTAACCGGACAAATCCAAAAATTCGAAGATTTGGCTGAGGATGATTACCGGAGATTTTCTCCTCGTTTTCAAGGGGAAAACTTTTCCCACAACATTGAGCTTGTGAATAAGATTAAAGAAATTGCAGAAGAAAAGGGCTGTGAGCCTTCTCAGCTTGCATTGTCCTGGCTGCTTGCCCAGGGGGAAGACATTGTACCAATCCCAGGCACAAAAAAGCGTAAATATCTCGAGATAAACGTTAAGGCAGTTGAGGTACAGCTTACGGAAGAAGATCTCTCCCGAATTAATAAAGCTGCACCTCAGGGAGCCGCTTCTGGTCTGCGATACCCTGAGGCAACCATGAAAGGTGTAAACCTATAATGACCTATAAGTTAAATGGGATTAATGTACTGGTTACCGGGGCCTCCAGCGGCCTCGGTTTCTCCATGGCTGAGGCATTACTGAAAGCAGGTGCGACAGTGGCATTAGCGTCCAGGCCGGGCAGCAGGCTGGATGAGGCCGTAAGCAGGCTGCAAAACGAAGGGTTTAATGCAGTAGGTCTTCCTTTAGATGTCCGTTCAGAGCATTCAGTGGAAGAGGCGGTTCAATGGGTAAAGGGTAATTGGGGAAGGCTTGATGTATTGATTAACAATGCTGGCATTGGAATGCGGACGGTAAATCCCCGCTTTTTAGTCGAACCCCAGCCCTTTTATGAAGTTACTCCTGAAGGTTTCAGGGATTTGATTGATACCAATCTCACAGGCTATTTCCTGGTTTCGAGAGGATTTGCGCCTTTAATGATAGAACAGGGAAAAGGGAGAATTATTAATATTTCGATGAACCACGAAACAATGAGAAGAAAAGGATTCGTTCCTTATGGCCCTTCGCGTGCAGCAACAGAATCTCTTTCTCATATTATGGCTGAGGATTTAAAAGAGTATGGAATATCTGTTAACATGCTTTTACCAGGAGGAGCTACTGTAACTGGGATGATCCCAGAGGAAATCAAAGCAGAAATAGAATCTCAGTTCCAATTATTAAAACCAGATATTATGGGTGAACCGGTTGTATTTTTAGCTTCCTCTGCCGCAGAAGGAATAACAGGAGAACGAATTTCTGCGATCAACTTTAAAGGCTGGCTGGAATCTATTAAGAAATAAACAAAAAGACCCTTATGGGTCTTTTTGTTTAAGCAGCAGTATGCTTAGATAATTTAGGATTTTTAATCTTTGATATCAATAAAATGATCCCGCTTAGAATCAATAATCCACTGGTGCTATAGAATACAGCTGAGAAACCGAAATAGCCTGAAACAAAACCGCCAAGCATGGGGCCAAAAATATTACCCAAAAAGCGGAGGCTAGTATTATATCCTAAAACTTCGCCCTGCATGGCTATAGGGGCCTCCTGCCGGATGTATGCTATCCGAACAGGAATAATTCCTCCAATTGTTATACCAAGAGCAAAGCGGATAATAACCAACTGCCAAAACTCAGTGACGCCAGCTCCTGGCAGGTAAACGAGCCCGGCCAAAAAAAGAAGGATGATAAGAATTTTAATGTAGCCATACTTATCTGCAATTTTGCCCCAATTCCTGGACATTATTAGATTCCCAAGACCGGCTGCAGAAAAGGCAATCCCCGAAAAAAATGCGACATTTGTTTTTCCATGAAGATCACTAACAAATAGAGACAGTATTGGTTGTATACTGAAGTGTGCTACCTGGACGAGAGCAGATATGAACAAGACTGTTAACAGGATGGGGTTTTTTACAATATGAGCTATGACTTCCTTGCTTGAATAATGTGATTTAGTTCCTCTAGTGGCACTTATTCTGTATTCCCTAGTAGCAAATACAAGAATGGCGGAAATAAAAATTGATATGGAAGTCCATTTAAACGTTGTTGAATAGCCAAGTGAATCAGCAAGAATGCCGCCAAGCATTGGACCCAATAGCGATCCGGTTATACTTCCGGTCTGAAGAGTCCCAAGGACACGTCCGGCAATTTCCTTTGGAGTTTGTGTAGAAATAAAAGCCTGTGACATAGGGATAAAGCCAGAGAAAAAGCCCATGAAAAAGCGGAGGAAGAATAATTCCCATACCGAATTCACAAATCCCATTAATAGAATGGATACTCCCATACCAATTCCACAAATAATCAGGATTTTTTTCCTTCCATAAAGATCACCGATTTTTCCCCAAACAGGTGAAAAAATAAATGCTGAGACGAAGGTTACGGCAAATGTTAAGCCGGACCAATGCTGAACATATGTTTCGGAATATTTACCGAAGGACTCAATATACAACGAAATAAACGGCATGACCATCGTCATACTCCCGCCAATAAAGAAGTTGGCGAACCACATAATGAATAAATTCCGCCTGCCGTTTTCCTGTAAATTCAATGGATGAACACTTCTTTCTTTTTTATATTTCGGTTCACTAAATATTATAATAACGAAATTTTTTAAAAATTAAAAGCGAGAAGGTCAATTAGTCCTCTTCTAATCGTTTAAATTTAACTTATCTCTTATGGTTATTTTCAAACGTTAAATTACTACGTTTTCAAAGTTGTTTATATATTGAACTCGTATATCTTTCGGTTTAGCTCTTCATACTAAATTCAAGAAAAACTTTTGGAGGAAAAAATATTGGCAAATAAACCGATTATTATACACGCTCTTATCAACGGAAAAAAGGTGCTACAGAGAAAAACTTTTCACGCGAAAACCCCGCACATCCAGATGAAATAGTAGGATATGCACCGGTAAATACAAAGGAAGAGGCTGTCAGAGCAATTGAAGCCGCATATAATGCGTTTGAAAAGTGGGCATGGGGTTCAGTTGATGACCGTATTGAGAGGATGCAGAGAGCTATCCAAAAAATAAAGGATGCTACTCCTGAAATTGCAGAGCTATTATCAAGGGAACATGGCAAGGCACTTTACGACTCACAGGGTGAAATTGCGGTTTCATTAATGTGGATGGAGTATGCCTGCAGCGTTATAAAGGAAGTTACTGAAAAACAAGAACTAGAACATGATAATGGGCGAACTATTATTACATTTGATCCTGTTGGTGTAGTTTCAGCAATTACGCCCTGGAACTATCCCATTTCCTTATCTACCATAAAAATTGCTCCTGCTCTATTAACCGGAAATACGATGGTGCTAAAGCCCAGCCCATTTGCTCCGCTTGCAGTAAGTCGAGTAGTTGAAATTATTGCTTCTGAATTTCCACCCGGAGTCCTCAACCTTGTTCATGGAGAAGCTGATGTAGGTGTAGAGCTGACCTCCAATGCTAAGGTAGCAAAAATTGCTTTTACAGGCGGTACTAAAACAGCCAAAAGTATCATGAAGGCTGCTTCAGATACCATTAAGAAGATGACTCTGGAGCTTGGTGGCAATGATGCTGCTATTGTCCTGCCAAGCTTTGATGTAAACGACAACCGTGCAATGCGCAGAATGGTTATTTCAAACTTTCTGACTGCGGGACAAATCTGTATGATTGCCAAACGGGTGTACGTTCACCGTTCCATATACGATGCATTTGTCGAGAGATATATTGAAGCAGCAAATAAATGGATTCGCGTAGGGGATCCATTTAATCCAGAAGTAACTGTGGGACCTGTAAATAATCGTAATCAGGTGAAATATGTAAAAAGCCTTATTGATGACGCCGAAAGCAAGGGAGCAAAAGTGATCAAGCTAGGAAAAATCCTAAATCCAGAGCTTATGGACAATGGCTATTTCCTTCAGCCAACATTAGTTTTGAATGCAGACTATCACGATCCTATTGTAGTAGAAGAGCAATTTGGGCCAACGGTTCCCATTCTTCCTTTTGATGATGAAGAGCAGGTCATTCAACTACATAATGAAAGTATATATGGTCTGACAAGTTCTGTTTGGGGAGAAGAGGAACACGCAATCAGTGTTGCCCGCAGAATAGAGGCAGGCACAACTATGATTAATACCGCTGCCATTCAAGGCCTAGATGTTCGATTCCCATTTGGAGGAGTCAAGCAATCTGGGGTTGGCCGTGAATACGGCAAAGAAGGCTTAAAGTCTTATCTAGAGACACATGTAATTAATATACCTAAAAACCTTGAGCTTCCGTACATCCCTGAGTAGTGTTGTGTATTAGCCCTATCAAACGTAAAGAAGGGTTCATTTTATTGAATCCTTTTTTGCCTTTTAATAATTTTTCATTTGACATTTTTAACTGTATATATTAAAGTTACAGTATGAACTGGTGGAAGGGATTTGAATAAAGATGAACAGTGATTTTGTCATTGCTTCACATAGTCTTGTTTTATTAGCTAACTTACCTGACCACATGGCTAATAGTGACACTATTGCAGAAAATGTGTGTACGAATCCTGCCCGGGTCCGAAAGGTAATGAGCACCTTACGCAAAAAAGGTTTTGTGAGGACGAAGGAAGGGATAGGCGGGGGTTACATTTTAAATTGCAACCCAGAAAAAACCACTTTATCTCAAATTTATCTTGCCATTTCCACTGGATCTCTTAAACCTAACTGGTGTACAGGTGACCCAGAACAGAAATGTGTTATTTCTTCCAATGCCCAGAATGTAATGGACCAGATTTTTTATGAGTCCGAGATGCATCTGCAATCTTATTTAAATGAAATTACAATAAGCAGCGTACTTGAGAGAATAAAAAGCCTTGATTAGAATTAATGCTTTTTCGGCTGGAAACTGTATATTTTTTTATAACATTTTGCCGCTGCGTTAATTTTTTCTCTTTTATCTCGAATTAAAAATAGTGTCATTCAAAAGATCACTTTTTATTAATTAAAACTTCCCAATGGAGTGTGTTGAAATTATGGTAAATCTATATACAACACCAAGCTGCACTTCTTGCAGAAAAGCAAAAGCCTGGCTTGAGGAAAATCAAATTGATTACATTGAAAGAAACATATTATCTGAACCTCTTACAGTTAATGAAATTAAGTCTATTCTGCGTATGACAGAAGAGGGTACTGATGAAATCATTTCTACAAAATCAAAAACGTTTCAAGAGTTGAATGTAGACCTTGATGCACTTCCGCTGCAGGAGTTATATAAATTGTTAATGAATCATCCTACGATGCTTAGAAGGCCTATTATTCAGGATGAGAAAAGATTACAGGTTGGTTATAACGAGGAAGAAATTCGAAGTTTTTTACCTCGGAGACTTCGTACGTTTATTAGCATTGAACAGTCAGCATTAGCAAATTAATATAGAGGCAATTAATAAAACTTTTAGTTAGGAGGAGATTAAATGGTAGAAGTCATTGTAACGGTAAATTTTAAAAACAAAAATTATCAAACCAATGTACTCGTCACTAAGGATCTGAGCTGGGAGAAAATCAGGCTTCTAGCAGAAGAACAAGTTTCAAAACAGTGGGGTATGTAATAGAAATTTTTGGACTTCGTATAATTCAAATGTAATTAAAAAAGTTACAGAAATCAGCAATTTGACTGATTTCTATTTTTTTGCCATGCATTTATTGAAATGAAAAGCAAAATATAAAATTGGGACTTTGTTATACGCCAGATCTGCAAAGCAATTAAGTTTGTTTAGAATGCTCTTATTGTTACTATTAATATGATACTTCATCAAGAAAGGACAATTTAAATGTCAAATATACAAATACCTGTATCGGTCTTAAATCTGGCACCTATTCGTAAAGGACAGGGGCCTAAAGAAGCTATTGACGCAATGGTTGATTTAGCGCAAGCGACTGAAAAAATGGGCTATACTCGCTATTGGGTAGCGGAACATCATAACACACCAACTCTTGTAAGTTCCTCTACTTCCATCTTAATTAAACATATCCTGGAGCATACGGAAAACATTCGTGTTGGCTCCGGAGGAATTATGCTGCCAAACCATTCGCCTTTAGTAGTAGCAGAACAATTTGGAACAATGGCTACCATTTACCCAAATCGTTTGGATTTGGGCCTTGGCCGGGCACCAGGGACCGATATGATGACAGCTAATGCATTAAGAAGATCACAAAATGATTCTGTCTATACCTTCCCTGAAGATGTTAAAGCTTTACTTACGTATTTCGGGCCTGCAGAGAGGCAAAGTTACGTAAAAGCATATCCAGGAGTAGAGACTGGCGTTCCTTTATATATCCTCGGTTCATCGACTGATTCTGCCTATTTGGCAGCTAAGCTAGGTTTGCCTTATGTATTTGCGTCACACTTTGCACCAAGATACATGGAAGAAGCCATTTCCATCTATCGGAGCCGATTCCAGCCATCTGAATATCTGGAATCTCCTTATATGATTGTTTGCCTTAACGTGGTAGGGGCGGAAAGTGTTGAAGAAGCAAAATACGAATCAACAACCATGCAGCAATTTTTCCTTAATGTTGTTCGCGGTTCTCAAAATCCTTTAAGTCCTCCAGTAGAAAACATGGATTCATTATGGAGCCTGCCAGAGAAAGAAATGGCAAAATCAATGTCCAGTGTAACATTGCTGGGAGATAAAGACTCTATTCGAGAACAGCTCAGCAGTTTTCAGGAAAAGTATAATGTTGATGAACTTATGGCAGTTTCTTATATTTTTGATCCTGAAAAACAAAAACGTTCATATGAAATATTAAGAGAAGTAGTTGAAGGGAAATAAAAGATATCTATTTGTAAAAAAAACAACCACTGGAATCTGGTGAAGTACCCAAAAAGTCGAAATGTAAAAAAATCGGAGTTGTTTCCATAGGAAATAGCTCCCTTTTTTTTCGTTTGTTACGTTACGCTTATTCACTTGACATGAGGCCTTTTATAAATAATTTTCTAGCAAGGAGACAAGTAACAATACAACTAGCTCCCTGACAACCGTCTCATGCATTGCTCCATATCAAGTTGTTCTTTTCCATCATTCGGTTATTAGGCTTAAGGGGAGCATTTCCTTACGAAGCAAGTTAAGCTTACCGGAGACTGTTTATTTGAATGAAAGTCCTACTTCTTTTAAAAGGATAGATTCCATCCTCGCTTTTTATATCCTATGACCGAAACGTTCGTTCTGTTTTTCCTATAAAAAATCACCCCTAAGTTTCAATGTTGCCCATTTGGGTTTTTTTCAACATCTACTTTAAGGGGTGAACTAAAACAGGGGGGTTTTTGGCAGAATTTTTTAATGCTAAATAAAGTGTTATATTGGCACACGTTTTTAGTCGAAGCGGAAGGTGCGAGATGTCCGACATTTCTATCGTATTTCCTTGTGTGGTGATTAATTTGCTATGAAAATAAAATTTCTGAGCGATTATCCTATGACCAGCCTCAAACACAGCAAAAAAGAAATTTCTCCTTGCAACAAGACTCTCAGAGACAAATCGCATAAGTAATAACAAGGAGAAATTTTTTGCCAGCGAGAGATGGATTCAAGAACATAACAAGGATTTGTACTTGAACCAGTTTTTCGGAAGAGCGGTAAGGGCAGGCACACAATACAGAGTATGCTCTATGCCCTTTTGGAAAGCGAGTGCAGGAATCGGAAAAATCCAGCAGACAAATTTCTACAATTACAATTCATCTATTAGGCTTTTATTTATACATATATTCCCTGGTCCACGGGACTGAGTTGTTGGTTCCCTTTGTAAAAATAAATTGAGATAAATCTATATTGCCTGTTTCGAAAGAGGCTGCACAAGCATTTAGATACAATCTCCACATACGGATAAAGCGTTCATCTTTTGTCTTTCTTACTTCTTCAAGGACATTCTCAAAGTTTTGAGCCCAATGCTCCAATGTTTTGGCATAGTGTCTTCTTAAACTTTCAAGATCAATTAAGCAGAATTTTTCCTCTGTCATATGACCAACAAGTTCCCCCACCGCAGGAATGTAACCGCCAGGGAAAATATATTTATCAATCCAGGCATTGTTTCCGCCTTCAAATGGAGAGGAAATCGTATGCAGTACAGATAAACCACCGTCATTTAACAGTTCATTTACTTTTTGAAAGTATTCCTGTAAATGATCTTTTCCTACATGCTCCAGCATTCCCACACTAACTATCCGGTCAAATTTCCTTTTCTTTAATTCCCGGTAATCAAGCAGCTGAACATCGATTTTATCCTCGAGATTTTCGGCAATAATCCGTTCATTTACCCGTTCAAACTGTTCCTCTGATAAAGTGATTCCTGTTGCTTTTACTCCATAATTTTTAGCTGCCGTTATGATTAGTTCACCCCAGCCGCAGCCAATGTCGAGTAAAGATTGGCCTTCGAGCAGGTTAAGCTTTTTTAAAATATGGGACACTTTATTTTGCTGTGCAGTTTTAAGAGAATCTTCAGGAGTTTTAAAATACGCGCAAGAATATGTCAAGGTTTCATCCAGCCATAGCCTGTAAAAATCATTACCAATATCATAGTGAAAAGCAACATTTTCTTTACTTCTTTTGGTATTATTAGAGAGTTTTTTCAATAAATGTGCGTAAAGCTTGCTATTCGATAGAAAGCTTTCCTGTTTTCTGTACATAGAGGAGACCAGCTTTTGTAAATCTCCCTCTATGTCGATCACTCCATTCATATAAGCTTCACCAAATGCAATGGAAGGGTTTTGAATTAGTTCAGCTTTGGGGATTATTTCATGGAAGATAAGCTTAAACTGGGGAATTCCAGTCCCATACTGAACCTGTTCACCATCCCAGAAAGTGATTTCTATAGGATCAGAGAAAGTATTTTTTAGCATATTTTTATAAAAGAGTTTATCAATCACTTCAAAGCACCTCGGTAAATGAATTAAGTTCCTAACTATAAATTGCGCCAATTATAAGTTTGCGTTAAACGATACATTATTATGTTAGTTGTACTATGCAACTAACATAATAAATTTTACTCTTATTACGAAAAAAAAAACAAACATTTTGATTCGACGGCAAATAATACTACAAAAAACCATTCACATGAATACTTCTCAAGTATCTGTTAAAATGAAACAAGTTTGTCTAATCTCAATAGACTGTCAGAAAGGGACTTGAAATGAATACTTCACTAGAAATGCTGATACACTTGTTTGAGCGGGCGGCACTCTTATTTATCTGTCTGTTTTTTATGATAAGAATTCCAAGGTTAAGGGAATCCTTCCAAAAAGATAGGCTTTCTCCTATTGAATTAAGCATCATGACCATCATTTTTTGCGCCTTTGCCATCTTTGGGACCTACTCAGGGATAAACGTTGAAGGCTCTCTTGTAAATGTAAGGATCGTCGCCGTTATATCTGGCGGTATTTTGTTTGGGCCCTGGGTCGGCATTATAACGGGGTTAGTTTCTGGTGTTCACCGTTATTTGATTGATACCGGCGGAATTACATCTGTACCCTGCTTGATTACAAGCATACTTGCTGGGATAGTTTCTGGATATATTAACCGCAAGGTAAAAAAATCACATCGTTGGATTTATGGAATTGCAGCAGGAATGATATGTGAAATCATGACGATGCTTCTCATTCTATTATTTGCGGATCCCTATAAACTAGGATTCGACATTGTCTCAAAAATCGCTTTTCCCATGATTGCAGGCGAACTGAGTGTTGGATTAATCATATTGCTTGTCATGAGTGTGGAAAATGAAAAAGAAGTGATTGCGGCAAGACAGGCGAAATTAGCTCTGGAAATTGCCAATAAAACACTTCCTTATTTTCGTTCTGTAAATTCAGAATCCCTTAAGAAAATTTGCACTATCATTAAGGAGGATATTAAGGCGGATGCTGTTGCAATAACGGATACACGAAATGTACTAGCTTATGTAGGTTATGGAGAGGAAAGATATAAAATTGGGGAAGAAATCATCAGCGATTTAACAAGGGAAGCTATTTATACCGGTAAAATCACCATTAGCAACAAGGTGGCTGACCAGAATACACCTCAAATGGAGTATCTCCTCATTATGCCCTTCGAGGAAAGAGGAGAAGTAACTGGAACCCTAAAGGTATTTTATCGTAAAGCGTCCAAAATGACTTATCCGCTTAAAACAATGGCAATCGGGCTATCTCAAATGATTTCTACCCTTATGGAAGTATCCCGGATTGAACAGATTAAGGAAGCCGCCAACAAAGCAGAAATGAAGGCGCTCCAGACAAGAATTAATCCTCATTTTTTGTTTAATGCCCTAAATGCTATTGCATCCACGACTCGAAAGGATCCGGAAAAAGCAAGGGAACTCATTCACAACCTTTCTGGCTTTATGCGCTTTAATATTGAAGTTAACGATGAGTTAATTCAGATAAAGCAGGCGCTTGAACAGGTACGTGATTATGTAGAAATTGAAAAAGTCAGATTTGGTGCGCGTCTTCAAGTTGTCTATGACATTGACGAAGTGGATATTTTTATTCCAAGTCTGCTTATCCAGCCTCTCGTAGAAAATGCGATAAACCATGGGATACTAAAAATAAAAGGGCCTGGGACAGTAACAATTGCCGTTAAAGATTTGATTGATAAAGTTCGTATAAGCGTTAAGGATACAGGAGCGGGTATCGATAAAGAAGTGGTGGAAAACCTTTACCATGACAATGTCCCAAAGAAACAAATTGGTTTGTACAATGTACATCAGAGGGTCAAGCTAATATACGGTGAGGGACTGGTAATCAAACGATTATCCCCTGGAACAGAAATTTATTTTGATATAGCAAAGGTGAAAAAATGAAAGCAATTATTGTGGAAGACGAAATACCTGCACGTGAAGAATTGGAGTATTTAGTCAAAGAATATAGCAGCATTGAAATAACAGACAGCTTTGATGATGGGCTGGATGTACTGAAATTTTTACAGGAGAGCGAAACAGATGCCATCTTCCTCGATATTAATATCCCATCTCTTGATGGCATGCTGCTGGCTAGCAACATTAGTAAATTTGCAAAGAGACCCTTTATTATATTTACAACAGCTTATAAGGAACATGCAGCCAAGGCTTTTGAGCTGGAGGCTTTTGATTATATTTTAAAACCCTATAACGAAAAGAGAATAGCCGCCATGCTAAGCAGACTGGAAGCTGCATTTGACCAATCTCAAATTGGGATAACGGGAAAAAAAGAAGTAACACATCCTCCAGAACGCGAAGGAATCCCCGGAGTAGCTGGCAGAGTAAATCTGCGTAAGAACGATAAAATTATTGTTACAGATGTAAATGATATTTATTATGCCTCTGCGAGTGAGAAGGTGACATTAGTATATACACGGAATGAGGAATACGTCATGCATATGAGTATATCTGAATTTCATTCACAGCTCCCGCCTAATCTTTTTTTTCAATGCCATCGTTCCTATACAGTTAATTTAGCGAAAATCAATGAGATTGTGCCATGGTTTAATCAAACCTATATGCTCCGTCTGGCTGATATTAAAGCGGAAATACCAGTTAGCAGAAGCAAGGTGAAAGCGTTTAAACAAATAATGCGATTATAGGAGCAATTCATTCCGTAATCTAGCCATTTCATTCTGAAACCGATTTCATTTATATATTCGGAGGTATAATTTCGTTATAAGGCGGCGCCACAAAAGCCGCGGACTAACAAACACCTAAGAGTTTACCCGAATAGAAGAGAGGGATTCTGAATGAAAAAAGGTAAAACAAATCGATGGCTTATTGTATTAGGTACAATTATTGTACAAATGGGTTTAGGAACAATTTATACTTGGAGCTTATTCAACCAGCCGCTTGTTGAAAAATTTAACTGGCAGTTAAGCTCGGTTGCCATTACTTTTTCAATCACAAGCTTTGCCTTGGCTATTTCAACGCTATTTGCAGGAAGGCTTCAAGATAAATGGGGCATCCGGCGGTTAATTGGAAGCGCCGGCATTATTCTTGGAATTGGTTTAATGTTAACGTCTCAAATTTCATCCATATGGATGCTTTATATTCTTGCCGGAGCTGTAGTTGGATTTGCAGACGGTACAGCATACATTACCTCACTATCAAATCTTATTAAGTGGTTCCCTGAAAGAAAAGGACTTATTTCAGGAGTATCAGTTGGAGCCTACGGAACTGGAAGCTTGTTATTTAAGTATATAAATGGTTCACTTATTCAATCAGTGGGTGTGTCTCAAGCCTTTTTATACTGGGGAATAATTGTTATGGTCATGGTCGTTGGCGGTTCATTCCTTGTTAAAGAAGCCAAAATAGAAGACGCAACTCATAGCGCTGCAGTATCTAAACAAAAAGATTACACCGTGAAGGAAATGCTTAAAACCAAGGAAGCATATATGTTATTCATCATCTTCTTTACAGCTTGTATGAGCGGATTATATTTAATTGGTATCGTTAAGGATATCGGTGTCAGTCTTGCAGGACTGGATGTGACGACTGCAGCAAACGCCGTTGCTTTAGTAGCTATTTTTAATACTTGCGGCCGAATCATTCTTGGAGCATTATCTGATAAAGTAGGACGCTTAAAAGTTGTTTCAGGTGCTCTTTTAGTCACAGCTGCTGCTGTAACTGTATTAAGCTTTACTAGTTTAAATTATGGAACGTTTTTTGCATGTGTAGCAGGAATTGCCTTCTGCTTTGGCGGTAATATTACCATTTTCCCAGCCATTGTAGCTGACTTCTTCGGCTTGAAAAATCAAAGCAAAAACTATGGTGTTATTTATCAGGGATTCGGTTTCGGTGCTTTATTTGGAGCTTTCATCGCAGCAGCATTAGGTGGATTTGTTCCAACCTTTACCTTAATCGCGGTTCTTAACATTATCTCTTTGTTAATCGCAATGATCATCAAGGCTCCTGGTCAAGGAACTTCTAAGAGAAAACAGCAAAGAAAAGACCCTCATTTACGCGGAATGAGTCCAGATACACGAGTAAGTTAATTAAAGGATTTAATTATGTAAAAGAACCCGAATAAGGGTTCTTTTTTTCTATTGAGAAGTATATTAACATCCTTATCTATAATCTATAGCAGCTTTCCTGCTTACACTTTTCAAACATAACCCTCCAAGCTTTATCATTGCTCCCCCAAGAAACTTTTTCACCTTGGCAATCCCCTTGGAAGACCTTATTTTTCTTGGAAGATTACTAAAAATAGTCTCAAAAAAACCTCCTTAATTAAAGAAGATATGTAACCGCTTTACAAATTTTATGGTTAAAAGGTTCCGAGAATATTGATTTTTCAATGTTTTTTCAATAAAACTGTTTCGCTTGACGAAAGAAATTAACAGGTCTAATATGGGTTACGAAATGTAACCTAAGTACTAGGAAAACTGGGCTTTCGCCAAGTTCTTTAGGTGAACGCTCTAGTTTTGCTTATCACGCTAAAACGGCACATCATGTGTCTTTTCGCCTGACTAGGACATCGTGTCGGTCGTGTGTTCAGAATTAGTTGATCTTAATTCTGATTAGCAAAAAAAGCACCTTTATGATGCTTTATGTTTCTTTGAATTTCCAGCATGGGGGATGAAAAACATGGATTCAGCTACTTTTGTATTATTTGGAGGAACTGGGGATCTGGCAAAGAGAAAAATTTATCCGGCTCTCTATAACCTCTTTCTTGAAGAAAAATTACCAAAAGCTTTCTCAGTCATTGCTTTAGGAAGACGACAATTTTCAACTGGTGATTTTAATATCCATATCGAACAATCATTAACTTCTTTTTCAAGAAAGAGAATAATAGATCAGAATAAAAAAGATGAATTCCTTAAATTTTTTAGATATGTAGCACTTGATGCTGCTAAACAAGAAGACTATCAAAAACTCCTTAAAGTGATTGAACAAAGAGAAGAAGAATTAAACATTCCTCAAAACCGGATGTTCTATCTCTCAGTAGGACCTCAGTTCTTTGATATCATCACTCAAAATATTAAAGAAAGTGGATTGGGCTCTACTAAAGGCTGGAAACGGCTTATTATCGAAAAACCATTCGGCCATGATTTAAAATCGGCGCAGGAACTGAATGAGAAATTAAGCAAAGCTTTCCGTGAGAAAGAAATTTATCGTATAGACCATTACCTTGGTAAACCAATGGTACAAAATCTTGAAGCTCTTGAATTTGCCAATCCTATTTTGCAGGCACTTTGGAATAACAAATTTATTGCCAATGTCCAGATAACTGCTAGTGAAACAGTCGGGGTAGAAGATCGGGCAGGATATTATGATAAATTCGGAGCCCTTCGTGATATGGTACAAAATCATTTGCTGCAAATGGTTATGATGACGGCAATGAATTTGCCAGAAAAATTAACTGCTAACGAAATTAGAAATGAAAAAAAGAAAGTAATGGAATCCCTTCGGCCATTACAGAAAGAGGACATAGGATCTAATATTATTCGAGGACAATATACATCTGGTTCAGTTGCTGGCAACACAGTTGTTGGCTATACGGAGGAGCCAGGAGTAGAAACATCTTCTATGAATGATACCTTTATTGCAGCAAAATTATGGATTGATAATCCTTTCTGGAGTGGGGTTCCCTTTTACATTAGAACAGGAAAACGAATGAAAGAGAAATCAACTCGTATTGTAGTAGAGTTTAAAAATCCTGCAAGGGATCTTTATAGTAAGGGGGATATGAACACGCCTCCTAATTTGCTTGTGGTAGAAATTAACCCGAACGAGGGTATTTCTTTATTACTAAACAGCAAAAATCCTGTTAAAGCAGGAAAACTGGAACCAATTAAAATCGATTATATATCAAACCGCAAAGATATCCCGGAAGCATATGAATTACTTATTTATGATGCATTACGCGGGGATTCTACATTTTTTGCCCATTGGAATGAAGTAGAGCTTGCTTGGAAGTGGGTTCAGCCTATTTTGGATCAATTTAAAGAAAATAAGGTGCCTCTCCAATATTATTCTTCAGGAACAAATGGACCAGAAGCCGCAAATTTATTATTACAAGAAGATGGATTTAAATGGTGGCTTGATAAAGAGTCCGGGGAACAGGCGAAAGTTAAATTATAATTCAATCTTTCAGTAAGGTTTTAAATTTGCCGTCAGCCAATCATAAATTCAGCTAACCGAGCAAGTTGTTTTGATCAAAAAATAAAACTACTTAATATTTTGTGTTTTAGGATAGGAGAGTGCAGCATGCAAGTAGGATTAATTGGGCTTGGAAAAATGGGATTGAATTTAGGGAAAAACTTATTAGATCATAAGCATGAAGTGGCAGCTTTTGATCTGAACAGAGAGGCAGTTAAAGAAATAGAAAGCTATGGCGCTGCACCTAAAGCAAGTTTAAAAGACCTAGTCGGCTCTCTTGATAAACCAAGGGTCGTTTGGATTATGGTTCCTCATCATGTGGTTGATTCAGTAATAGCTGATATTACACCCTTATTGGATAAAGGTGATATTATTATTGAAGCAGGGAACTCACACTATAAAGAATCTATTCGCCGATATAATGAGCTGAAGGAAATGGGTGTTCGGTTTATGGATGCGGGCACATCAGGCGGCATGGAAGGTGCAAGGAATGGTGCCTGCTATATGGTCGGCGGAGATCCCGAGGCCTGGGAAATAGTTGAACCAATTTTCCATGACACCGCAGTAGAAAATGGATACCTTTATGCTGGAAAAGCCGGCAGCGGACACTTCTTAAAAATGGTCCATAATGGTATTGAATATGGAATGATGGCTGCGATTGGAGAAGGTTTTGAACTTCTTGAAAAAAGCGAATATGATTACAACTTTGAAAAGGTAGCAAAAGTATGGAATAATGGTTCTGTTATTCGTTCATGGCTGATGGAGCTCACCGAGAATGCCTTTTCTAAAGATGCAAAATTAGATGGTATTAAGGGAATAATGAATTCATCCGGTGAAGGAAAATGGACTGTTGAAACTGCCCTGGATCTCCAAACAGCGACTCCTATTATTGCTCTTTCTTTATTGATGCGTTACCGCTCTCAGGAAACTGATACCTTTACAGGCAAAGTGGTAGCAGCACTAAGGAATGAGTTTGGTGGACATGCTGTTGAGAATAAATAACAAACAAAATATTTGGAGGTAATTTAAATGAAATTTTTTATCGACACTGCAAATCTTGATGAGATTAAAAAGGCTTATAAAATTGGTGTATTATCCGGAGTCACTACGAACCCTTCACTTGTTGCAAAAGAAGGCGTAAAATTTGAGGACCGTATTGAAGAAATTCTTAAGACTGTTCCAGAAGTAGAATCCGTTTCTGCTGAGGTAACTCCTGATGCTTTAACCGCAGATGAAATGATCGCTCAGGCAAATGAACTGATTAAGATTAATGGCGGAGATAAAAATATTACAATCAAATTGCCAATGACACTAGACGGTCTAGAGGCATGCCGCTACTTAACTAAAAAAGGTGTTAAAACCAATGTAACTCTAATCTTCACTGTTAACCAAGCGCTTTTGGCTGCTCGTGCTGGCGCAACCTATGTTTCACCTTTCCTAGGCCGATTGGATGATATTTCTGAAGATGGTGTACAACTTGTCGTTAAAATTGCAGAATTGTTCCGAATTCAAAAACTGGATTCCCAAATTATTGCAGCGTCTGTCCGCCATCCAGACCATGTTACCCGTGTAGCATTGGCAGGAGCACATATTGCTACTATTCCATTTAAAGTTATTGAGCAGATTTCTAAACATCCTCTAACTGATCAGGGTATGGAAAAATTTGCTGCTGACTGGAAAAACGCCCAATAAATAAGGATGCGGATTTGCATTTAGCGGTAGCTGATTGAGTAAATCCATAAAACAAATTAACCCCCTGGTCTTTTTATCTGGCCTGGGGGTTTTTGCTGTTTCTGTATTTATACAGGTTTCAGCATAGCTGGAAATCCAAAATTTCTAATTTGAGTAACAAAGGAATCTCTTTTACTTTTTATCTTTTATCCATTTGTCAGACCATTTACTAATCGGCCCTAGAATTTTTCCCAGTTCTGTACCTTTCTGCGTCAATAGATATTCTGTGCGAATGGGCCTCTCCGGAATAACATGGCGCAAAACGATTCCGTATTCTTCAAGTTCTTTCATTCTCTCTGTTAATACCCGTTTACTAAGGTCAGGAATAATAGAGTTAACTTCACTAAACCGCTTGGGCCCGCTTAATAAAACATAAATAATTAAACCCGTCCATCTTTTTCCTATTAATTCGAATGTTTTCTCTACCTTCGGACATAATGTCGGCTGTTCCTCCATCCAATCCATCCCCCTGGCATAACACTATTTATTTCCTATGTACTAATTGTAACCTACTGCCAATCGGTTCTAAACTTTATTCAAAAAATTTCAATAAAAGTTCAAATTTATTAAATCAGCTATAGCCATTAGTAGGAAGACAGAAGAGAGGAAGTGTTTCATATTGGGAAATTTTTTAATTTACACTATTCCTTATATTGGGTCAGCCTAAGTGTGCTAATCTAGTCAGGAATAAACCAAAAAGGAGTGACCTGAATGACTCGTCAAAAGCTTTCATGGTTTGGATTTATGATTCTATTTATGCTTTTTTCTTCTTCTTTTTACTATGAAACTCCGTTTGTATCAGCAGAGAATTCTCTAGATCCTGCACCACAGCTCCAGCCAGTCGGGACATCAAATGGCAAAAAGATTTTATTTGATAACACACATGGACAAACAGCCGGAGCAGCAGACTGGGTTTTGGATGGAGGCTTTTCGGATTTTGCAAATGCATTAGCGAATAAAGGCTATTATGCAAAAGAGCTTCGAAAAAGTACTCCTATTACTTATCAGGATCTCCAGGGATACAATGTATTGGTCATTGGTGAAGCAAATATCCCTTATAAAACCTCTGAGCAAGATGCCATGATTCAATATGTACAAAATGGGGGCAGCATCTTTTTTATAGCTGACCATTATAATGCAGATCGGAATAAAAATCGCTGGGATGCTTCTGAGGTATTTAATGGCTACCGGCGGGGAGCCTATTCCAATCCGGCAAAAGGAATGGGGACAGAGGAGGCTTCTTCGGCCGCAATGCAGGGTGTAGCGGGGTCAGACTGGCTCTCATCTAACTTTGGCATTAGATTCCGTTACAATGCCATTGGAGATGTGACAGCCAATGATATAGTGGCACCAAGCCAAGCGTTCGGGATTACCAACGGTGTTTCAGCTGTAGCCATGCATGCAGGATCAACCCTAGCCATAACTGATCCTAATAAGGCAAAGGGAATCGTCTATCTTCCTCCAACTTCATTAGCCTGGGGATCGGCAGTGGACCAGGGTGTCTATAACGGCGGCGGAAGAGCGGAAGGACCTTTTGTGGGTGTTTCCAAGCTGGGAGCTGGAAAAGCCGCGTTCATTGGTGATTCTTCACCAGTAGAAGATGCAACCCCTAAATATTTAAAAGAAGAAACGGGCGGACAAAAAACCACTTACGATGGATTTAAGGAACAGAATGACGGAACTATACTTGTAAATATAATCGACTGGCTATCAAAACAAGAGAGTTTTACGGCATTATCACAGGTTAGCGGTTTACAGCTTGATAATAAAACGGCATTGCTTTCAATGGAAAATCCCCAGACATCAACTGAACCGGCTACAGAACCATGGGCTGCACCCGCTACAGGATACAAATGGTATGATTCCTCAACATTTAAGTCAGGTTCATTTGGTTATGGAACTGCCAGTACAGGTGGAACAGCAATATTAAATGAAAATTTTGAGTCCGGCGCCAAAACAGCATATACTTCCGGAAATGTAACTCTTTCGAGCGGGTCCTGGAACTTCAACAATGCCCTTATTGGCAATTTAACCGGCGATAAGAAAACCGGGGCTCAATCAGCACGAGTTCGTTCAAGTGGCTCACTAACAATGAATTTTGATGTGAGCGGAGCAAAAAGTGTTCAAATTTCGCATGCAAACTTTAGTACGGACAGTGGTGCCAATTGGCAGCTTCAGATGTCCACCAACAGCGGGTCAACCTGGACAAATATAGGCGGTACCAATACCAGTTCCTCAGCACTAACTGGTAAAACATTCACACTAACACAAACAGCCCCTGTCAGATTCCGAATTGTCGTATCAGGAACAACGGGTCAAAGAATCAATTTCGATGATATTGTGATCAGTAATTAAGGAACCAGCTACAATTAACAGACACTTGTGTATTTCAATTCAACGTTAAAAGAACAATTTAATAAAAAGGATCCTAGCTGAAATGGCAGCTAATAAACTCAGCTGCCTATAGTAAAGGAGGATTAAACAATGTAAAAAAAGACTTACTCAGCCAATGTATGTTGCAGGAGCAGGTCTTTTTTTTGTACTATATGTTGTTTACATAATTCATCATATGTTTAATCGAACCAGCTTTCCCTTGAATAAGATATAGGGAAAGGAGTAGATACAGGTGAATAAAGATTATCTAGGGATCATAATTCCTAAGTCTACTTATGACAGGATGACAGTGTTATCTGTGAATGTTCTAAGTATGTTTTCTATTTGGGAAAAAACTGCTGCCAAGCATAATTTAATTCCATGTTATTTTCGTTTCTTCGATATAAGTCCAGGCCAGCAAATGATGAATGCCTACGTATTAGAGAATGATAGATATATATTAAAACAAATTCCCGCCCCTAAGGTCATTTATTCCAGAGTCCTGGACAATTTGCCGGCATATCAATCACATATAAAATCATTGATGAAAGATGGAAAAGTCATATTCAATGCACCAAACTATGATATAGAAAAATTAACAGTACACAAACTGCTTACACAAGATCCTTATATTAACAAGCATTTACCACGTACCGAATTATTTTCTATTGAGCAATTAAGAGATATGGCATATCACTATAAAAAATTAATACTGAAGAAAAACTATGGGGAATTCGGAATAGGTACTATGAAGCTGGAAAAAATTAACGACTATTGGCGTCTGTCCTATAAAACCGAAGGTGATAAGGAGTTAAAGCAGGAGGATTTCAAAAAAACGCTGCCTCCCATCTTACAGAAACGTGTTTATGATCATACTTACTTAATCCAAGAATTAATTCCTCTAGCAACACTAGATGGTAAACCATTTGATATGCGAGTAGCAGTACAAAAAAATATCCAAGGACAGTTTCAGGTTTCAGGGATTATGTGTAAAGTAGCACAAAATCAAGATTTTCTTACAAATGGTGCTCAAGGCGGAACGACCTTTTCACTAGAAGAGATTGCTCCTCATACTCACTCTGATATTCCTTATCAAACACTAGTAAAGAATATTAAGGAATTCGCTCTTTATGTGGCAAACAATCTCGATCATCATTACCCAAGTTTAGCTGATCTGGGGTTTGATATAGGGATAACCAGAGAAGGTTTTCCGTATTTTATTGAGTGTAATTTTATCTCCGATTATGTAAGCGGATTGTTCATAAATGGTAAAATTCTTCAACCAGATTGGGAAAAGGTGTTTAGCACTCCTATTGATTATGCAAAATATTTACTCGATAAATATTAAATAAGAAAAAAAGGCTGAATCAGAGAACTGTTCAGCCTTTTTTTGAACGATTAATTAAGATATCCATTAAATCCTGGAAGGACTTTCGCATTGATGTTTTAAATAGAATAGAGGTATGCTCATTTGCCATTGTATTTAATAAATTATATAACTCTTTTTTATTGGTAACATTATGAATGGCAGAAGGATTCATTCCTAATTCTCCAGCCTTTTTACAGACAGGACGCGTGTTTTTTCCGACTGTAATTAAAACATCAACCTTGTTTTTCACAACAAGAGATCCAACTTTTTCATGTTCTGATACTGAATAATCACCTAATTCTTCTATTTCCCCTATAACGGCTATCTTTTTCCTGCCTTGTGATGTTTCCTTTAAAACCTCCAAAGCAGATTCAATTGATGTCGGATTTGTATTCCAAGTGTCATCAATAATGAGGCTTCCTTTGATTCCTTTATGAAACTGCAGATGACTTTTTACATGCTTAAAGGTTTGCAGCCGTTGGATGGCATCTGTAAGCTTAACACCAGCCAGAGTCGACGCAATGATTGCAGCTAGTGCGTTATAAACATTATGCGTGCCAAATCCCGGTACAAAGCAAGGGTATTTACCTTCACGGCAAACGAATAAGAAGTCCATGCCTTCTCTTTCTAGGTTAAACTTTATCGTATGAGCCTGAATGTGAGCAGCCTCAGTTGTACCGTAATAAATAACAGTACCCTTAAACTGGCCTACATCTATGTTTCTAATATTTTTATCGTCATAATTAAGAATAATTGTCCCACGCTGACTAACAGCACTTAACATTTTTACTTTTTCTTTTATATATAATTCCTGAGTTCTAAAGCCCTCAGTATGGTCCGTTCCTATTGTGGTAATAATTCCAATTTGCGGCTGAAAATAATGGGCTGAGTATAGTAATTGATCCGGACCAGATACACCCATTTCAAAAACAGCGCTATCGGTGGTTTCATCAATCTCTAATAAATAATCCAAATTTCTCCTTAAACCATTATGGCTTAAGAGCGTACTAACTACATTTTGTTTTTCAGATAATATCCAAGAAATCATTTCTTTTGTTGTTGTTTTTCCGCATGTACCAGTTACACCTATTACTGGCAGATTAAAAAGTTGTCTGTAATAGCGAATAAATCTGAAATAAGCTTTCCTCACATTTGAAACTTGTACAATGGCAGTCTCTTTGGGAACATTGGTTATTGAATCTGGGTTAGAAGTAATGACAGTAATTGAGGAAACGTTAGTAGGCAGAGGTGTGTACTTCTTATTCTTCATTACAAATACCAAGGTATGATCGGTAATAAGATGTTCCCCATATTTTGCTGCGTTTTTTATAAGCTGTGATTCATTTCCGGAAACCAGCCTTCCTTCTAAAACAAAGAGTATTTCTTGTAATTTTAGTGTTTTCATTCACTCACCTGCTCTCTATTATGACTTCCATTTATCATATTGATAAAGGGGGGCAGATGTCCGGCTATAAGCCCATTTTGCCTAACTTAGACTTAAGCGGATTCATCACTTTTTCAAAATACATATTATACATATGGAGAAATTTTTCATTTACCAAGTGAGTGTTAAGCATTAAAAACAGGAGCCTGGAGATAGGGGATAGAGAGGGAAGTGAAGGAAACACCATGTTTTCAATAATACCTAATAATATGACAATCAGTACTATAATATTGTCTCCTAGCGCATTCTTTGATGGGGAAATGGAACAAATAAAACAAATAAGGTCCGTTAGGTTTGGTGTAAAAACCATAGAAGTTAAAGTGAATTTCATGGAGTCTACGGACATTAAAGATATCGTTTTATCTAAAAATATTATTGATTCTTTAGGTATCCCCATAACATGTTATTATGACATCCTTATAAAAAATAACGAATTGGTTATAGGACCTTTTATCGGAATCCTTACAGATTTCACAAATAAAAAAACGGCTGAGATGCTCCCAACCTACAACAGTTTTGTAAAAGAATATAAACGAATTGGCGGAGCAATTATTATATTCTCGCTTGAAGGTATTAATATGGAGAATCGAACAGTTTCCGGTTTCCTTTATCAGCCTGGGAAGAGTTCGTGGATATACGGTACTCTTTATTATCCTGCTGCTGTTATGTCCATACTGGAAGCCAGCCTAACATCCAAATGGGAAGAATTTCATACCAAACTGCAGCATCTCATCTCGATTTTAGGTCCAAAGGTATTTAACTATCCTCATTTTTCAAAATGGGAAATGTATAATCTTTTACAGCATAATCTTGGTGAAATCTTGCCAAAAACAATTTTATATAATGATGTAAAAGATATTGCTGAAATGGTTAATAGCTTTGGAAGTGTGTATATAAAACCCTTGAATGGAAGGCTGGGCAAAAAAATCTATAGGGTAATAAAAGATGGCGAAAATATAGTTGTCTTATTTGATCATAACCGTGACAAACAAATAAGGTTTTTTACAAACGAGCCTGAGATAAGAGAATTTTTTCAGGAAGAGCTTGTTTCTGATATGTTTTTGATCCAGCAAACCATTCCTTTAATGAAATTTGATGATAGAGTAATTGACTTTAGATTAATGGCGGTAAAAAACGAAAAGGGTTTGTGGGAAAACTTAGGCATATTTTCTCGTATGGGTTCCAAAGGGAATATTGTAAGTAATATAACAGCTGGCGGAGAAACCGAAGCCGCTGACAAAACATTGAAAAAGGTTTGGAAGTTAACGGACGAGGAAATTATAAAGATTAAAGCACAGATCGGAAGAGTTGCAAAAGAAGCACTAGTGCTTCTTGAGAAAAATGGATACCACCTCGGGAATATTGGATTCGATATCGGGTTGGATGAAAATTGCTTAATTTATATTATTGAAATTAACCACCAAAACCCTGATCCCTATATAGCACTTAAGGCTAATAATAAAAGTACTTTTTACTTTGCAAGATTCAAAAATATGCTGTATGCCAGACACCTAGCAGGCTTTTAATTATAGATACTTTCAAGAACCTGGATATTACTTCAGGTTCTTTTTTGCTGAAAATCTCTTTAAAATTACTGCTTTTGTACTATTAAAATACTGCTCTTTGCGTAGATAAATTGCTTTTTATGAGGGGTATGATTTAGGTATGTATGAACAAAGGGGTGATATTTTTGTATTATAAAAAGAAATTATTCTTAGTTAATACTTTTGTAATCCTTTTAATGATAACGGTTACAAACCTGCCTGTTTTTGCAGCCGGAACCGATACGGCTATTCCCGAACAATGGACTCAATATGATAGGCCAGAGCAGTTTCAAATGGTAACCGATAATGATGTATTTATAACAATGAGGGATGGAGTCCGCCTTGCTGCGAATGTTTATAGGCCTGATACACCAGGAAAGTACCCGGTAATATTAACTCAAACCCCCTACAACAAAAATAGTTCACTAGGGGCAGCCAACGACTATTTCGTTAAACGTGGCTATGTACATGTAGTGGTAGACGTCAGGGGAACTGGTGGATCAGAAGGTGTCTGGGATTCATTCGGTGAATCAGAGCAAAAAGATGGCTATGAGCTGGTTGATTGGGTATCGAAGCAAGAATGGAGCGATGGAAATGTTGGATTATGGGGAGCATCCTATAGTGCAATTAATCAGCTCTTAACTGCAGCACAGCAGCCGCCCGCTTTAAAAGCCATTTTTCCGATTGTGCCAATGGCTGATACATACCGCGATATTTTAATGTCCGGCGGTATGATGAATACAGGTTTTATCCCGCTTTGGATGGGTCTAGTGACTTCGTCTGGGTTGCTGCCGCCGACATATACCTTATCAGACCCAATCGATGCTTCAACTCTGCTGCTAGGCCATGCAGGAAGCACGACGGGATTTCCGGCGAACACACTGTCTGAATTGCTGACAGGCGGAGAGATGGCTTACGATGGCCCTAACTGGCATATGAGATCGCCTATTTTCTCCGCTGAAAATGTTAAGGTGCCAGCATTTATTACAGGTGGGCTTCATGATATTTTCCAGCGCGGGGAACCATTGTTGTATGAAAAGCTTAAGAAAAATGTTAATGCTAAATTGCTTATGGGCAACTGGACACATGGAGACTTTGGCTCTGGGCTTCCAAGGGATGGAGTTCCCACACTTGATCAAATTGCCCTTCGATGGTTCGATCATTATTTAAAGAGAATGAATACGAATGTAGAGAAGATTCCGGATGTAACACAGTTTGTCCTAGGAAAGGATCACTTCGAGATTCAGAATGATTATCCTAATCAGGATACTGGAGCGGAAAAGTGGTTTTTAAACAGTGGGAGAGGTTTAAGCAAAGCCGGACCTGGAGTATTTGAAACTGGAGATACAATGCTTCAGGAACCTATTAATGGAGTTTGCTCGGGAAGTACAAATCAATGGCTGATCGGATTAATAGATTCGTTGCCTTGTTCGAAGGATAACCGTCTGACTGAGCTTTCGGAAGTGACATATACCTCAAGTCCTTTTGCAGCTGAGTATCGTTTAAGCGGTCCGATTGGTGCTGAATTATATATTAAAACAACAGCGAGAGAGGCAGTAGTATCTGTAAGGGTAACAGATGTTGCTCCTGATGGGACATCGACTGAGCTGACCGCAGGATGGCTGGCTGCGAGTTTCAGGAAGCTTGATGAAAGCAAATCGAGATACCTGGATGGCGAACTAATTCAGCCGTGGCATCCCTTTACTGCTGAATCTGCAGAAGAGGTTGTTCCAGGCCAGCCTATGAAACTCAATGTAGAAATATTTCCAACGAATGCCGTTCTAGAGAAGGGGCATAAGCTAAGAATTGCGGTTGGCCCGAGCGATTTCCCACATTCCTTATCCCCGCTTCCGCAGTTTGGTAAACAGCTTGGGGGTATTGTAACAATTATGCATGACAGTCAGCATCCATCATCAGTAGTTTTACCAATAGTTAAGTAAAGAGGAAAGTCCGTTCCAGCCTGGAATGGACTTTCTTTTAGTTACTATCTAATACATTGATTGACTATTTAGAAAAATTGACTTATTATGAGCCTTGTTTAAATACATAGATTAAATGGAGGGAATGTGTTGTTTAAATTAACCATTCAACCCCGCGTTTCTGAAACAGATGGTATGGGACACATCAATAATACTTGTGTACCTGTCTGGTTGGAGGCTGGCAGGGAAAACATATTTAGGATATTTAACCCTGACTTATCATTTGCTGACTGGAGATGCGTTGTAGTTAACCTTAACATTGATTATATTAAAGAAATCTTTTATGGCCGGGAAGTAGAAGTACATACATGGGTTAAACATATAGGCAATTCCAGTTTTATACTCGAGGAAGAGCTTTATCAATCAGGAGAGTTATGTGCAAAAGGAACTGCCACTTATGTTAATTTCAACAAAAAGATAAGAAAGACAGAACCTATTCCATTTAACATTCGTCAGGAACTTGAGGAACATAAACGGGAATAAGTTACCTAAGAGAAAAAGAAACACTTCCTTATTTTGAATCAAGAGGAGAATGCCAAGATTAAGGCATCTTTTTACTTTCAAATTGCTCAGGAAGATATTTCATTATGATAGAATAAAAGAAGTCAATTCAACGACTCGTAGAAAGAAAGAAGTAAGAGAGGAGTTGGGGGAGTGGCATTTAAGATATTTGTAGGTGTATTGTTGGCTTTTTCTATTGGAAACCTGGTCTTTTTCCTGGCTGATAACATGAAATACCACGCTTCACTAAGGGCATTGAGAAAAGGCCTTTATACTATTTTTATAGGTGCAGTGGCATCGGGCATCCTAATGAATGAAATAAAGATATCCAATTGGCAGTTTTTGCTTACCCTAACCGCAATTGTTATCTTTATTGACCTATCACTGATATTAACGCCAAGTATAATGAAAATCTGGAAGGCCGAGTTTCAATATGGGGATTATGTGGAAAATGTTATAGAAGCCAATAACAAGATTCATAGAGGCACCATGAGACGTGTAGGAACAATGTCAGAGATGATACAGAATGCAGGCACATATTTTGGGGAATTGATTCCCGAACCAAATGCCATTTTTGATAGCGAAGAATTGGAGAAATATCTGAAATTGTATTCTGACCAGTATGGATTTGCCATTCAGCTATGGGATCTTACGATTGAACCATTTGATGCTAACCTTATTCCAAGTGAAGAAAGAGCAAAAATGAACAATGAAGAACTTGAAGCGTATATCGAAGACGTCTCGCTCCTGCAAGCGATTCATAGGCTAGTAGATGACATCGAAAGGCTTAATTCCTTTGAGTTAGGGAATGAAAAGGAAGAATACGTTTCCTCCCTTTTTCAATCGGAGATTATATCCGTGATAAAGGAGGATAGCATGATTGTTCCTGTCTATATGGATCAAAGAAGCATGCTTATCGTCTTAAAGAATACAAGCGGCGAGCTTCTAGAAGTTGATGCTGTTCATATTACCAATTTAATATATCTATTTTATTCGTTTCATTAAATGAGTGGTATAATGGTAAAAAGACCACTGACGAGGAGGGCTTTATATGAGGAAACCAATGGGGCGCACTCTTAAATCAGCAGGTAAGCCGGGTGGCGCAAAGACTAAAGAAACGGCAGGATCAACACTTGCCAGAGCAAGCAAGACCACACATTTATCGGATAAATCAACCAGCCGCTTGTCTCAGAACGTGAAAGAGATGAACAAAAAGGTTCTCCAATACATCGGAAATCAATAAGCAAGGTGCTATGACAGCATCTTGCTTTTTTCTATGTATAAAACCTCCTTTTCTTGTATAGGTTAGTACCAGCAGTTACAAGAAGAGGGGCGAAGAAATGGGAGATAAAAAGAGACCGAAAAAGGTTGAACCAAAGAAAATCACCCGGCTAAAGTCGGAAACCAAAATGGCAAAAGAAAATGAAAAAGCCCTTAAAGTGATTCGGGCATTTAAAGGTATGTTTAGCTAAAATAACTAATTTATTAACCGAAATGCTATGAATCTTGTTTAAGATAATATTTCGATCCAACCAATATTTAGCTGCAGTTCAATTCGTGCGCTTAGTGAAACGATTCCCAGCATAACATAATTCGTCCAAAGTGAGTAATTTCTATCAATTGCTAATCCATTAAAAAATTATTAATCCTATTTTTTTCAAACAAGTGCAAGATGGTTCAGCCCCTAATAAACTTTCCTTTAAAGGATGAGAAGAACATTGCTCATAATATAAATTACGTAGAACCCAAAGGGGAGAATACCTCCCCCTAAAATTTATTTTCTAGTTTACATAATATATATTCTCGGAACCTAGATAAAAAGACTGTTTAATCGTCTCAATCACTAAGTATACTTAAGATAATGAGACAAAACAAAAAAATTCACCTCATACAGTCAGATTTACTTCTTTAATAACTTAGGATTTTGTTTTCAGTTTTACGCATAATCCTTTTGGCTGGTTTCGATAAAACCTTGGATATTAAATTTAAGCTTGTACCAATTATTTTTCCAGCTATGGTTGCTAAAATAATTTATTAAATTCTAATATCTAACTACCTATATAATTTACAGTCTATATCTAATTATTAAACTTAGATTGTTTAAGATCATTATTTTAGCTTGCAGTCGTATTTCCATAATGATTTAGTCTTAGTTTTAAATATTGTATTTAATATTTAACGTGGCTTAAGTATTCTAGTTAGTTATCCCCTTGCTGTTATTTTTTCTGACTTTAGTTTACATAACATTATTATTATTTTACTGCCTGTTTTTCTGCAAACTTATTATTAACAAAAGTGAAACAGCACAGGTGTTGGTCCTGTGCTTATATGGTCGTTGTCTGCAAAGCTCCAGTTAAATAATGTCTAGGTGTCCCATAATACAATACCTGGCTGTATGCAGCGTATGTTGATTCAAATTGAATGTAAATTGGAGCATCCAGCAGCCATGGGAAATAAGAAAATAGGATCTGATCCCCATAAATGATGGCTGATAACGCTAATTTCAATTCTTTTTTAAAAATCTTATACCGGATACTGGAGTAATTCTCATCAAATTCCCCACCATCAACATAAACTTTTCCGCAAAGTGTAAATTCCCCCATGTGAGGCTGCCATTCTGCTATAACCTCATCGCGGAAATGCATGTTTATTGACGGATAATCATATTCATTCCCAATACTTAAAAATAATTCTCCGGTTTGATCAGAATGAGTGAGTGTATATTTCCGGCCGTCAATTGGCCGAAAAGGTGTAGCTGGAGCTAAAAACTTTACGGATAACTTTGAAGGATCAAATATACTCATGGCAAGCATCCCCCCTCTTTAGGTTGTTAAATGCTTACTCACAATATATGAAAGAATGTAAAAACCGTGACAGTGGCCTAGCTATGAAGTTCCTTCAGATTATTTTCCTTCTTCCAGGACAGATGCCTGACTGAGTGACCATCCTCCCTCCTCATGCTTCCAGAGCGTATTTACATTCCCAATGCTGTCGGCTGCTGCAATACCATCTATAAGTTGTATTCCCCGAAGCCCCCAGGATCCGTCTCGAAAAGAAACGGGTTCTAATGAATGAAAACCATTTATTTTTAGTTCAGTTGGTTCATTTAATTTTCCATCAACGTAAAGCCCAAGTTTCTCATATTCTTTATTTTTGCTTTTGAGATCAAATAAAAAGGTTTTTCCGTTTGCGTTTAATGTCAATTCTGCTTTATATCCATTTACGAAGTTTCCGTCCATTTCCAATGGCTCAGGCAATTGTAGTTCCTCTAGTTTAAAGTCTTTCAAAGTATATAGATGGTTTTGAATGATCCCTCCGTTTCCTCCCTTTTCTATAGCTGTAAAAATATCTTTTATTCCATCTCCATTCAAGTCTTGAAAACTTAAATTCGGCCTATATCCACTATCTAAATCTATTCTGTATGTTTTTTCAGTCGATGAATGTATTTCAATAAATACGTTCTTTAAAAAGGGACTTTTCCCATGGTAAGGGTCTGCATGCAGCAGTATATCTTCTTTTCTGCCATCCCCAGTGAGGTCCACTGCGTTTTTATAAAGGGTAAGATCCTTCGCCTGTTCTTCATTTGAAAATAAGCCTGTCATTGCTGAAATGGACATGAAAAAGAATGCTGCAAACGAAAAAAACAATTCCCTAACCATTAAAATAACCTCCCAGTCCTTCTTTAAGGTTATTTTGCGCAGGTTTGGGAAATTAATGCAGAAAAAAACCGCCTGAATTTTCAGGCGGCCATTCAATTCTTTATTTTTGAATACTTATTGGTTCTTCAGCCTTCCAAATTCGAACCGCTTTTCCGCTGTCTGACTCGTCTATAAGGAACGAGCCATTTGAGTAGCGATCGCTATTTTTTAGATCTGCTGCTTTAAAGGATTCGATTTGTCCTTTTTCTGTCTGTATAAAAATTTCATCCTCATCAGTAACAGTCTCAAAACCAATAATTTTATGAGGGTTGGCTTTTAACTCACGAAGAATGACAAGACCGCGTTTAGCTCGTGATGATTTCTCAAATTCTTTTAATTTCATCTTCTTGACTGCCCCTCGCTGGGTAGAAACTAAGATGGAAACTTTGGATTCAGGTTCAAAAACTTTGCCTGCAATGACATAATCCCCATCTTTAAGGTTCATGCCTTTAACTCCAGCAGCCCGGGCACCAACAATGCTTATTTCCTCTTCATCAAACCAGAGGGCATAGCCATAATGACTGACCATAAATACTTCCTGTTTGCCATTTGTAAGGTGAATGTCAATAACCCTGTCATCATCCTTAAGATTGATCGCCGTTAATGATTTTGAATATCTTTGAGCTTTATAGTTTTTTAACTCAGTCTTTTTAACCATTCCATTTTTCGTAACAAAAACCAGGAAGGCATCCGTTTCAAAATCTTTAATTGGCAGGGCATGAAGAAGCTCGTCATCTCGGTCAATTGGAATGATATTCGCAACATGCTGGCCAAGGTCCTTCCATCGTATGTCAGGAAGCTCATGGACCGGCATATATAGGTAATTACCTTTGCTTGTAAACAGAAGAAGGACGTCCTTCGTATTCATTTCCAATGTCGCAAGTATTCGGTCCGAATCCTTCATGGCAAGGTCCTGGCCGTTTGAAGCAGCGAAAGATCGCTGACTGGTTCGCTTGATATAGCCTTCTTTTGTAATCGTTACGACTACATCTTCACTTGCTATCATAACATCAAGATTAATTTTAATTTCTTCGATTTCTGCTTCGATTTTTGAGCGGCGCTCATCTGCATAACGCTTTTTAACGTCTTTTAAATCTTTTTTAATAACAGAAATCAGTTTCTTATCACTTTCCAGGATGGAAGTAAGTTCTTCAATCTTTTTAGCCAATTCTTCTGCCTCTGCTCTCAATGCAGTGATGTCTGTATTAGTTAAACGGTATAACTGCAAGGAAACAATTGCTTCCGATTGAGGTTCCGTGAATGCAAACTTTGCCATCAGGTTTTCTTTTGCATCCCGTTTGTCCTTAGACGCACGGATCGCTGCGATCACTTCATCAAGGATGGAAAGTGCCTTCATTAATCCTTCGACGATATGCTGGCGCTCACTTGCTTTCTTAAGTTCGTATTCTGAACGCCGAGTAATTACTTCTTTCTGATGGGTAATATAGGCATCCAGCATGTCATTTAAACCCATTAATTTAGGGCGCTTCTTATGGATAGCAACCATATTGAAGTTATAAGTTACCTGAAGATCACTGTTTTTGTATAAGTAATTAAGAACACCTGTCGCATCGGCATCTTTTTTCAATTCAATAACAATTCTTAGGCCTGTCCGGTCTGTCTCGTCACGAACCTCTGAAATACCTTCCACTTTGCGGTCCAATCTCAACTCGTCCATTTTCTTTACAAGATTAGCTTTATTTATTTCATAAGGGATCTCTGTAATAACAATTTGCTGCTTGCCCCCGCGCAAATCTTCAACACCAGCTTTACCGCGGATGATAATTTTCCCTTTTCCAGTTTCATAAGCCTTTTTAATCCCATCTAAACCTTGAATAATGCCCCCGGTCGGGAAGTCTGGACCTTTTACAACCGTCATTAGCTCATCTACTGTGACATCTGGTTTATCCATTTTCATGATAACCCCGTCAATTACTTCTCCAAGATGGTGAGGGGGTATTTCAGTTGCATAACCGGCAGAAATACCTGTAGAGCCATTTACCAGCAAGTTGGGAAACATTGCAGGCAGTACAGTAGGCTCCTTGGAGGTATCGTCAAAGTTCGGGATAAAATCAACTGTCTGTTTTTCAATATCCCTTAGAAGTTCTGTAGAAATAGCTGATAATCTTGCCTCTGTATAACGCATGGCAGCCGGAGGATCCCCGTCAACACTTCCGTTGTTTCCATGCATTTGAACAAGTACGTTACGGACCTTCCAATCCTGGCTCATCCTTACCATCGCATCATAAACCGAAGTATCACCATGCGGGTGATAATTACCAATTACATTACCAACTGTCTTTGCTGATTTACGGAAACCTTTTTCTTGAGTGTTGCCTTCTACATGCATTGCATATAGTATTCTTCGCTGTACAGGCTTCAGGCCATCCCTTGCATCAGGGAGGGCGCGTTCCTGGATAATGTATTTACTGTATCGTCCAAATCGGTCGCCAAGTACATCTTCAAGAGGCAAGTCGCGGAATTTTTCTGGTGTGCTCATTCAGTTTCCTCCTCTGCGACCATAATGTTTTCATTCTCTAAAATAGTATCAATATCGTCGTCATCGTCCAGGCCAAAAGCTACATTGGCTTCAATCCACTTTCGGCGAGGCTCTACTTTATCACCCATAAGGGTTGTCACACGTCTTTCAGCCCTTGCAGCATCATCAATTTTAACGCGGATTAAAGTCCGGGTTTCAGGATCCATAGTGGTTTCCCATAATTGGTCGGCATTCATCTCGCCAAGTCCCTTATAACGCTGGATCATATAACCTTTTCCGACCTTCTTCATTGCACCTTGAAGCTCATCATCATTCCAGGCGTATTCAATGACTTCTTTTTTACCCGTACCTCTACTTACTTTATAAAGCGGTGGCAGGGCAATAAAGATTTTTCCTGCTTCCAAAAGTGGTTTCATATAGCGATAAAAGAAAGTCAGAAGCAAAACTTGGATATGTGCTCCGTCTGTATCAGCATCAGTCATGATGATAACTTTTTCGTAGTTCACATCTTCCAGGTTGAAATCTGTACCGACACCTGCTCCAATAGCATGGATAATGGTATTGATTTCCTCGTTTTTAAAGATGTCAGCAAGCTTTGCTTTCTCTGTGTTAATAACCTTACCACGCAGGGGAAGAACTGCCTGGAAACGTCTGTCCCGTCCCTGTTTGGCAGAACCGCCAGCAGAGTCACCCTCTACCAGGTAAAGTTCATTTTTTTGAGGGTTTCGGGATTGGGCAGGAGTAAGTTTGCCCGATAAAACGGCTTCAGACTTTTTGCGTTTTTTGCCGCTTCGCGCATCCTCACGGGCTTTCCGTGCTGCTTCTCTAGCCTGATAGGCCTTAATTGACTTACGGATTAGAAGGGAACTGATATCTGGATTTTCTTCAAAGAAATAAGCCAGGTGCTCTGAAACTACTGAATCAACAGCAGACCTTGCTTCGCTTGTACCCAATTTTCCTTTTGTCTGTCCTTCAAACTGCAATAGCTCCTCGGGAATTCTAACACTGATAATGGCTGAAAGACCCTCACGGATATCGGCACCATCTAGGTTTTTATCCTTTTCCTTAAGAAGGGATACCTTTCTTGCATAATCATTAAAAGCCCTTGTCATAGCTGTTTTCGAGCCAGCTTCATGTGTACCGCCATCCTTGGTCCGTACATTGTTAACAAAGGAAAGAATATTTTCCGAGTATCCATCGTTAAATTGAAATGCAAACTCTACTTCGATTCCATTTTGAGTTCCTTCAAAGCTTACAACAGGGTGAAGTACATCTTTTTCCTCGTTTAAGTACTCTACAAATGCTTCAATCCCGTTTTCATAATGGAATACTTCATGAAAATCGTTTCGGTCATCCATGATTTCTATTTTAAAACCTTTAAGAAGAAAAGCAGATTCTCTTAACCTCTCACATAGTGTTTCATAATTATACGTAGTCGTTGAAAATATGGTTGGATCCGGCTTGAAATGGATGGTCGTTCCCGTCTGATTGGTTTTCCCGGTCTTCTCAAGAGTTGTTACGGGCTTTCCGCCATTTTCAAATCGCTGCTCGTAGACAAATCCGTCTCTTTTAATTGTAACTACCAGCCACTCTGAAAGTGCGTTTACAACGGATGCACCTACACCATGCAAGCCTCCGCTCGTTTTATATCCGCCCTGGCCAAACTTTCCGCCTGCGTGAAGAATTGTCAGAATAACCTCAGGTGTTGGTTTGCCGAGTTTATGCATTCCGGTCGGCATTCCTCGTCCTTTATCAATAACGCTGATTGAGTTATCTTTATGTATTCTGACGATGATTTGATTGCCAAAACCAGCCAGTGCTTCATCGACAGAGTTATCAACAATTTCATACACCAGGTGATGGAGGCCTCGGGAATCGGTGCTTCCAATATACATGCCTGGGCGTTTGCGGACCGCTTCCAGACCTTCCAATACCTGAATGGCATCATCATTGTAATCAAATGCTTGCTGTGTTCTTGCCACTAAAAATACCCCTTTCACTTCTTCCAGAAAAAGCTAACATTCTAAAAAACGATTTTCAAATAAAATTTCCGTAAATGTATTCGTTCAATTAAAACCGTTTTCCTTTATGTTGGCAAGGAAATTTACGGTTAAGAACTTATGTTCGCGATTCTATTGTACCATAAGTTCGACAAGCTCTATGCTCTATTGTATCGATTTATTTCGATTTGGCAAAGGGTTCTTGTAAAACAACTTAATTTTGTAATATCGATAAATGGCTTGATAAGGGCGTTTTTTAAATAATCAAGCAGGTATGATGAACTTCTTAATCGGTTTTTAATCCATACAATTAAAAGCTTTAGAAAACAACAAAACATGAGGCAGAATATCCTTTGTTCTTTGCAATATTTGCAGATTTTCTAAATAAAATTCATTTTTGCCAAATAAAAAAGCATGAGAAGGAAAATCTCATGCCACTCAACTTATTTATCTAGTCAGAGCATACTCTACTTTAATACAACGATCCATTACAACCGTATATCCTTTTTCCTTTAAAAAATTGTAAGCTTCTTCGTTAGCAAGTCCCAGCTGTGCCCAGTAAACATCTGCGTCTACTTGAGCGAATTCCATGGCAACCTCCATTAATTGTTCGGAACGGCGGAAGACATTTACGATATCAACATGGCCTTCAATGTCTTTTAAAGTCGGTACAGCTTTGACGCCGAGTGCCTCTTTAATAGTAGGATTTACAGGTATAATCTCATAACCGGCTTTTTGCATAACCTCTGAAACCATATAGGATGTTTTAGCCGGATTGTCACTAAGTCCTACTACAGCAATCCGCTTTGCTTTGTTTAGAATTTCTCCTAATTCAGCCCTTGAAGGGATTTCCATCGACATACCAGTTCCTCCTTATAAAGCTTGTAGATTAAAGCATTATATTTATTCTACCTGTTTTCAAGAAAAAAATCATAAACTAAGTTTAAAGTAATTTTTTGAGTAGGTTCTCATTACTTATGCTATTATTTATTTGGCTGTGTTAAAGCTTATGGTAGAAGGTGCCGGACTCCTCGAAAATCAGAAAGTATACTTACGCATAATTTTGTACGATGTAAATCCCTGGATTCTTTCCTTAGTTTAAAGGGGAACGAGGTATTCAGCACCGGCGGAAATGCGAGCCATGAAACAGAGTCAATAGGCAAAGGGACTTACACCTACACAAAAATAGGCACAAGTAAAAAAAACAACAGATATCCATAGTTAATTCAGTGTATAGCCATTTTTTTTAATAAAGAGATTACGCTCCTTACTAACAACAATATTTTTTCAACAAAGGCAAAAATAAAAAGGAAGCCATTTAAACAGCTTCCTAAAAAATGTTTGCTATAAAAGCAACGGCTCCGGCTTTGGTTTTAAAAATGTTGAAACTCTGGGTACAACAAGAGAAAAATTCGCTCCATTATCATACGCCACGACGGTTGCAGTTCCATCCATATTCTCGAGAATCATTCTGGCCATATAAAGGCCAAGCCCAGTTCCGTGAGGTCTAGTTGTGAAATAAGGATCAAAAATTTTATTTAAATGATTTTCGGCTATACCGCCAGCATTGTCTGCAAATACAGCTTCAAGAGTATCAGCATTTTCAATTATCCTTATTTTGATACACCGGTCAGAGATCCCTTTATGGACAAAAGCATCACGAGCATTCGTAAGTATATTTAGGACCACCTGGCTGAATTCATTTGGGTACCCATAGGCCATCTGACTGCCGCGGTATTCAAATTCCACATGAATATAATGGCTTTTTAAGCTGGATGAGAAAATAGATAAAGCATCTTCAATCGACTCTGCAAGTGAAAATCTCATTTTTTCTTTATTTGGCCGGTAAAACCTTCGGAAATCATTTATAGTTTGAGACATATGTTTGATTTGGATCATACTTTCCCGTGTGAATTGGTCAATATAATGGTCATCAATTTCACCAAATTCTCTTGCCTCTCTAACATCCTGAATAAGAAGAGAAAGATTATTCAAGGGCTGTCTCCACTGGTGTCCAATGCTCGCAATCATTTCTCCCATTGCGGCCAGTCGGGATTGCTGAATAAGAATGTGATCCTTCTCTCTGTTTTTTGCAACCTCCTCATGAATCCGCTTTTCCAGATCACGATTGAGGGTCTCGGCAAAGGTTTTTCCCGCTTTAAAAAGTGTTTCTTGCTGTTTCCGTTCAGTGACATCTGTAATTGAACCCGTATATCCGTCCATTGCTCCCTCTCCATTAAAAATTGGTTTAAGTGAAAATTCCACAATTTTTGTATTTAAGCTTTGAGTAACAAAATAAAACTCCCCGGTAAGGACTTTTGTCATCACGCTGCTGCTTATTCCCTTGAGCTCGGCAGGTATTATATAATCCAGGATGCATGTGCCCAAACTATCTTCAACATTAAAACCTGTAAGATTCATCCATGAGTTATTAATAAAAAGGATATTGCCATAAGGATCAAGCTGGATAATAGCTTCCTTTATATTACTGACAACTATTTGGTACCTTTCTGCAATTTCCTTAAAATTACTTTCGCCTGCTTTTAATTTGATCATAGGCTCACTGCCCTTAAAAATATATTGGGAGATAAAAAAACAAAGTAACCAATAAAGATTGACTAGTTTTATGATAGCAAGCACTTTCAGCAGTATTTTTTCCACAGATTAGAAATAAGAGCTACAATGACCATCATCATGCTAAATCGGTTCAACTGTCATAATTTAAAGAAATAGACCTTTTTTTCAAACTGACAAACTGTTTACTAATCCCGAATAATAGTATGCCTATGTCGGCAATTATTGAAGATGAATGAAAACTAAAAAGAAGAAGTCTACAGTGGAAGTGAGAAAATCAGATAAAATGGCTGCCGGTAAACCGCCATCAAGTGCAGCAAAAACCATTATCAAGGTGACGCAGGTTAATAAATCCAAAGGGTCCAATCCTGCAAACATCAGAATAATTCCGATGAATCTTTCTATATACCAGTGACCCTTTTAAATAACCTTTCATTAAGCAGGTCTTTCCTAAGCCATTTCAATATGAAAAAGGAGGAGATGGTGTTGCTTTTAAAATAAAATCCTTATTTAGAACTTGCACATTCTTGCACTTTTTGAATTGTTTCCTCATACAAGGTAATACAATTACGGCCTCTTTTCTTTGATTCATAAAGAGCTTGATCTGCCTGTCTAAGAAGCTGTGATTTGGTTTTGTTACTTGTAAATTCTGAGATGCCAAAACTGCAGGTTATCTGCCCTTCTTCATTAAATGGGAAATCCTGAATAAGTATTCGAATGGATTCCGCCAATTGAGCTGCTCCTATTGAATCTGTTTCCGGTACTAGCAATATAAATTCTTCACCTCCCCAGCGTGCAAGAATATCACATTCTCGGATTCTTTGTTGGACAATGGTGGAAAGAGTCGTTAAAACTTCATCTCCTCTTTGGTGCCCGTACTGGTCGTTAACTCTTTTGAAGAAATCAATATCAAACATAATAATGGAAAAGGTATGTCCGTACCTTTCAGCTCTTCTAATTTCCGAGGTGAAAATTTCATCGAATTTGAGGCGATTAAATATATTTGTTAAAGGATCTATCATTGGTAGAAGAGCATTTTTTTTACTCTCTTTTTCTAACTCGGTAATATCTGTGCAAACGAATAATATCCGTCCCTGCTGTGTAATTTCCGCTGCTTTTAAAATAAATACAGCCTTCCTCCCATTTTTTCCTCTCCAGCTTACCTTCGCTGTCCCCTTCTCCTTAGTTAGGAATTCTTCAATCCATTCCTCTTTAGTATCAGGATAATAATATACGTCTTCCTCAGAAAATAGAGATATGAGTGAGCCAGCCTTTGGGCAGGGATTTTCCTTTTTGTATCCTGTAAAATTGGAAAACGCATGATTGTACTCAACAATTGAATTATTCTCGACAACAAATATAAGGTTTTCCTGAAAATCAAGTATGGCTCTGGTAAGTTTCTTTTGTTTTTCCAGCTCCTTTTCAAGCTGTACCTCGTAAACAGACTTTTGGATAGCCTGATGAAATTTATTCAAATCAATGGGCTTAAGGATGAAATGGTTTACTTTGTTTTCTATGGACTGAATAAAAAATTCATTATCATCATCTGCAGTCGTAACAATAATTTGAACCTTATCGCTGTGTTCCCGAATTTTCTCGATCATATTCAGCCCACTAAGCTGGTTCATCTTAATATCTGTTATGATCAAATCAGGTAACAGCCGGTGATAAAGCTCATATCCTTCCTCACCATCAAGAGCAACATGAATATCAGAAAAGCGGCGGTTAAGAACCCGAAGAAGTTTTTCCCTTGACTCTGCTTCATCTTCAACATAAAGGACTCTGACATTATGAAATTTGTATTTCGCTAATTGCCCAGGGGGTTTTGGCATGGTCCTCCCCTTTCAAAAATCTAGTTATGAAAAAACCGGCCAATAAGGACAATGGCCGGTTTCACTTTTGTCTTATTAAATTAAATTATATTGACATATAGCTGCTTCTTCAATAAATTGCACCAATAGTTTGAAAACTATCCGCATTTTTGTAATAAATTCGACTTTTTTTGTCCTTTTTTAAATACACCGAAAAACATTAATCACTATCAAACTTATTTCAATATAGCTTATGTTACTATTTAAAAGCGTTATTTTTTACTTACTTCCTTTTCTGAGTTTAACTGCAACGCTATCCATGCCGACTGATCTGCAAAGTAACGTGACCAGCTGCCTAGTCCCGCAAGTTTATATTTACTCACTAAATCAGCACGCTTTTTAAGGGATAGTTCGTCTTCTATCCACACTCTATAAGTGGCTTTTTCAATAGGATCGAGGTACTCTGCATAATTTTGTCCGCTATCACTATCGTATTTAGGAACTAGTTTTTTTTCTTTTATCCAAGCCTTTACTTTATCCATGGATAATGCCTGTACAGAAAGCTCAGTGCTTCCGTCTTCCATTACCGCTTCCTTCCAAAGTCTTGTATAAAGCGGAACACCGAGTATTAATTTTTCTTCTGGGACTTGTTTTAATAGATTTTGAAGATTGTCTTCAACCCACGGAAAACTAGCAACACTGCCTGCTCCGGTTGATTTTCCTGTATGCTCATCATATGCCATGACAATTAGGTAATCAGCAACCTGTGACAGTTTGTCTCTTTCATAAAATGAGGACCAGTTACTGTATCCTACAGCAAATGTAATATCCATGGAAACAGTTTTGCCCTCAGCATGAAGATAAGGTACAGCTTCTCTCATAAATTGTGTGACAAGCGGACCATCCTTAGGATCGACATTTTCAATATCAAAATTAACACCGTCCAGCTGATACTTTTGCGTAAAAGCTACAAGCTGCTGAATTATTTTATCTCGTATACTAAAGTCTTTAAACGCTTCATGTGTAAGCTCTGGATTAAATCCATTTGAAAATAACCCCCAGATTTTATACCCCTTTGCTTTTGCCTGCTGGCTATACGGAAGAGAAGCAAGGTTTCTAATGGTTCCATCCGCTTCTGTAAGAGAAAACCAGGTTGGTGAGATGACATTGACTCCAGGCATCGGAGAAGTCTTTGAAAAGTCAGGTGTTTTACTGTAAACAGCCTCCCAGGTTAATTGTATAGGACTTTTTAATAGAGGAAGAGGCTTATTTTCCACCTGTTGGCTTATGGCAATCTCTACTTTTTCGCCTCTATGCACATAATCCTTATTTATATATCCTGCGGACCCATCTTCTTTTCTGACAAAATAATAATCTTTTAATTCCTTTTCGATTCGGACGGGCTCTCCAAGAACAGTTTCACCTGTATAAGGAAAATCCAAACCCGGACCAGTCCTAAGTCTTAACTTTGCTTTTTTTATTTTATTTTTTTCAATTTTGCCCTTAAAGTAGCTGTCCCCATTTTTCTCAATAAGGATTGCACCACTTTTGGGAAGCTTTCGATATTGGATTGCATAATAGTCTGCTAAGGAATCAGCAGCTAAATATAACTTCCCCTCTTTTGATAATACAGATGGAAAGGGCAAATTTACCGGCTTCCTATTATTAAAATAAACAAGTGAATTTTCAGGCATTTGCAAGACCTTATCTTTAGTCGTTAAAATGACAGACTTTGATTTTCCGTCATATACCAAATTAGGATCGAGGTATTTTTTAAAAAAATCAAAAGGCAGATAAAGTTCCTTTGCTGAAAATAGAGCATTTCCTTTGGTACTCCCGTGATAAATGATTGAATTGCTGCCTTGAAAATAGGATTTCCTTTCGTTTGAGGCAAAAGGGTACGAAATAAGAAGAATAATAGATGATGTTAAAAATAAAAGGACTAAAGTACAGCCAATTATCCATTTAAATGCTGGTGTTTTCTGTTTGTGATATTCTATTCGAGCCATTCAATTTCCCCCTTCATTCTACTGTATAAAAAACCCATGGAAATGAAAAGGCATTTTGGAATTAAAAAGAAAAAAGGAACCTCAAATTTAGAGATTCCTGTTACAAAAATAGATATCCAGCAGCTGCCCCTAAGAGAACAATGATCCACGGAGAAGCTTTCCAGTAAGAAGATACCCCAAATAAAATACAACCGATCGCAAACTCTTTCCCTGATTGAATAGCACTTGTAAAAATAGGATTATATAAAGCTGCCAGCAATATCCCCACCACTGCTGCATTCACACCTGCAAGCATACCTGATACAGCTGGTTTTTGTCTTAATTTCTCCCAAAAAGGAAGAGTACCGGCAATTAACAGAAATGCAGGCAAAAAAATGGCTATAGTAGCCGTTAGAGCAGCCTTCCATCCACCTATCGCTGCTCCGAGATAAGACGAAAAGGTAAACAAAGGTCCTGGTACAGCTTGAGCAGCGGCATAGCCTGCTAAAAATGATTCCTTGCTTAACCATCCTTGAGGCACAAACTCTTTTTCTAGTAATGGCAGCACAACATGGCCTCCTCCAAATACAAGAGCACCGCTTCTAAAGAATTTATCAAATAATTGAAGACTAACAGAACCATTGTAATAGCTTAAAAGGGGCAGTAATGCTAATAATAATGAGAAAAGAAAAAGAGCAATTATGGATGTTTTTCTGTTTATATCAATCGAAAATGCAGTTACCATATTTTCAGGTTTCTTTTTTAAAAACAACCAGCCAAATCCAGAAGCTATTAAAATCACCAATATTTGCACAGAGCTTTGATTCCAAATGAGAACAGCCGCAGCAGAAAGCAGCGCTATAGTGGCTGTTATCTTCTGGTTTGCCAGTTTTCTTCCCATATCAAGTACTGCCTGAAGGACTATCACTACCGCAACAATTTTTAATCCGTGAAGCCAGCCCTGACTGCTAATATCTAACCCCTTAAGAAATATAGCAAATAAGACAAGTAAAATTGAAGAAGGAAGGGTAAATCCCAAAAAAGATGCCAAACCGCCTATTACACCTGCCCTCATCATTCCAATTCCCATTCCAACCTGGCTGCTGGCCGGTCCGGGAAGGAATTGACACAGTGCAACTAAATCGGCAAAAGCTTTTTCATCAAGCCATCTTTTCTTTTTTACGTATTCATTATGAAAGTACCCAATATGGGCTGATGGTCCGCCAAATGAGAACAGCCCTAGCTTTAAGGAAACAAGAAAAAGCTCACTTAATCTATGTATTTTTGATTTTTCGGCAGAAATGCCAGACACGAATGAAAACCTCCATTTCGAGTTTGATTAATATCATTTAAATTATAATTCATTTTTAAAAAAAAATAATGTACTTGAAAAATAAAAAATGGCTCCCGAAGGAACCATTTTAATTTTTCATCCGTTTTATTTATCTCCACAAAATTAATAGAGAATTTCTTATTGCACAAATTTGACTAGCATATGAGCCAGTTTATGTCTCTCATCTTCAGTTCCAACCTTCCAAAGTTCCTGTAATAATCGTTCTTCACTATTCTTTGGAGATTGCTTTTCAGCAAGGAAACCGGCTACCTTTTCAGCAGCCTTTGCAAGCTGTTCCTCACCCATTCCTATTTTTTCTCCCATTTCTACTTTTCCTTGCAAAAAGCTTTTAAACTCATCGAAGTTAGACATAACCTCTTCATTTTTATTCACTTCGTTTTGTAACTTGCCTTCATTTAATTGCTTGTCCATCTTTATCACTCCTTTAGAATTTTGAATAATTCCCTATACGATTCCCCGTGACAGGATAAATAAACTTCTGTTAGCACATCGAATGTGCTATGTGATTTTAAAAGGTGGGATGGCGTTTTCATAAATAAATGGTACAATAAAAGCACTGGATCTAATTAAAGAAGGGGAAATTTTTAATGGCAATAACAATCATAATCGTGATCCTGGCCTATTTGCTCGGTTCAATACCTTCCGGACTGATTATTGGAAAAGTTTTTTACGGGATCGATATTCGCGAGCATGGGAGCGGAAATCTTGGAGGGACAAACTCATTCCGAACTCTTGGGAAAAAGGCAGGTATAGCAGTTACTCTTGCTGACATTTTAAAAGGAACACTGGCGGCAGCCTTGCCAGTCATATTTCATTCCGATTTAAATCCTCTCTTTGCGGGGATCATTGCTGTAGTGGGACATATGTATCCCATTTTTGCAGGGTTTAGAGGTGGTAAAGCAGTAGCCACATCAGGAGGGATTCTCCTTTTTTGTGCACCTGCTCTATTTATAACCGTTCTGGTTGTTTTTATTCTATCTTTATACCTTACAAAGTATGTTTCTCTTTCTTCCATGGTGGCAGCCTTGACGGCTTTATTGTTTGCCATTTTTGTGAATAGGGATATCCCCCTTATAATCGTTGTTTCACTATTGGCTTTGTTTGTCTTTTACCGTCATAGAGCTAACATTAAACGAATTATTAATAAAACTGAACCCAAAATAAAACGGCTTTAAAGAAACCTTTTGGTTTCTTTAAAGCCATTTTTACGTAAAGCTGCGCTTTCCCTTTATGAAATTTTTAGCCTCTATACCATTCCTAGTCTCTCCGAGTTTTTTATATTAATGTCTTTTCCTGCCGTAATCCCTCCTTTTTAGTTGTTTTTTCACAAATTGTAAGACATTGTAAACTTTAGTGAATGTTTGATATTATAATAGTATCTGAGTTTTTAACCTTAAATAATACAGAATCCGGAATGATTGACACTCAATTAAAATAAAATGAACCGAAGACTTTTATTTTTCTTTAAAGGATGGGAATGGATGGATTTGAATGGTTTATTTATAAAAGAAGTGCCTTTTCCATATTTTATTTTTAATAAAACGATGGAGTTTAAGGCTTCCTCCCAAAAAGCACTGGAAGTTTTTCCGGGAACCGAGGATTTTATTCAATTAATTGATCTCCAATTTCAAGAAGATACTATTCAATTCTTATTATCAGAGGATGATATTACATCAATTGAGGTTCCAATGAACGAAAAAAACCAGAAACGTTTTTATCAGATTTATAAGGCAAAGGACCCTTCTGGGAGCCTTCATCTTTACTGCCTTCCAATTAGTACTGAATTGGCGGAATTGCAGGAGATGATGGACAGGATTGAACAAAAATTAAAACAATATAATCTAGAGCTTGCAGATAAGAAAGAATACCTTGAAAAAAGTGTGGAGATTTTAAAAGAAGCTGCTATAAAGGCTGAACGGCGGGATAATATTGAAAATCTGGCCGCAGGCATAGCGCATGAAATTAGAAATCCACTTACAACAGTAAAAGGCTTTATTCAGCTATTAAAACCCTATTTAAAAGAAATTGGCAAAGAACAATATGCGGATATTGCCCTGGAGGAAATTAATAGAGCTAACAGCATTATCTTTGAGTTTTTAAACGCGGCTAAGCCTGAAGTCGAAGCAAGACATAAACGGTCGGTAAATCACCTTGTTAAGGATATTGCTATGCTTTATGAGAGTGAGGCCATCCTGAGAAATATACATATCCAGACGATTCTAGATGTGGAAGACATTAATCTAGAAATAGATACCAACCAGTTAAAACAGGTATTGATAAATATGATAAAAAACAGCATGGAAGCATTTGAAGAATCAACGGGGACCGCTGCGGAAAGATCCATTGTACTTCTGACAAGAGTAACCAAGGATATTGCGATAATTAGTATAAAGGATAATGGTTCTGGTATGTCTCCAGAAACAATAAAAAATCTTTTCCTTCCCTTTTATACAACGAAGGAAAAAGGAACCGGAATCGGTCTAAGTGTTTGTAAGAAAATTATTGAAGAAAACGGCGGAACCATTCAAGTTGACAGCATGCCAGGTACTGGTACAATATTTAAACTTTGCTTTCCATCTATTCTCTTTTCAAAGGAAATGAGATTATCTCATGAAGGGGCTTAATTTAGCCTGTAATGTTTTTTGATAAGGCATTTAATTGCATTTCTTGTCACCTTATAGTCAAAAGTAACACATTCATGAAGGAGCAAGATCATGTAAAATAAAGGTAAGTCCTAATTTGGAAGGAGATCTTTAATATGCCATTGGATAAGAATGCTTTGGTATACGCTGTTTTAGCTTCGGGTACAGAATCAAAAGATGAGTTCAGAGTAGAATTTTATCAGTATTCAGAAGGATTGGAATGTAGTGGATCTCCCGTAAAAGTGATTGATAATTTTGATGAACTATTAGCGTTTTTGGACGAGATGGAAGAAGACAATACGTTAGAAACAGCATAAAAGCGGACTCCCAAGGAATCCGCTTTTTTTATATTCTTAACAATTGAAAATTCCCATTTCCAAAAACATCTTTTATATAATCCAGCTTAGTATTATTGAAATATACATGATCCTTTTCATGGATTAAGATATTTAAATCATCGAATTCATATAGCTGATCATTTTGCAGTTTCTGCTCTTCCAGAGACAGATTTAATTTTGGGCCGCCTCAGCCAATTCCCATGGTTAATCGGACAAACAGCTGTTCATCCTCTGGTTTCTTTTCTCTATTAACGGCACTCTTTAACATTTCCTGTGCCTTCCCCGACAATTTAAACATAGAAACTCCTCCTTCTTTTCCAAAAAAAAACTATTTCAAATAATCCAATTGAATTGCATAATGGATATATAGCATATTTTGTCCTAAACATGAAAAAAATGTATTTTTAGGAGATGAAGATGAAAAAATTAACCGCTTATTCCCTCTTTATTCTTTTGGCCTGCTTTGCTATTTCATCCTCTTTACTGTTTAAACAGTATCACAAGGCAGAAGCAAAGACCAAAGAGTATGCATCAACAAAACTCTCCCCGCGGACTTATAGTCTGGAGGGAAAAACAATTACTGAAAAAATCACGGTTGCCGCCATTGGAGACATACTAATTCATGACTGGGTTTATCAAGATGCCGATAAAGGAAATCAGTATGATTTTAATCCTATTTTTCAGCCTGTTAAAGGAATGATGGAAACACCGGATATATTAACTGCCAACCAGGAAAGCACTCTGGGAGGCACAGAAATGGGTCTTTCCAGCTACCCAATGTTTAATAGCCCTCATGAAGTGGCGAATGCATTAGTCAATGCTGGTGTTGATATAGTTTCTACGGCAAATAACCATGCGCTCGATAAAGGAGAAAAAGGAATTTCTTCTGAAACTAACTATTTAGACAGCATAGGTCTTCCTCATGTTGGAAGTTTTATAGATAAGAAGGATCAGGATGCCTTGAGGATTATTAATAAAAAAGGTATCAAAACAGCCTTCTTGTCCTATACCTATGGTACAAACGGGATTCCTGTTCCCTTTGGTAAAGACTATTTGGTTAATATCATTAACAGAGAACAAATGAGTGAAGAAATCCACCGTGCCAGATTACAAGCTGATGTCGTTATTATGAGTATTCACTGGGGAAATGAATATCAAAGATACCCTACGGAAGATCAAAAGGAACTTGCCCGCTTCCTCGCAGATCAGGGAGCAGATGTCATTTTTGGTTCCCACCCACATGTACTGCAACCAATGGAGTGGATCAAAGCTAAAGACGGACGCCAAGTACTGACAGTCTATTCACTGGGGAATTTTATTTCCGGCCAGATGAGAGATTATAAGGATATTGGAGGAATGGCTTCAATCGAAATCACAAAAAGTGTTGATCACAATGGTAAGAGGATTCAGCTTTCAAATCCCGTATTCCAGCCAACCTTTGTTGCTCAGCAGCATCTCAAAAACTACAGGGTCGTTCCACTTCAGCAGGCAGGAAGTTACGGTTTTTCGGAAGCGGCTGCCAAAAATATCGAAATTGAGAAGTTTATGACTCAGTGGCTTAAATAATAGTTTTTAAAAATACTCGGCTTCAGGCCGGGTGTTTTTTATAAACTATCGAAACTCCTTTATACCCTACCATTCCCCTTCTTAATAAAAAATATTCTCCTTTTGATTCACCCTATAAAACCCCATAAAAGCTCCTTTCTCGATTCTTTCTTCAAGTTCTTTTATAATGAATAACATATACTAAGATTTTAACACCTTGGAATGCGGAAGGAGATTGGAATGAATATTATAATAAACGATCAGGCAGCAGCGTGGTATAAAAGAGAAATGGATTTAAAACTTGGGGACTTTGTTCGTTTCTATGTTCGTTATGGCGGCTGCAGTACAGTTCAAAGCGGTTTTTCGCTTGGAATCTCTACAGAAGAGCCAACTGATGCGGCAGTGAAAACAGAAAAAGATGGTATTACTTTTTATATAGAAGAAAAAGATGTTTGGTACTTTGATGGACATGATTTATCTGTTTCCTTCCATGAGCAGGCTGACGAACCAGTATTTAATTATGATAAATAAGAAAAGGGTAAGCACCTTTTCAGTGAAGCAGCCGCTCGAGAAACATCACCCCATGTCACTTCTTTGAAATTGACGTCCTAGGATGAGGATTTACTGCACCAAATACCGCCTAACCGTCATACTTACTTAATGAAAGATACTCCAAGAAGCTTATCAGTGATGAGAATTTTCTTGGTGCATAGATAGTATTAAAAGAGACGGCAATTATGCCGCCTCTTTTATTGTAATAGCTGATCAGAAAATCCTTCCTGAACCAAGACTTCCTTTTGTTTATCTCCAAGCAGGTCAAAATGGGAATATCCATCTTTTCTAATATGAATCCATTCCTTTTTAAGCCCATACTTTTTACCCCATTCGGCAAGCTGTGTTAGATTGGCGCAGCCTGCTTTTGTTACTGACTTACAGTCTGGAAACCGGTCATCCAGCCAATAATGTGTTAAAAAGGCAATTTCACCTTCATCTATCTTTCTCTTCCATTCCCTAACTTCTTCTTTTTTAATTCCGAAGGCCATTTAGAATCTTCCTTTATTCTGCAGTATGCTGTTTTTTGGCATTTTCATAAGCTTCATGCCATTCAGGAAATAATCGTTTAAGGGATATGGGTCTGAAGCTATCCTTTTTAACACATACATGTTTAGAATTACCAAGCAAAGCTATTTCACCTGATTCTGTCAGGATTTCATATCCATAAGTTACTCGAAGTCCATCGTACTCCTCAACCCAGGTTTTTACTGTAGCTTTTTCTCCATATCTCACAGGTTTTTTATAGGAGGCCTGAATATCAATGACAGGAGAAATGATGCCATCACGCTCCATTGCAGCATAATTAAATCCCAGTTTCTCTATAAAGCTTGTTCTTCCCAGCTCCATCCAAATCAAATAATTCGCATGATAAACTACTCCCATTTGGTCGGTTTCCGCATATCGTACCTCTATTTCCTTTGTTCCTACTATCATAAGCTATCCCCTTTTTCCGCTTTGTGCAGCGCTTTTTCTGCATCTTCTTTTTCTAATAATCCTGCTTTTTCATCCATTCCATCCAGAGAGCCGCTATTCATCAGCCGCATAGCCTGGGCCTGGATCATTCCATCAACGAGGTTAGCAGCAAACCGGCCGTTCCCTTGAACAAAGCGATCCTGAAGGGTATCAAAAATAAGGGCTTCGGCTTCCTCCGTTATCCTATATTGGAACTTTCCTGCGTAAGATGACATAATGGCAAAAAGCTCCTCAACGGTATAATCAGGAAAGTGAAAAAACTTCTTAAATCTTGACCTAAGGCCAGGATTGCTTTCGAGCAGACTTTCCATTTCTTTAGGATAACCGGCAAGTATAACCACCAGATTTTCATTATGCTTCGTCATTTCATCTACAAGTGTATCAATTACTTCTTTACCAAAATCCCCCGACGTATGACTAAGAAGTGAGTAGGCTTCATCTATAAATAGTACGCCTCCCAGTGCTTGCCTGATTTTTTTCTTTGTTTTTGAAGCAGTCTGGCCAACATATCCTGCTACGAAATCCGCTCTGCTCGCAACAAGTAAATGGCCGCGCTTAAGAATTCCATACTCTTTTAAAAATCCAGCATATATTTTGGCAACCGATGTTTTACCTGTACCAGGATTTCCGGTAAAGACTGCGTGAAGCTGTATCGGAACAGGTGGAAGATTATGCTCTCTTCTGTATTGCTGCATTTTCACGAAAGCCATAAGAGACTTAACTTCTTCTTTAAGTTCTCCGAGGCCAATTAACCCATTTAACTCTTCAATAGGTGAATCGGAATTTTCATTTGAAGGGCGTGAAAAATCTTCTTTTTCTAGAAGTGTAAAGCGGATTATATTGCTGTCACTTGTTGATTTCTTAGATCCTTTGGAAAAAATCGCGTTTAGCATTAGATTTCGTACAGTTCGCGCATTGCCAAAAGTGTCGTCTACTCTTTCCTGTTCGAGCCTCTGCAATAACGCAATATTTGCATCTTCAGTCAGTATATAATCATTTTCTTTGGCAAATTGGTCAGCTATTTCAAGTAATTCATCATTACTGTAATCAGGCAAATGAATGAAGTTAGAATGGGGAAAGCGGCTCCGAAATCCTGGGTTAGCATCTAAAAAGGTTCTCATTTCATCTGGATATCCCGCTAAAATGACAGCAAACTTTCCGCCATATTCCCTGCCTGTCATAAGAGAAACAAGCGTATCTATCGCAGTCTGGCCATAATCATTACCAGTCTGCCCTTCCCTCTTTAAGCTGTATGCCTCATCGATAAAGAGTACTCCGCCCACAGCCTTTTCAACGATTGCTCTAACATTTTCTTCAGTTTGTCCTACAAAGGCTCCCACTAATTGCGAACGGTCAGCCTCAATTACCTCTTCCCTTGGCAAGACTCCCAGCTCAAAGTATACTTTGGCCAGCAGACGGGCGAGAGTTGTTTTTCCTGTTCCGGGGTTCCCGGTCAAAACCATATTTAGACTTACATCATCCTTTGTTTGAAATCCAAGACTTTTTCGCTGTCTTTGGTATTTAAGGAAATTATAAAGGCTATTTATACGTTCTTTAACAGCAGCCAGGCCAACCATTTGATTTAATTGTTCAAGGGCTATTGGGGCAACTAAAGCAGGCTGCTCCTCTTCTATGAACAGTGCCTCCCACTGGCTTTGAATTTCCTCCAGCTTAGAAAGGTGGAGCTTTAAATCCTGAACATGAACAGCAGTGTGGAAGACTCCAATGATAGATTCCTCATATTCCTCAGATGCCTTTAAAAGCTCTGCTGTAACCTCGACAACCTCGGATAATAGAGAAACGATGTTTTGGTAGATCTTTTTTAAATCAGGATTAGTCCAATGCACAGTATTTCTGAGCTTGGACTGAAGTTCCTCTAAGTCGTTTTCGGCAGTATCTAAAAAATTTCTGCATATAAGTATATATTGCTCGGCGATTTTCTTTTTGGCTGTCCGATTGTCTGTTTCTCTAATAGGAGGAAAACTTAGCTGATCCAGCAGCTTCCTTTTCTTTTTCCATTCAAATTGAAGTAAAAAAGAATTTGCTTTACTATTTTCCGAATCCAGCTTAACCGCTCTTTCTAGCCAGCCAAGAGCAAGTGTATCTCCTGGCTTTTTTTCCATTCGTGAAAAAGCCGCTATCGAGAGTAGTCTGCTTAAAAGTTCATTATCTTTTTCCTGATCAAGAGAATCGATTAATGAATATAGGAGGGCCTCGTTTTTAAGGTTACTGTGTGTTTCAAGCTGCTGCTCCCAAGCATTTATTATTTCTTTTAAATTAGCTGTATTAACTTTTTGTTTATTCAAATTTTCATCACTTCTTCATCCAAATTTCCGTTTATATCTTATCATAACCAATAACGGCAGGCTAAAAAAGAAACTTGTCCTAAAAAAACCATAATCCTATTTCTTAATTAGTAATTACTCGCTCGGTTTTTTTATCCCCTATCCAAAAGAGATCGGCATTCAGACTCCTTCTTGCCTTTTTCACCTTCCCTTGTCCGAATGAGGCTTGATTTCAGAAAAAAAGGCCATCCATTTCTGGAGGCCAATTCAAAATTAAAACTCATTGTTTTCAGAAGCTCTGGCTTCATCTTTAACTTCTTCCCGGAAAGCCTCAAGGCTTTCTCGTCTGCGCTCATTCTTTGCTTCGATCTGACTTCGCTGTTCATCATTATTAGCATAGGCTAGAGATTCTTCAGCTGCTTCCATATTCTCAATGGTATCGTGAATCATTGACTGAAGCTTTTCAACATTATCGCTTCTGTCATCTGGTTTTGGTTTATTATTATATTGGGTCATCTAAATTCCTCCCTTGAAGGTTTGGTACAAATATAGTTTGTTTCGGATGATAGAATTTATCACATCTAATTTGTGGATGTTACTAAAAGGTTATAAGCACATAAATAAACCCGGTCAATTGACCGGGTCCTTTAATTATTCGCCTTTGGTCTGTATAACCTGAGCGTGTTTACCTGAGGTATCATTCATCTTTTTCCCATTATTTCCGCTGAATCCTCGCGGCTGTGTGCCAAGGTGGCTGGGAACAAAATGTTTGCTGTCTCTTTTTGGATTACCCATTTCCTATCCCTCCTCTATAATAATTTTCCCGAGGGGGCAGGAATCATGTTTGGAAAACAATGAGAGTTATTCTGCTTTACCAAGTCGTTTTTCTTCCAAACGTTCCTCGATTCTGTCCATAGCAGCACGATCCTTCAAAAGCTGGTTTTTATTTTCTAATACAAGCTCAGCAAAAGATCTTTTTCTTGGCTTTCTCATGTATATCACCTTCCTTATTCACTATTCTAACAGTTATTATGCCCGGAAACGGTTGCAATTATTACAACTTTTTGAAAATTTAATCGTGTTTTAACTTTTCCTCTTTTAATGTCATTTCTGTTTGTCCTGTGTTTTAAAAGCATTATTTGTGAAATATAAAAAGAACACCGGAACTGGTGTTCTTCGTTAATCGTCTTTATTACTTTAAATCCTGTGTATATTGCTGCATTGCCTCTAATGGCATTGCTCCTGTAAACTTATCCTGTATTATGCCTTGACTGTCAATAAAATAAGTAGTTGGAATAGAGATAATGTGATATTTTGCATTCACTTCATCTTTTTCGTCCAACAGAATCGGGAAAGTAATCCCATTTTGATCGGCAAATCCTTTTACATCCAATTGTGGATCAATATTAACTGCCAATATTTCAAGATCTTTATGACCTTCTTTAAAAAATTGCTCCATTTCAGGCATTTCAGCTTTACATGGCGGACACCAGGTTGCCCAGAAATTAAGCATGACTTTTTTTCCTTTTAAATCAGAGAGTTTAACTGTTTCGCCGGTCAATGTTTTTAATTCAAAATCAGGTGCTTGTACACCGGTTTTTAATCCTTGGCTTTCTGCAGTGGATGTTTTTGATTCCTCGGGTGTATCGGCCTTTTTCTCCATGGCCTGCACGATAGCGACAGACAAAAGAACGATTAAAATAACAGCCGCTATTACTTTTTTTATCATAGTGGTCCTCCTCATTTCAGAAAGATACTGCTAAACTGATTTTACACTATAATACAGGTAGAAATAAGGCTGTAAATGTGACGATTCAGTAAACAATAAAAACGAATTTTAACCGCCTAATATTTGTTCTTTTCCATTCCATTCTTTACTTTTGAAAGAGCTTTCCTAATTCTTCGCCGTAGTTTCCTTTGAGAATTCCTTTTTCGGTAATAATGGCAGAAACTAAATGTGAAGGAGTGACGTCAAAAGCAGGATTAAACACTTTTACACCCTCAGGTGCAGTTCTTTGCCCAAATCCCTCGGTTATCTCTCTTGCATCACGCTCTTCAATTGGTATGTCATTTCCTGTTTTTGTTTCAAGATCGATCGTAGAAATTGGAGCAGCAACATAAAAAGGAATATTATGAGCTTTTGCCAGCAAAGCGACCCCATAAGTACCGATTTTATTTGCTACATCACCATTTGCAGCTACCCGATCACATCCAACAATAACGGCTTGTACCCATCCCTTAGACATTACCATAGCAGCCATACTGTCTGTGATAAGAGTAACATCTATTCCTGCCTGCTGCAGCTCCCATGCTGTTAAACGGGCCCCTTGGAGCAATGGTCTAGTTTCGTCAGCAAATACACGGAGATTCCAGCCCTTTTCTTTTGCAAGATAAAGTGGCGCAAGAGCGGTCCCGTATTTTGCAGTAGCAATGCCCCCAGCATTACAGTGAGTCAGCACTCCTATTCCGTCTTCGAAAAGAGTTAGTGCGTTTTCACCGATGGAACGGCATACTTCCTCATCTTCTTGTCGAATAAAGTGAGCCTCTTTTTCAAGTGCTTCCTTTATCTCCTTAATCGAAAGAAGCTTTGTTTTTTGAACTGTTTCGTCCATCCGCTTTAAAGCCCAAAATAAATTCACGGCCGTTGGTCTGGAAGTCGCCAAATAATTGGATTGATCTTTAAAAACCCGATAAAAATCCTCGAACGAACTTTCAGGCGCATTTTTGATTCCCAGCAATAATCCATAAGCAGCAGCAATACCTATCGCAGGAGCACCGCGTACCTTCAATTGCTTGATTGCATCCCAGGCATCTTGTATATCTTCTATTTCAAGAAATTCTGTTATATTGGGTATTTTTGTTTGATCTAAAATTTTTAATTTTCCATTGCTGTAGGATACTGAACTTAAAAAAACTTGCTCACTCAATTCTTCCATCTCCTCTTCTGCAGATAACTCTGTAAAAGCCATTCTATAAGATTCCTTCGACATTTTAACATTAAATCGGACTTTAGAGTAAGAAATTTATTCGGCTTTTTAGAATTTTTTAAATTAATTGGTTGAATAATACTCTAAATTATTCAAAACTACAAAAGGGCAATCCTTTGGCCCCTTATATTATTTGAATAGCCATTTTTTAAAGAGAGCAGAAGTTTGAACTCCGCATCAAGCCCCTATATTTTTCACTTATAGAATCAACTTAAACAAAAAGAAGAACCATGTGTAGTAACATGGTTCTTCTTAAGGATTTTTCCTTTTACTTACAGAACATCGCTAGTATTGGAAACTTTTAATTTTTCACGAAGTACCATTGGAAGGATTCCGCCATGGCGGTAGTAATCGATCTCTACTTCAGAGTCAAAACGGACAAGAACATCAAACTCAGTAACTTTGCCGTTTTCGTCTGTAGCAGTTACCCTAACCATATCCCTTGGTCTTACTGATTCATCAACTTGAACGCTGATTGTTTCTTTACCTGTTAATCCAAGAGTTTCAGCACTATCTCCATCCTTGAATTGAAGAGGAAGAACTCCCATTAATACAAGGTTTGAACGGTGGATACGCTCGAAGCTTTGGGCAATAACAGTTTTAATTCCTAAAAGATTGGTCCCTTTTGCAGCCCAGTCACGTGAAGATCCCATTCCATAATCATTGCCTGCTAAAACAACAAGTCCAGTACCGTTTTCTTTATACTGCATGCAAGCATCATAAATGGATGTTACTTCACCAGTTGGCCAGTAAGTTGTAACTCCGCCTTCTGTGCCAGGTGCAATCTGGTTGCGAATACGAATGTTCGCAAATGTTCCGCGCATCATAACTTCATGATTTCCACGACGAGAGCCATAAGAGTTAAAGTCACGAGGCTGAACGCCTTTTTCAAGAAGATATTTACCCGCTGGTGTATTTTTACCAATAGCTCCAGCTGGTGAAATATGGTCTGTTGTTACAGAATCACCAAACTTTGCTACTACACGAAGGTCAGACAAAGGTTTAACTTCATCAGGATTTGGTGTTAATCCTTCAAAGAATGGAGGATTCTGGATATAAGTTGAGTCTGCATCCCATGTATAAAGTGGTTCATTGCTAGTTTTGATTTCATTCCAGCGTTCATTATCGCTGAATACATGCTCATACTCCTTGCGGAACAGCTCAGGAGTTACAGTACGCTTAACTACTTCATTTACTTCTTCAGTAGTTGGCCAGATATCCTTGAAGAATACGTCTTTGCCTTCTTTATCTTTGCCGATTGGCTCAGAAGCGAAGTCAATATTAACTGTACCTGCAAGTGCGTATGCAACAACCAATGGTGGTGATGCAAGGTAGTTTGCTTTAACAAGCGGATGAATACGTCCTTCAAAGTTACGGTTTCCGGAAAGTACGGAAGTCACAAGAAGGTCGCTGTCCGCAATTGCTTTCTCAATTTCTTCACGAAGAGGGCCGGAGTTACCAATACAAGTAGTACATCCGTAACCGACAAGGTTAAAGCCCATTTGCTCAAGGTAAGGAAGCAATCCGGAGTCACGAAGATAACCTGTTACTACCTTTGATCCTGGAGCCAAGGAAGTTTTAACAAACTTAGGAACTTCCATTCCAAGTTCAACAGCCTTCTTGGCAACAAGTCCGGCACCAACCAATACATATGGATTAGAGGTGTTCGTACAGCTTGTAATAGCTGCAATAGCAACCGCACCAGTTTTCATTACAGTTTGATCTCCATTATGGAAAGCAACTGTTACTTCTTTATCTAATTCCTTTTCATTGAAGCCAAAGCCCTGGTTTCCCTGTGGAGCTGTTACCGCCGTATTGAAAGATTCCTTCATTTGTGAAAGAGGAATCAAATCCTGCGGACGCTTAGGACCTGAAAGGTTTGGTTCAATTACTGAAAGGTCTATTTCTACAACATTTGTATAAACAGGTTCCTCGTTAGGATTAAAGAATAACCCGTTTTCTTTGCAATACTGTTCTACGATTTCTATTTGCTCTTCATCGCGGCCAGTTAAACGCAAATAATTCAGTGATTCATTATCAATTGCGAAGAATCCGCAGGTTGCGCCGTATTCTGGAGCCATGTTGGCAATTGTAGCACGGTCAGCCAATGGAAGCACTGATACGCCTGGACCAAAGAACTCAACAAATTTACCAACTACACCCTGGCTTCTCAGCACTTGAGTAACTTTCAAAGCAACGTCAGTAGCAGTTGCACCATTTGGAAGATCACCAGTAAGCCTAACACCTACTACTTCAGGTACAGGGAAATAAGATGGCTGGCCTAGCATTCCGGCTTCTGCCTCGATACCGCCTACACCCCATCCAAGTACACCAAGGCCGTTAATCATGGTTGTATGGGAGTCAGTTCCCACTAGTGTATCTGGGAAAGTCTCAAGCTCCCCTTCTTCGTTTTCAGCCACATGTACAACATCAGCAAGAAACTCAAGGTTTACCTGGTGTACGATACCAGTTGCAGGTGGAACTGCACGATAATTATTGAAGGCTTTTTGTGCCCAGCTTAGGAATTGGTAACGCTCTGCGTTACGCTCAAATTCAAGTTCCATATTAGCTTCAAGTGAATCAGGAGTTCCATATTTGTCAACCTGCACAGAGTGGTCGATAACAAGATCAACTGTTTTTTCAGGATTGATTTTATCAGGGTCTCCCCCCATGTCTGCCATTGCTTTTCTTAATGAAGCAAGGTCAACGACAGCTGGCACACCAGTGAAGTCCTGGAGGATAACACGTGAAGGTTTAAAAGGTACATCAATTTCCTTAACTTCACTTGTTCCCCATTTTGCTAGGTTTTCAACGTGCTCTTTTGTAATTACTCGGCCGTCAAGCTGGCGGAGCACTGATTCAAGTAATACTTTTACGGAATATGGCAATTTTGATACATTGGCAACACCTGCATCCTGCAGTGCGTTTAAACGGTAATAGTGATAGCGTTTACCATTCACCTCAAAAGATGAACGCGCATTAAAAACATCGTTTTTCACCATAATTCTTCCCCCTTCAATCGACATCATCGACATCATATACCAAATTACTTTAAAAGTCGAAAAGTTTGAATCTTCTTATCCATCCTCACTTTTCTCACAATTCTAATCTTAATACAACATTTTATATAAGTAAATAACAAGAATGTTATTGTGGCTGATAAGTTTTTCTTATTAAAATATTTGATTTATGGTTTTAAATCCTTGATTGGCTATTTTATGAGCGTTTTATATTGGGTTTACTATTTGTCGTCATTCCCTTTTGTTATGTTGAAAAAACAATACTCCTTCATTCTTTTTAAAATTAAAGGAAACAATAAATACAGGAGGTGATATTTTTGCAAAGAAGAAAAGCGAATCATGTTATTCCGGGAGCGAATGCTGCAAAGGGTCAGGGGCAAGGCGCGGGCTTTAACGAAGAAATGGCCAATGAGCCGTTAACTGAAATGGAAAAGCAAAATAATAAAAAGCGGAAAAAGAATCAATAAAATCACAAAAAGGCGGGTATATAAAATGCCCGCCTTTTTTATTAATAGGGTAAAGTTTTCTTTATTCGTAATTATTTACTTCCTGGACAATTTTTTGCAGATCTTGCTGGAATTGCTCAAGCTGGGCCCGTTGATGTTCTGAGGCTACTTCAAGAGCATTTTCAATTTGCTGGTATGCTTCATTTACTTCCTGCTTAAGGTATTGAAGCTGATGGCCATAGCTGGCACTGTCATTAACGATTTCAGAATAAAGCTCTCTTGCATCTTCAACTCCCTGCTGGGCAGCCTGGAATGCCTGCTGTTTATTCTTGTTGTAAGGCATTGTTTGGTTCACTCCTCTTTCTGTGTTTACCGTTAAATTGCTCAACCCTTCAAGAAATATGCAGAATAAAATTGCATGTAAAAAGCATCCTAAGTTATAGGAGGGATGAATATGAACAAAAACGATAGCAAAGACATGCACCGCAACGCTCCTAAAGGAAATAAGTCAGGCCAGCCCGCTCCATTGAGCGGTTCACATAAGGTAAAAAACAGACAGCACTCTCGGGCCAAACATGGTCACCATCACGATATGTAGTAATTGAGAACCACCATGCAGGTGGTTGTATAGGACAGGCCGCTAAAAACGGCATTAGATAAAGGCTGCCATTTGGCAGCCTTTTGTTAAATCTATTTCTTCTTACAACTTTTTCAGAGCATTATGAATTAATGTCTCTTCTTCAGGAGTTACAGTTCTTAAATCAATCAGCAATTCCTCTTTTTGGATTCTAGCTACAATTGGAGGGACAGCATTCGTACGAAGTTCTATTCCCATTTGTTCTGCTGTTAAAGAATCATGCTTTAGCGAAATAAGCCGAGTAGGTATTTCCACTTCCGGCATGGTTCCTCCCCCTACCTGGCTTGTCCCTTCAATTATTCTTGCAGATAATAATGGTGCCATCGGGGTTAATTTCTCAACAAACTCCTGAGAACGTTCCGCCAGTTCATTAAGTGGAACAAGAATATCCCTTAATGTCGGAATATTTTTTACGGCATTTTCACCTTTAGCATATTCAATAAGAGTTCCCTCAAGAGCTGCAAGTGTCATTTTATCTACCCGGACAACCCTCGCCAACTGATGCTTTTTCAGTTTATCTATTAGGTTTTTCTTTCCTGCTATAATCCCCGCCTGCGGTCCTCCAAGAAGCTTATCGCCGCTAAAAGAAACTAGGTCAGCACCCATATCCATTACTTCCCTCACAACGGGTTCTTCCCCAATCCCCTGTTTCCGGTAGTCATATAATGCTCCGCTTCCTAAATCTTCATAGTAGACCACATTATTTAAACTATGGGTTAAATCAATTAATTCTTTAGAATCAACAGACTTTGTAAACCCAATTGTTTTAAAGTTGCTTGTATGGACCTTCAAAATCATTCCTGTTTCCTCTGAAACAGCATTTTCATAATCATACAAATGAGTTTTGTTAGTGGTCCCGACTTCCTTTAATTTAGCCCCGCTCTCTTCCATAATAGAAGAAATACGGAAGGATCCTCCTATTTCAACTAGCTGGCCTCTGGATACGATAACCTCTTTTGTATTAGCAAGAGCCCTTAAAATCAGATAAACTGCTGCAGCATTATTATTTACTACCATAGCTGCTTCTGCACCAGTTATCCGCTTTAATAGTTCCTCAACATGGCTATGGCGGGATCCTCGGGATCCTCTTTCAAGTATATATTCTAGATTGGAATAATTTTGAGCCGTATTTAAAACATGCTTTATTGCTTCCTCGCTGAGTCTTGCCCGGCCTAAATTGGTATGGAGAATTGTGCCTGTAGCATTGATAACTCTTTTTATCGTATAGGCAAATCTCTGGCTAAGCAGATGATCAAGCCTATTAAATAAGGTATCTATAAAAGAAGAGGTACCAGGTTCAGGCCCTTCCCATTTACTCTCCAGTATGGATTGCCGGCATTGATCAAGAATTACCTTTAAATTTTCGCTTAAAGAAGCGGAATCAATAGTATATTTTTCAAGAAGATGGTAAAACCGTTCATGCTGCTGAAGCTCATGTACGGCTGGAATTGAGCGCAGCCATTGTTTCACACTTAAGACCCCTTTACGCAAAGTGAAAATGGATATTTGTTATTATACCATCTTTTCACCTTTTGGAATTAAGTGAATAAAATGAACCAAGCAAAGGGGGATTCCAATGTCTGAAAAGCCCAATGATTCCTCAAAAATGGAAAAATGGCTGGAAACATATTTTCTTGATCCGCTTACTACTTATTTAGATCACATGCAATTCCGTATTGATTTATATGAAACAGATAAAAAATGGATTGTGGAAGCGCTTCTTCCAGATTTTGAAAGCTCGGAAATTACCGTTTATATAAATGGGAATGATTTAATTATTTCCGGCATAAAGAAGGATGAACGCCTCATTCGAAAAGTGGAATTTCCTTTTCAAATTATAGAAAAAAAAGTAACCGCTTTATTCTCTAATGGAACGCTTGAAGTATTTATTTTCAAATCCGAACCTGGTTTAGGGAAAAATCGTTTTGTTACTTTACCATAAAAATATTTAAAGCCCTCTGCATTTACGCAGAGGGCTTCGTACTTATAGAGATTCAATTTTACTAATAATTTCTTCCGTATTTGGAAATACTCCGGTTTCAAGCTTGGAGTAAATTTTTTGGTTATCTACTGTTACTTCAAAGGCCCCGCCTGATACAGGTACCAGTTCCATTTTTTCAATATCTCTTCGAAAATGAGTAAAAAGTTCTTCCGCGAAACTCGCGGCTTTTGGTGCGTAGTTTCACATCATACAAAATTCGACGATAACCTGATGCTTTTTCATGAATAAACCCCCTGGAAAATATCTAATATACCCACTAAGATATAATAATTTTAATATACCCTATAATTCCTTCGCAAATGTTATGCTTCTTGAAGTGCGGTTTTTCTTAGCAAGAGTTATACTAATGAAATGGAGGTGGACTTAATGAGTGAAAATGAAAAAATTCGCCTTACTTCTTTTTCAACAAAAGCTGGTTGAGGCTGTAAAATTGGTCCTGAGGACCTGGCGCAAGTTTTGCGTCATTTGCCAAAGCAAGATCCTGTTCCTGAGCTTCTCGTGGGACACGAAACATCCGATGATGCAGGGGTTTATAAATTAACAGATACTATTGCCCTGATTCAAACGGTTGATTATTTTACTCCAATCGTTGATGATCCATATATGTTTGGACAAATTGCAGCAGCAAACTCTTTAAGCGATGTTTATGCAATGGGCGGGGAACCTAAAACAGTATTGAATATAGTCGGTTTTCCAATTAAAAAACTGGGTCCTGCCACGTTGTCTGATATTCTTCGGGGTGCAGCCGATAAAGTGAAAGAAGCCGGTGCTCTTACAGTCGGAGGTCACTCAATTGATGATCAGGAACCTAAATTTGGTTTGTCTGTAACCGGTATTGTACACCCAGATAAGGTGTGGAAAAACGTTGGAGCCCAGCCAGGAGATGTACTTGTCCTGACAAAACCAATTGGAGTCGGAATTTTAACCACGGGCATTAAACGGGGAGCAGTTACCCCGGACCAGGAGAAAATAGTAACCGAAACAATGGCTGAGCTGAATAAGGCTGCAGCAGAAAATCTTATGCCCTTCCATCCTCATGCCGTTACAGATGTGACAGGATTTGGACTGCTGGGTCATGGAAGTGAAATGGCTCGTGGCAGCGGGGTATCTTTTGAAATAGAATTATCGAAAGTGCCAGTTTTGGAAGGGTCATTTGAACTTGCAAAAGATGGGGTTGTACCTGGAGGTTCAAAATCTAATCATAAATGGCTGTTTAACGATATTCAATATGCAGATATCTCAGATAATGAACAACTTGTATTATGTGATGCGGTTACCTCTGGAGGACTTCTGATCTCTATTTCTGAAGAAGAGGCCGTTCAGTATGTCGAAAACCTTCATGAAAACGGCGGTGGATACGCTGCTATCATTGGGCGTGTTTCAGATCAAAAGGACAAGTTAATCTATGTTTCAAGATAAAGCATTCCATTTTGGAGTGCTTTTTTTAGTCTAGTTGTACCTGCAGGCCTGTTTAGATGAGGAAAGACTTGTGGTGTGGGATTATAAGGACCTGGTTCAGAGTATTTATGGTAACGTAAATAAAGGACCAAATAAAAATTATTTGGTCCCTTTTACAAGGATTACAGCTTTTGACGAAGCTTTTCAAGCATATCTTTAGTCATGGTTTCAAGATTATATTCAGCCTTGAAGCCCCACTCTGCTGCTGCCGCAGATGCATCAATAGAATCTGGCCAGCTCTCAGCAATTTTTTGTCGATCCAGATCTACATTATATTCCATATGGAAATCAGGAATATTTTTCTTGATTTCAGCTGCTATCTCTTCCGGTGCAAAGCTCATTGCTGTTACATTAAAAGCATTCCTGTGAATTAGCTTTGCAGGATCTGCTTCCATTAGGTTAATGATGGCATTCAATGCATCAGGCATATACATCATATCCATATAGGTTCCTTTATCAATATAAGATGTATATCTTCCGTTTTTAACAGCCTCATAATAGATTTCCACTGCGTAATCTGTTGTACCGCCGCCTGGAGGTGTATCATAAGAAATCAATCCAGGAAAACGCACTCCCCTTGTATCCACGCCGAACTTATGGAAGTAATAATCAGATAACAGTTCTCCTGCTACTTTGTTTACACCGTACATCGTAGTAGGGCGCATAATCGTGTCCTGAGGAGTATTTTCCTTAGGGGTTGATGGACCAAAAGCTCCAATAGAACTTGGTGTAAAAAATTGAGCCTTGAGTTCCCTTGCTGTTTCAAGGGCATTCATGAGCCCGCCCATGTTAAGATTCCATGCAAAAACTGGTTTTGCTTCTGCAGTTGCAGATAAAAGTGCAGCAAGATGCATAACGGTATCAACATTATATTTTTTAGCTGTTTCCATCATGGATTCAAGATTCGTCACATCAACCACTTCAAATGGACCGCTATTTGCAGCTTCACTATCATTTCTCCGAATGTCGGTGGCGATAACATTATCGAATCCGTAAACTTCTCTAAGTCTTAAGGTAAGCTCTGATCCAATCTGTCCCAAAGCCCCCGTTATTAAAATACGTTTCATTAATTCTCCATCCTCCGCAATATACTTCGATGCTATTTAATAACGCCCATTTCTCTTCCTACTTTTTCGTAAATGGCAATTGCGTTATCAAGCATTTCTTTTGTATGGGCAGCTGTTGGCATATTCCGCACCCTTCCTGTACCCTGCGGCACTGTCGGGAACACAATCGCTTTTGCGTAAACTCCTTCTTCATTAAGGCGTTTACTGAACTGCTGTGTCAGTTTTTCATCGCCAATAATACAAGGAGTAATTGGCGTTTCGCTATTGCCGATATTAAAGCCAAGTTCCTTCAAGCCTGTTTTCAGGTAATTTCCATTCTCCCAAAGGCGTTCGTTCAGCTCAGTGCTTTCCATTAAAATTTCAATGGCTTTTCTGCTTGCAGCCACATCTGCTGGAGTTAAAGAGGTAGAGAAAAGGAATGGACGGCTCCGTACTTTAAGCCAGTCAATCAGATTCTTTTTGCCTGCAACATAACCGCCTACAACACCAATTGCTTTTGATAATGTACCAATTTGAAAGTCAATTTTATCAGATAGGCCAAAGTGCTTGACTGTGCCTGCTCCTTTTCCGAGAACTCCAGAACCATGTGCATCATCTACATAAGTAATTAGATCAAATTCTTCTGCTATTTTTACAATCTCAGGAAGCAGAGCGATGTCCCCATCCATGGAAAAAACGCCATCTGTAATAACCATTAATTTATTATATTTTCCTGATTCTTTAGCTTCTTTTGCTTTTGCTCGTAAATCATCCATATCGGAATGTTTGAAACGGATAGTAGTAGCACGTGAAAGGCGGCAGCCATCTATAATGGATGCATGGTTTAATTCATCCGATAAAATAGCATCATTTTTATCCATAACGGCAGAGATAGCTGCCATATTGCAATTAAAACCTGACTGATAAGCGATAGCGGCTTCTGTATGCTTAAACTCAGCCAATTTTTCTTCTAAATCAACATGTAGCTTTAATGTTCCGTTTATAGTTCTTACTGCACCTGAGCCAACACCAAATTGATCAAGAGCTTCTGCTGCTGCTTTTTTAAGGCGTTCATCCGTCGCTAGGCCAAGATAATTATTGGAAGAAAGGTTAATAAGCTGTTTACCTTGAATCGTAATAACAGGGCCATTTGGGCTTTCGAGCGGGTCAATTACATTGTAAAGACCTTTTCCTTTCAAATCGTCAAGGTTTTCATTTAAAAAAAGCTCTAATGTTTTACTGGACATGTTTGAACCTCCCATTTAAAATCTCATTTTGTTGTTGTATCAAAAACATATGTACATCTGAAAAAGACAGTTTAAGTTAGTTTGAATTCACTTATATAAAAGGTTTCCCTCTTAATACTTTACCATATATTTTATTTATGTTCATTCCTAGAGGACATTTTTTTAAAATTTTTCTTTTTCCTGTATGAATTAAAATACACACTTATCCCTCTGCTATTAGAACAAAAAGGTGTGGTGGTTTAATGATAAAAGCTTAAATCCACATGTCCTGAGCAAGCCTTCCTAACCAGCATCCTCGAAAAAGCTACTACTTTTTCTTCGTGATAGATATAGCTGACGAAGTTTTTCTTCAGAAGTTGAATTACCATATCCTAGTTCTAAGTTATCCAAAAGTAAAATTATAGTTTCCTAAGAGATAAAAAAAACAGCCCTGTAAATGACGAGGCCACTGAAAAAGTCCTTAAAGGATGGCGGTTGTTAAATTGGCCGGTTGTTTTCCACTCCAGGATGCTTCGCTTTCCGCGGGGCGTGCGGTGAGCCTCCTCAGCGCTAAAGCGCCTGCGGGGTCTCA
>NZ_JBYTCJ010000006.1:0-73872 GCF_058790155.1 Neobacillus sp. FW104-15D2
GGGTTTGGATCACATCACACAATTCTTCGTTGAAAACACTTGCATTTAATTTTACACAATTAATAGGACTTGACTTGTGTAGTTGATTGAGAAGCAGCAACAACCTTATTTATATCCCCATTTGTTATAAATTCATTATTCTTTTCCCCTTGTTTTAGTTAGTTTGATAATTTTGTGTTATTATATTTACTCCAGTTAAGCAATTAAACCATTTCACTCTGACCTTCTAATTAGGCATTTATTTTCTACAAGACCCATCTCTCTTAAGAAAATTTTGAAAAACCCCCTGTTTGTCAGCTTCTTAGTTCTTAGCAGTACAGAGGGAATTTTACAAATTAATATACCTTTATTTTCGTTACTCCGCTTACATTCTTCTCTTTATCCGTAGCAGTTACGTATAGGATTGTATATTTCTTTTGCTTTATGATTTTCACTTTAAATTTACCCTTACCATCGGTTACAGCAGTACCGATTACTTTATTACCAACCTTTATAGTTATCACTGAGTAAGCTTCTGCTGTACCGGTAATTTCATTTGTTAAGCTTTTAACCATAGTACTTATTTTTGGCGCAGCAGGTGGTATTTTATCAAGGACAATTACATTCTTAACTGCACTTACATTTCCTGCAGAATCCTTTGCTGTTATAGCTAATTTTATCCCTGCTTTTTGTGTAGGTATTGATACTTTAAAATTACCATTCCTATCGGCTTTTACAGTGTACTTAATAGTTCCAATGGTAAAAGTGATGGTTGCCGAAGCTTCCGTTCTCCCAATTACTTCTTTAGAATTATTCGAAACAGGATTTACCGTGAGTATAGCAGGGGCTGTTTTGTCCAAAACAGGCACTACTATTGCAGTGCTAACATTTTTTCCATCAGAAGCTTTTATACTAATTTTCACACCAGGCTTTTGGCGGGGAATCGGAACTGTGAAATCCCCGTTTTTATTAGCCGTTGTCTTATATTGACTAGTACCGGCTACTACTGTAATATTTGCCCCACCTTCTGTAGTTCCTGTTACCACATTTGATTGATCAGTTACTGGGTTTAACTTTGAAATAATGGGGGCTGTTACATCTTTTACCACTATAATTGCCGCTTCACTTGTATTTCCATTCTTATCTGTTGCCGTCAACACTAACGCTGTTCCTGCTTTTTGTACTGGGATTACAATTGTATATTTGCCATCTGTTCCTGCAGGTGCTGCGCCAATTACCACACCTTTGAATTTTACATCCACTCTTGATCCCACTTCTGCTTGGCCAGTCACTGATGTACTTTTATCCGTTACTTCATTCACCACTGGTTTTCCAGGAGCAGTCGCATCTTTCACTACTACTGTTGTTTTTTCACTTGTATTTCCAGATTTGTCCGTTGCTGTAACATCAAGTGCTGTTCCGGCTTTTTGTACTGGAATGGCTCCTGTAAATTTACCGTCCATTCCTGCAGTTGTTGTGCCAATTAAAACACCATTTAAACTTACTTCCACTTTTGATCCTGCTTCTGCTTGGCCAGACACGGAGGTACTTTTATCCATCACTTCATTGACCACTGGTTTTCCAGGAGAAGTGGTATCTTTCACTACTACTATCGTTTTTTCGCTTATGTTTCCTTCTTTGTCTGTTGCCGTTACATTAAGCTCTGTTCCAGCTTTCTGAACTGGAATATGGGCAGTAAAGCGGCCGTCCGTTCCAGCCGTTAATGTTCCAATTACCACACTATTTAATCTTACATCCGCTCTTGATCCCGCTTCTGCTTGGCCAGACACAGAGGTACTTTTATCCGTTACTTCATTGACCACTGGCTTTGTAGGAGCTGAGGCGTCTTTTATTACTACTGTCTTTTTTTCGCTGGTATTTCCTGATTTATCTGTTCCTGTAACATCAAGTGTGGTTCCTGCTTTTTGTAATGGAATGCGTACTGTAAATTTGCCGTCCGTTCCAGCCGTTACTGTTCCAATTACCACATTATTTAATCTTACATCCACTTTTGATCCCGCTTCTCCTTGGCCAGTCACTGAGGTACTTTTATCTGTTACTTCATTGACCACTGGCTTTGTAGGAGCTGTGGCGTCTTTTACCACTACTGTCGTTTTTTCGCTGGTATTTCCTGATTTGTCTGTTGCTGTAACATCAAGTGTGGATCCTGCTTTTTGTAATGGAATGTTTACTGTAAATTTGCCGTCCGTTCCAGCCGTTGCTGTTCCAATTACCACACTATTTAATCTTACATCCGCTTTTGATCCAGCTTCTGCTTGGCCAGACACAGAGGTACTTTTATCCGTTACTTCATTCACCACTGGTTTTCCAGGAGCAGTCGCATCTTTCACTGTTACTGTCGATTTTTCACTTGTATTTCCAAATTTGTCCGTTGCTGTAACATCAAGTATGGTTCCTGCTTTTTGTACTGGGATTCCTATTGTAAATTTGCCATCTGTTCCTACAAGTCCTGTGCCAATTACGACACCATTTAATCTTACATCTACTCTTGATCCCGCTTCTGCTTGCCCAGTCACTGAGGTACTTTTATCCGTTACTTCATTCACCACTGGCATTGTAGGAGCTGTGGCGTCTTTTACCACTACTGTCGTTTTTTCGCTGGTATTTCCTGATTTGTCTGTTGCTGTAACATCAAGTGTGGATCCTGCTTTTTGTAATGGAATGTTTACTGTAAATTTGCCGTCCGTTCCAGCCGTTGCTGTTCCAATTACCACACTATTTAATCTTACATCCGCTTTTGATCCAGCTTCTGCTTGGCCAGACACAGAGGTACTTTTATCCGTTACTTCATTCACCACTGGTTTTCCAGGAGCAGTCGCATCTTTCACTGTTACTGTCGATTTTTCACTTGTATTTCCAAATTTGTCCGTTGCTGTAACATCAAGTATGGTTCCTGCTTTTTGTACTGGGATTCCTATTGTAAATTTGCCATCTGTTCCTACAAGTCCTGTGCCAATTACGACACCATTTAATCTTACATCTACTCTTGATCCCGCTTCTGCTTGCCCAGTCACAGAAGTACTTTTATCAACTACTTCATTAATCACTGGTTTTACAGGGGCGGTTGCATCTTTTACTACCACTGTCGTCTTCTCGCTTGTATTTCCTACAATATCTGTTGCTGAAATTACTAGCTCTTTTCCTGCGGCTTGCCTTGGAATTGGGATTGTGAATCGACCATCCGTTCCAGCAGTTCCGTTGCCAATCATCACACCATTCAGTCTTACATCCACTCTCGATCCTGCTTCTGCCTGGCCAATCACAACAATATCTTTGTCTGAAACTTCATTTACGACCGGAGCAGAAGGAGCTGATTTCGTTTCCTGGTTTACAAAAAACTGTCTTTGGATTGTATTTCCGGATAAATCAACAAATTTTACTGTAATCCCCTGCTTGTCTTTTACATTTAAATTGTTTAAGGCAAACGTTCCATTTGAATTAATTGAGACAGGCTGGTCTTCTATATACATAGAAACAAATGGTATGGTTTTTCCTGAAACATTTAAGTTGCCATTTATAGCTGTCAATGGCAACTTATCCAGATAAATTGGAACATAATCCAGTTTATTTGTTACGTACCACGTACCATTTATTTGAAGACTTCCACCAAGAACATAAGATCCAAATATATGCAAATCACCATTTATAGTAACGTTTCCGTTAATTGTAAGTACCGCGTTCGCTCCAACATACACATCACCGTTTATTGTTTCATTTGAGAGTGTCACATTGGTTGAATAGATCCTAGTCTTATTAAAATAATCTGAAGTGTCGGCGTGATCTTCTGTTTCTTGAAAATTACCACTACTCAAATCAAGTGTTACTCCTGAGGAATACAGACGTGAATTATATATCGTGACATCGTTTCCTTTTATATCTTTTAAGTAAACGGATGACACCTGCCAGTTTCCTATATTCAGAAAGTCCGAAACAGGAAGATCAGCTTCATACATATTCTCAAACCAATTATATGAAGCACTTTGTGTTCGAGTCTCTCCATTAGGAATTAAATAAGAAACTTTGACTTCTTCAATTCCAGAGGCAACATCTTCCGCTGAAATCTTTACTTTAACTGAATTACCTAATGTTACTTCCTTTTTATCAATGGAAATCCCTTTAAACATGGGACTATCAACATCTGGTTTTACCTGGACTTCAAAATTACCATTGCTTAGCATTGAATTGGAAGAATCAACAGTATTAAATAGCCCGTTATCATAATTAAACCAAATTTCATCAATTTTCCAACTCCCTAGATTGGAGATTGAAGTAATTGGTATTTTGACTTGAGCCTGTTTAGTTTGTTGATTGTAAGGCATATCAAATGTCTTCAGAAATCCTTTTCCATCGTAGTACCAAACTTTCACATCATTAATAATAGATTCATTGTCTATTGCATTAATTGTTAAGGTAACTGTATCTAATGAATATACAGTCTTTTTATCCACTTGGATACTGCTTATGATCGGCGGAGTAGTATCCCAAAATGCTTTTGCTATAATCCCCCCCATATTAGAGAAAACTAATAAAAACGCAATAAACACTTTTAATCCTATAGCATTAATAAGCTTCTTCATTTTATTCCCCCTGAGCCTTTTCGAAAGGTAAAATCTTGGTATTTTTTTATTACTATAGACACAGGATAATCTTATCATAAAAAATGAGATTTTTTTGCTTTTATACTAAAATTTGTATACCATTAAAACTATTTTTATAATGAGACGAAGATCGTCTATTTCTATGATCTGCTTTCTAAATTTTTCTTATATTTATTAATTTAAATAAACTACATGTCTTTTTTAGTAAATCCTTCAGTTACTATCTGCTACTGCCCTTCCCTCTATATTGGTGCTAATTGTGCAATGTGTTGATTGTGAATAGTATACTGAGTAAATTATCTCCTCTGTTTACGGTACTCACCTTTCAAATCAAGTCATATATTAGTTTTAAGTCAAATATCAGCTAAAACACCTAACTTAAACTACCAATATAGGGATATCTCATTTACCGTGTTTTTCTAATTATATAAATAGGAAGCAGTTTAATGACCTGGAAAATTAATTTAGGTAAAAAAGAGAAAATTGACCGTTTTTAAATTGTGATTGACTCTGTTACCCTTCCCAATGGGGAAGAAGTACATTTTCCTATGTTAACTTTACTAAAGGTGTATGTATCCTGCCTGTTACAAGTGACAATCGGGTTGTTTGCTTAAAACAATATCGATATTCGATAAAAAGCTGGCAGTGGGAGCTGCCGGCAGGAATGCTGGAAGAGGCCAGGACACCACTAGAGATGACTAAACAAGAACTTAAAGAGGAGACCTGCTTTAGTGCAGAAGAATGGATAAGCCTCGGCAGTTTTTACCCCTCACCTGGTTATACTAGCGAGGAAAATATTCCTATTTGTGGCAAAAAACCTAACAGAAGGGCAACAAAATCTTGGAAGTAGTGAACAAATTACCCTTAACGAATTACCGTTATAAGCTGTTATAAAGTTAATAGCAGAGGGAGACTTTCAGCACAGGGCCGGTCTGGCAGTTATAGCAAGATATATCGCGATTCAGAAAAACCCGAGGGAACTGAGTAGCCCTTGGGTTTTGCCTTACTAATTATTAGAAACAATAATTTCAAATTCCCCAAAACCTGTAGGGAGAATAAGATGGGTACCTTTAGACAGTGCGTAATTCTCTCCATTATGTTTAAGTGTGCCTTCACCTTTAATAATGCTAGCAATTAGGTGATTCAGAAAAGTTAGTACTGGGTTTTGAAATGCGATTTCCCACGGAAAATCAAAACCAGTCACAAGGTCAAAAGTTGGGTTTGGACTAAAAAAGAAGGTGTAGGCTGTGATAGCTTTGACGTCTGCTCTTCTCAATTAACATTTATGATTGCCTTATCGGAAGAACAGCAGGCAATGGTCACCTAAAAATTCTGCAAAAGACTATCAAGAAAGCTGATGAAAAAAGAACACTTGGAAGACCTCCTGGCCCTTCAAACAAAAGAAATAGCATTTTGACTCTTTTTAGCCAAGAAGAAAACTATACGAGGCGTTCTTCCCTCTTTATTATTGTGAAAGATCCCCTAAAATATATCAGTTTTGATAACTTAGTTACTTTTATAAATTAAATTATAAAAAGGATCGGGCCCTTTGCCCGATCCTTCTACATTTTAATAACAGGATAATAAACCAAATTAATCCCTGCTAAATAAATCTCTAGTGTAGACTTTTTCTTTTACTTCCTGTAAATCCTCAGATAACCGATTAGCCACAATGACATCGGAAATCTTTTTGAATTCCTCAAAGTCATTTATAACTTTGGAGTTAAAGAACTTATCTTCCTTTAGCGCTGGCTCGTATACAACAACCTCAACACCCTTAGCTTTTAGGCGTTTCATAACACCTTGAATGGCGGATTGTCTAAAGTTGTCTGAATCCATTTTCATAGTAAGCCTATATATTCCTACTACCGTTGGATTTCGTCTTAGAATCATATCGGAAATATGATCCTTTCTCGTTCTGTTTGCATCTACTATAGCTTCCATTATATTGTTTGGAACATCTGCATAATTGGCAAGTAATTGCTTGGTATCTTTAGGCAGGCAGTAACCTCCGTAACCAAAGGAAGGATTATTGTAGTGAGTTCCGATTCGTGGATCAAGCCCTACTCCCTCAATTATTTGTTTTGAATCCAACCCTCTAACTTCTGCGTATGAATCAAGTTCATTAAAAAATGCCACCCGCATAGCTAAATAGGTATTAGCAAACAATTTAATTGCTTCTGCCTCAGTAGAATTGGTAAAAAGAACGTCGATATTTTCTTTTAAGGCACCTTCCACTAATAAATCAGCAAAAATTCTAGCCCTTTCTGATTGTTCACCTACAATAATACGAGAAGGATAAAGATTATCATAAAGCGCTTTTCCTTCTCTTAAGAATTCTGGTGAGAAAAGAATGTTCTCTGTTTTAAACTGTTCTCTAACCTTTTTTGTATAGCCAACTGGCACAGTGGATTTTATAACCATAACAGCTTCGGGATTAACAGATATTACATTGGAAATAACTGTTTCAACCGATTTTGTATTAAAGTAATTCTTTTGCGGATCATAATTTGTTGGTGTAGAAATGATTACATAATCTGCACCCTCAAATGCTTTCTGGTTATCAGTTGTTGCAGATAGATTTAGTTCTTTCGTTGCTAAATACTCTTCAATTTCTTTATCAATAATAGGAGATTTTCTATTATTAATCATATCTACTTTTTCCTGAATGATATCAAGCGCTACTACTTCATGATTTTGTGCAAGTAATATTGCATTAGATAAGCCAACATAACCTGTTCCTGCAATTGTAATTTTCATTAATTATACTATCCTCCTGCGTTTGATTAAAATCCTTACCAATTCTGTTTATATATAAACAACCATTAGTCCGTTTATTCTTTAAGATAAAATCCAACCGGCTAAAATGGCCAACCTCTATTACAACTTATATCAATTTTCTACCATCCCAGTTTATTTTAGGCCACGAATTATTGTACCACACCAAATAGACTTTTTCACCCTAAGTGCAGGTTTTTGAGTGAATCACTGGTTTAATTATTCCAAAACTCCCTCTACGCCGTCCTTATTAAGTGTTTCTCCAATGTCTTTTGTTGTGGTAGGTCCAATTTCAGCCCAGCCTTTGAAGGCTTTATTATCTTTGGATGTTTCAAGTAACCGTTTACAAGAACTTCATTTCTTTTTGCTGTCAGATTTATAAATCGTGCTTTCAATCGGACTAACGACTTTTCTTTGTTAGCCAACCCGCTTTTAACAGGATTACTCTGGTTAGCAAACCCATTACTAGTACCTAGAAAACGTCTTTTTACAATTTCCTTAAACAGCCAGTGGTCGGCAGCTACAGCAAAAGGTTTTCCAGAAGTCTCTATGACTTTTTCAAGCAACTGCTAGAACATTGTGCTGCATGAACATTGCCAGGCGTCACCATGGCACCAAAAACAAAGCCATTTTTATCCGAAGCCGTATGGTAAGAATATGCGAACTGCTTCGTTCTTTCATCCTTTACATAATAGCCACTCTCAGGGTCTGTCGTACTCTCTTTAATTTCTTTCTTTTTCTTCTTCCTTTTCAAATTTATCGGGAGGAAATGGTTTTTTACCATGATTCTCCCTGTTCGCATTGATTTCATCGATAAGCCGGGACTGATAGGCTTTCGCTTCTTTTCGTACTACCTTCTTTTCAGATTTACGTTTATTCGCACTGGTTTTAACAAGTGTTGAGTCAATAAATACATGTTCACTGCGAATGAGCTTCTTTTCGGATGCTTCTCTTAAAATAAGATAAAAAATCTGTTCAAAGATATCTGTATCCTTAAATCTTCTCTCGTAGTTTTTACCGAAGGTAGAGAAGTGAGGGACTTTATCATGGAAGCCAAAACCCAGAAACCATCTGTAGGCTAAGTTTGTTTCAATTTTCTCGATGGTTTTGCGCATGGACCGAATTCCAAACATATATTGGATGAAGGTCATTTTGATTAAAATAACTGGATCAATACTTGGCCGGCCGCGTTCATTAGAATACATGTCTTGAACCAAAGAATATATAAAGGAGAAATCAATGGCTTCTTCCACCTTGCGTACCAGATGGTTTTCAGGTCCTGGTTTTTTCGTCAGTATTCTTATCACCTAAAAAATAATAATTACCTATTATACAAAAAAGACTGTTGACAAATCTAGTAAAAAGGGGAGATTTGTCTACAGTCTGAAAGACAGTTTTCCTGTCTTGGATTAAATCTTGCTTTATGAGCCTACATTAAACTTATTTTTGAAAGTCAACTTTTTGCTTTTAGAAACTGCAGGATTCCCAACAATTAAACTTCCTTCCTCACATTGCAGCTTAGATGGAACCACTGATCCTAATCCTATAACTGAATTAGATGGAATAGTAACACCTGGCGATAACAAAACGGACGATCCAATATAAACGTTTGTTCCGATTTGAATAGGTTTAGTTACAGTTTTATTTTCATGGATAGAAACTTCATGTGACATATTTGCGAAGAGGCTCCAGCGAATATAACGCTATCTCCAATATGGATATAGCCTCCTGTATCAAAATGGTGTCTGCTCGTAATACCACAATGGTCACCAGCCACGAATGTGCGTTCCCAGTGCTTATTGTTACTTCCTACTATGCGATTTAAGTTATGACTTTTACTGTTGATCCCCAATTCTAAATATTTTAATTTTGTTAACGTATTTAGATGACCAATTCTTACATTTTCTTTCAACTTAACTTTCTCAGCATCAATGTAAGATATACCTATACTGACATTTTTACCAATATCCCACCCAAAAACATACTTGTAAACAAATACTTTTAATAAATTTGGAAGAAAAACAGTTAACATTAAACTTAATTTCCTTAGTAACTTCATTGAAAAAACCATCCCTATAAATGTAATATAATTACACTATACTACAAAAATTAAAAGGTATCTTCATTTCCATACAATACGTTTGAATCGTTTTGTTTTTTAACTTCTTGTATTGCTTCTAATTTTGATTCAACATAAAAGGTTTGATGAAGCTGCATTCCTAGGAAAACAAATAGAAATAGGTTAAAAGGATAAACCTCTATAATATTGGTGAAAATGCTAGATGCGGATATGGCTAATATCAACCCCATAGCCAGACGTAGATTTCTAATATCCTCGATATTTTTATTTCTTTGACTTACCTTTTTCCTTAAAGTGAACAATCCAAAAAATATTACTGCAAAAAACAGTAAATATAAAATTGCTCCCAGTAACCCTAATTGTTGAAATATCGCTATATATTGATTGTCTACGGCATAGTCTGTAGAATAATAGCCTAAATCAGCTATCCTTTTACTTGCTGAACCTACTACCCCTAAACCAAGCCCAATATAACCTTCTTGACTTGATAAGCTAGGAATGAAACTCATCCAATGGTTAAAGCGGTCAAGAAGAGAATATGTGTTTAATAAAACAAGGTTGGATGAAATAATAAAAGGGATTGAAAGAGTAAAAAGACTTAAAAGGAAAAATGAAAGAGAATAGTATAATAATTTTACTCTCCCTTTCACAATTTTTACTTTTTCAAAGTAGGTAACAAATTGGCAAATCAAAAATAACATAAGCGCTGACCTAAGTGTTGCTAGGAAAAGAAATGTTAATGTTAGAACTTTCACTGCAAAGGCAAGCTTTTTACGATTTTTGCCTAAGTAAGAAAGTTCCAAAAATAAACCAAAAATAGCTAACATGAATGCATAGCCATCAGGCGTTCCGACGATAGAAGGTAGTCTGGGGATACCACCCTTAAAATGTTTAACATTAACACCGTACTCAAATCCCATTTGTATTAGTCTATCTATTCCCATATTCCATTGTATAACCCAACCAGTTATAAGGCTAATAAAAACAATAAGAAAGACTTTGTGCATATTGTACTTTTTATTTTTCAGATACACACCAAAAACAATAGCTCCCATAGGCAATAAAGTAATTTTAATCCCATAACCAAATGTAATAATAGTATTTCCGTTTGATAAACTAAACATGCCCACTGCTAACATCGTTGATAATAAACCAACTATAGTCAATAACATGTAATTTAAAGGATACTTTTTGTTGAATAATAACCAAATTAAGCTAATGAAAACAAACCATGCCAGCAAAATATCTTTTGACAATCTGACAATACTGTTCCCTTGAAAAATTATAAGTGAACCATAAATTGATAAATAGAAAAAGAAAAGAAACATACTAATCTCAAAAAATCTTTTCTTAAAAGTTGGTATATGAATCATATTTAATCCTCCCCAAGAATTAATAATACCATTTTACAAAGGGAAATAAATAGGCTTTTTTTGTCATATTTACATTTAAACTTGATACCAAACTCCGAAATATTGGTGAACCCGGCAACTTTTCCAGCCGCAAGAACTAAATCAGCTCCCAATATTCGCGTTGTCTTGCGGAGTAATCTGTACGGTCTTTGCCCGTAATGTTTTGAACAAACCGTTATACCCGGTTAATGGCTGTGTCGGTGGTTGCCGATGTATGATAAAAACTAACACATATGCCCCGTAAACACGCGCAGTTGTTGCACCTTCATTTACATAACCGTTTTTCCGTTTAATTCACATTTGCATCTAGGTAGTTAAACTGAATCCAGTATGGAGTGAATGATGATCCAATCATTTCACAGTACTCAATCCGTTTATTCTTCACGCCGTTGGACATAAGCAAAAATGCCCCTTTTGTTGCGCCTCGTATTCCCAAGAGTATATTTTAAGTTTGCGTCTTAATGAGCTTTTACCTTTCAAATGGCCCATAAAATACGAAACGGATATATTCGGTGGTATTTTAACCAATATATGTATATGGTCTGGCATTGGCATCTTTTTAATCTACATCCTTCATATCGCATAGCCTTCTTAAAATAGCACGTATATCGCTTTTAACTTTCCATATACAACTTTCCTTCTGTACTTGGGGATTAACACAATGTGATACTTACAATTTCATCTTGTATGTGATTAACTATTGTCACTCATTTGTAAAATCTCCTCTTGTTATTTGAAATTGGTTTGACGGCCAATATCTATTATAACAATAGGAGATTCTTTCTGTTTAATAGACAACTCTAGAAGTTTCATTTTCACTCAGGCAGAGTTTGTGGTTTAAAAAGCCTAAATAAAAATCCCCCTGAATTACTTTCAGGAGGAAAATTTGACAAGTGTTAATAAGCACTTTCATTTAAAAAAATATTTACTTATGCTGTCTCCTTTTTTTGCGGACGTCATCAGACTTATTGTAATAAGCATAATTAAAGATCTGCCAATCATCCCCGCAATAAAAATAAACATAAAGTAAACCTCCTAATTCCGTTTATAATTCGCAGGAATTCTTCCGTTTCAACTACTGACTGGCATAGTCATAAAACCTTAGCCCCTTTAGTTTTGCGCCACCATCTTTCAATAATTTTGCCATTTTCTACTAATTATGTAATATATATTATAACCTTATACCATATTTATCCATTATAAAATAGCTCAAATACCCGTTTATATTTTTGGGTTTGAATTATTATTCTTAATGCATTTTTTATTAAAAAGGGTCAAATAAAATCTGTTCATTTTCTATTAATCCACCTCTCATTTTCTTGTATAATCCCGAAAAATAACCATCTACATTTTTAAAAATTATGTTATAATTTGTAAAGAATTGAATCATAGAGGAGAATACTACTTTGAAAAAATTTTTATTAATCGCAGGCAGTATCATTGCAGTTTTGGTTTTAGCAATTGGAGGCTATGCATATTATTTATACAGTTCAGTTAAAGATACTGCTGGCCAAATGCATGAGGATGTTAAATTGGGCAGTGACCATAAAAAACCTGATATCGAAAAGAGCAGTCAACCGATTTCCATTCTACTTATGGGTGTGGATGAGCGGAGTGGGGACCGGGGGCGCTCTGATACTCTTATTGCCATGACATTGAACCCCAATAAAGATAACATGCAAATGGTGAGTATCCCCCGGGATACGAGAACGGAAATTATCGGACACGGTTCAACCGACAAGATTAATCACGCATATGCCTTTGGCGGTCCTAAGATGGCCATTGAAACAGTTGAAAATTTTACCGGTATTAAAATGGATTATTATATCCGCGTCAATATGGAGGCATTAAGTGCATTAGTAGATGCTGTTGGAGGAGTCACTGTTCACAATGATTTGGATTGGATAGATGAGGGATACTATCAAAAAGGATATCACTATAGCAAAGGCGTTCTTGAATTAAACGGGCCTCAGGCATTGGGTTACGTTCGTATGAGACATTTAGATCCTGAGGGAGACTTTGGACGGAATAAACGCCAGCGCCAGATTATCACCGCAGTTATTGATAAAGCTGCAAGCGTTTCGTCTGTAAATCGATTTGATGATATCCTAGCTGCTTTGGGAGACAATATAAAAACCAATATGACCTTTGATGATATGATGGCCATCCAAAAAAATTATAGGAATTGCCGAAACAATATTAGCCAATACGAGGTTCGGGGCAGAGGCACGAAAATAGGCGGAATATATTATTTACAGGTTCCTGCTGAAGAAAAAGCTAAGGTTACCAATATGTTAAAGAGTAATTTATCGAAAAGTTAATTGAGTAGGAGGGATGACTAGCCCCTTTCACACCACCGTACGAACCGTTCAGTATACGGTGGTTCCATTAAGATGTACGCAGAGTTACAAAGCGATTATATAAACTTTTCAACCCTCGTTGACTCCAGTAGGAGTTGTCGAGGGTTTTGTGTAGAATTATACTGCAGGCAATTCTACAATATTTCTTTCTTGAGTTTCCCCATTCATATGCTTTTGATTTAGATACCGCCTAAGCCAAGAAGTTTTCTAATTCGTATCTTAGGTTTCTTCCATTGTTTCCATTCACACATCCTGGACATTCGTCTAATCCATTCATCAAATTCCTTAATTTGCTTGGAGTGTCAGCTAACGCAAAGTAGCCGTACCAGCCCCATAGTATCGATTTAACATTTCAATCCTTTATTCCATCGATTAGGGTTTTGATCTAGGAGTGATTCACCTTATCTTTTGCTTTAGGCGCTTAATGCTTTCTGAGACAATATGCACCTTCGGTTCTTTTAAGGAAGTGAAACTGAATCCCAGGAATATTCTTTTCCAAAGTTGGTCTACTGATAACTTTTCCCGTTTACTTTTAACTTTAAATCCTTCTCAATAATGGATGTCATTACCCGCTTTCTTAGACTTGACATAAATATTAGTAAGTAAGAACCACTGGAACCTTCCTAATAGCCCCTCCCAGAACCGGACGTGAACCTCTCAGCTCATCCGGCTCCCATTATTCAGCCGTTGTCTTGATACCTAATTCCCAATGTTTGTTAATATGCCTTAATGTTGGATACATCTCAGATTGGTAGAACTTGCCGTAATAATTCCACCCTATCATTTTTGAGTCAAATATATGCGATAGGTCCGATAGGTCCTTTTCAGCTTTCAGCTGAAGTTTCCAATCCCTGACTTTTTGTCGAATTGATTTCTTGGATTTGTTACTAATCGCAGGTGTAAAGTTTACAAAGTGCTTTCCCCACTTATACTTCGACAGTCTTGGTCTGAACGTGTACCTAGAAAATCAAAAAATTCATGATTTCCTTTCTATCTTCATCTTTACAATATACAATTAGTGTTTTAGTAGGATGAAGTTCAAGTTTAAATTCGTTCATCCTATTGTTTAAAGATTTAAGCAATCTTATCGCTCCATCTTCTGTTTTACAATGGATGACTGCGTCATCCGTATATCTCACGAATGGGTTATTTGGGTGTTTAATAGACATTCATTTATCAAATGTGTAATGTAGAAATAGTTTTGTGAGAACAGGACTCATAACTCCACATTGCGGTGTGCCTGAAGTGCGTTCTATTATACCTTCTTTCGTATGAAAAGGTGCTCTTAACCATCTATTAATATATAGTCTTACCCATTTAACGTTTGTGTGCTTTGCTACTGCTTTCATTAGTAATCAATCCACGGTAAATGTTATCGAATAAACCTTTAATATCGAATTCTAGAACCCAGTTAGAAATGCTATTTTAAATATGTTCAATAACGCTTGAATAAATATGTACATATTTGCTTTCATTTTACATACTAGTCATGAGGTGACTAGCTATGTATCTATCATTAAAGATCGATGTTAATTTTGAGATTAACAGTCTTTTTGACTTACCAAAATTCAAGCAGCAAATGGAGCATATGAAAATGAAAATTAATAAGAGTAAATTAGCAGAGGAATTAGGGGTTGACCGCCGAACCGTTGAAAAATATTTAAACGGTTTTGTCCCTAAGAGGACGAGAAAAAAATCTTCAAGATTGATGAATACTATGAAGTAATCGCAGCCCTTTTATCAGAGGATTCCAAGCAGGTGTTTTATTATCGTCGAGTGCTTTGGCAGTACTTAAAAGATAACCATTGGCTGGAGTGTGGCGCTTCCACCTTTCGTGCCTATATTGCACGTATTCCTGAATTTAATGCCTACTTTGTGGAGGACAAGCGCATTACTTCTCCAAAGGGGACGATCCGTTATGAAACTCCACCAGGCAAACAAGCTCAATTATATTGGAAGGAAAATATTTTATATGAAACAAAAGATGGGGAAAAGGTCGAGATCAATGTGGCGGCACTCATTCTTTCTGCCTTAAGAGTATGAACCTTTTATATGAGCATATCCAAATCTCAAAGTACTCTATTTTCCTTTTTAACAGAAGCTTTTGAAGCATTTGGAGGTGTTCCTGTGGAACTCCTTACGGATAATATGAAAACGGTGATGGATGTACCACCAGAATACCAGGGAAAGAAAGTAAGCTTACAGGTGTAAGATGACCATTTATGGATTTATTATAACATGAAACTAATTGCACAACATCCAATCAGTAAAGCTAAGCTCAATTATCAGGAGGCGCATTATAAATCAGCTCTGGCTGTTTCAGCTCCTCACTATCTTGAAATTGATGATTGGGCTAAGAAAAACCTAGAAACGATTGGAGAGGTGTATAAGTCATGACTACTAATTATCAGCAGTTATTAAGGGATCTTGAATATTTAAAACTAAAGCAGATGACCTTACATTTAAATGAAGTCGTTGATTTTGGTGTAAAGAACCAAATGTCATTTATTGATACACTAATTAAATTAACCAATTATGAAATTGATTTGTGGGAACAAAATATGACTCAATCAATGGTAAAGGTAGCTGCTTTTCCACACCTGAAAGAAATAAAAGACTTTGATTTTTCTTTCCAAACATCTGTCCATCAACAGCAGATTCTGGATTTTCTAACATTCCGTTTTATTGAACAGAACGAGAATATTGTTTTCTTAGGACCAAGTGGCGTTGGGAAAACCCACTTGGCCACTGCCATAGGTATTGCCGCAGCAAAGAAACGGACAAGCACCTATTTCATTAAGTGCCATGATTTAATCCAAAATTTAAGACGGGCCCGACTGGAGAACCGCCTTCAGGATCGGTTAAAGCATTATACAAAATATAAACTATTGATCATCGATGAGATCGGTTATTTACCAATTTATCAAGAAGATGCCAAGCTGTTTTTCCAACTAATAGATATGAGATATGAGAAAAGAAGTACCATCTTAACGACGAATGTAAATTTTAAAGTGTGGGACGAAATTTTTCAGGAGCCTAAGCTGGCAAATGCCATCTTAGACCGTTTTTACACCATGCGACAGTAGTAACAATGGTGGGAGATTCCTATCGCTTGAAGGATCATTTTGTGAAAGAAAACGAGTGAATTTGTACATTGTTAAACGAGCAAAAGTGTACATAATTGTGTTTACATTTATATCCAGTTGTATTTCCACACCTTTTGAGCGTAATCTCTAATGCTTGAATAGGACTTTTATGAGGTCTGTAACTGTAAAAATCCTCGTGAAAGAATGGTTCTACTCTCAAGTTACTTGTCAAGTTTATGGAGGATAATATTTGAGAGCAGAGGACTGAGAGGTCCTCCTTGCGGAGTTCCCTTTTCAGTACTTTGCACTACTCCATTTAACATGACTCCAGCCCTACAGATATTTCCTAATCAGCTTCAAAGTGTCCGGTCGTTTAGCCTCTTCGCCAGTTTCCCCATCAACTTATTGTGGTTTACCTTATCAAAGAATTTTTCTCTAAATCCATATCGACAGCGATATCCTTCTTCTATAAATCCTTTCGCTTTACTTATTGCGTCATGAGCCCGCCTATTTGGACGAAACCCGTAGCTGCTCTCAGAAAAGGAAGGGGCAAAGATGGGATTTAAAACTTGAGCAATGGCTTTTTGGATGAAACGGTCTGTCACAGTTGGTATGCCTAATAATCTCACTCCGCCACTTGGTTTCGGGATTCGACACGGCGTACGGGTGAGGGTTCATAGGTGCCTTTTCATAAAGTAGTCACAAGTGAATTTAAATTGTCATAAAGATGTTTTCGCAGTTCTTTTGCGGACATTCTATCTATTCCATGGCTTCCTTTGTTTCGCTCTACCCGTTTGAGAGCAGTTAATAGATTCTCCCGTGATAATACTTGTTCCATCAACATTTCGCTAATCCTTTCTGTGTGAATAGGTTCTTTTTTATGGCAGTTCCTGCTCCACCCTCAGGGGGTCCCCCACGGGATTCACCGTTTCCTCCTCCTAGCAAGTCCTTTCGAATTGTCTGTCTTCATTACAGTAACTGAATGTGTAGATTTCATTCTCTCTTAATAGTTCATACCTTCCCATATCTTCTCGAGTTGATATGGTACTATGGCGTCTGCCCACTTCTGATTGTTCAGCTGTGCATCTCTAGACAGGTTACCAAGAGAACTTGGCGTGCCAATAAGATCTCCCAGGTAAGTGTGCAGTCTTTCCCTCAACCTATCTGCTTCATTTACTCTGTATCACATTCGGCAGTATGGACTTTGCCTTGTAATGCCGGTTCTTCCAGCAATACCCAACTTGATATAAGTTCTTGTTCCTCAGACTGGAGGTTTGCCGCTCGTTTCCTTCAGATTCCACGTCACCATGAACACCCTTGTGTTAAGCTAACCACTACTACTCCCTTCATTGCCCAGGACTTACACCCTATAGACTGCACCCATGTTGGGCGTATATTAATAAATAAAGGACTAGGATTACTTAGTCCTTTATTTATTACTTTTGTTGTATTGCATAATATATATTCAGAACAGATCTGTAAAACATCGGAGGATAACCTGAAGAAAAGTAAATGGAAAATTGTTTTATTGAGTATTTTAGGGGATATTTTATTTATAGTTGCCACTTTAAGTTTAATATACAACGAGCTAAAGCCAAAGAACCATTTTATTTCCGTTCAAGTCGTTAGTACTGGCAAAAAGTCCGCCAACTCAAACCACAACTACTAAAATTATGGCTCCTATTTTTAATATATTGTTAATTGGCTCAGATGCAAGGGGCGTTGGAGCCAGACTAAAAAAGAACAGAACATTGGACACTTTATTCTATGTACTTGTACATGTAGATTTGCTTTATGGTGTCTGTTTGGGTGAATGTCCATTAGCTTTTTCGTCATTCCAACAGTGATGATCAGTACCTTGTTTAGTCCAAATCGTGTATTTATGGATATGAGCCAATCTTTTAAAGCAGCTGTACAATCTGCCTTAAGAAAAACATTCATGCACGCAAACAGATTCAACTTTTGCTAGTAGATTTGGGCATCGATTCAACCGAAGACGTGTATAAAAGGATTTCGATTAAGATCACCGCTTAAAGTGTAAAAGAATGAAGTATATCTTTCATAAGGATATCGATCCCTTACGGAAAAGGAAACTGATTTCTAGACCGTTACTTGGTCATGTCAGAAGAGGTAAAAATCCTAACGATTAAAGGAACTTTTCACAAAAAGATCAAGAAGAGACAAGACTAGTGAAAATAAAGCTTTAAAAGTTCTATCAGCTATTGGAGGATCCAGGAGTATCGGAAATTGAAACGCCATAAAGATCAAGGGGATTAACAATTTTATTAAGGAACTTAAACAAAATGCTTTTGGTTTTAGGAGTTTTACTCGATTACGCGCCAAGATTTTATTATCACATAAATATTAAGGAAATGGGTTTAGATTGGATAAGGGATGACATCATAGTCATCACACTCAGCATTTGATGAATAACCTCTTTTTTATGTGTCTCAAAAGTTTATTTTCAGGGTAGTACTTCATATCGCCCTTTACTATTCTTTACTGTAAAACCTATCAGTGTTGATCCGATTCGGTTGCCGATAGGACGCCAGCACCCACTATTCACCATATTGGATAGCCAGTTCAAAGGCAGCATGTTCTTCCGAGTTTGAAGATTGAACGGTACAAAAATTACAAGTATCGACAGCGAGCGATAATACGGAGGTTGGCTGTAATTTATTCAATAAGAAGGGGTTTATACCAAATCTTCTACTTTCAAAGCAAACTCTGGCGATTTAAGTCGCGAATCATAGGCAATCACAACGACTAGCCCATCTGCTACCCTTCTTATCGAATAAATATCAAGCGGTATCATACCCCAACTCTGAATACAAATCACTTGTGTTTTTACCTGCTTTTGGCTTTTTAATTCAGTTACATAATTTAGACTAAATAAAAGACAAAACTACTACTTATTGTTTATTAAAATGGTATACGGATTCTTCAATTTCATCCCAAGTTAATAGAAGTCTATGATTATCTTCCTCTACTAATTGTTTTCCTGTTTGAACTTCAATAAATTCTAATTCTTTTACAGCTTTTACAGCATGTTTAGCGCCAATTGAAATTTCTACCACATCGCCTGGTCGTATCACTTTGAACTCATCATTTAACAGGAGGACTCCTTCTCCTTTTACAATAGTCCAAACTTCTCGACGATAATTATGATATTGATAACTTAAATTTTTTCCAGCACTTATATTTATTCTTTTTGTTAAAACTTCACTATTATCCTCATATTTGGTGTGTTCAAGCACACGATACCATCCCCAGCGCCGTTCTTCATACATGGGTCTTTGTTCTAGGTCACCAACCAATTCTTTTACACGGGGACTTGCTTCTTTATCAGTAACCAAGATTCCATCCGGACTAGCAGCTACAAGTACATTAGACAGTCCAAGAACTGATATAGGAATATCTAATTCATTAATTATATGGGTATTTTGGGAATCTTTGCTCATATTTGCTCTGCCAAGAATATTTGTACCCATTTCTTCCGTTAAAGTATTCCAAGTGCCTAAGTCCTTCCAACCACCATCATAGGGAAGAGCAATTATATTTTCTGTTTTCTCTACTACTTCATAATCAAAACTTATTTTTGGTAGAAGTGTATAATTCAAAGCAAGTTCTTCAAAATTAGTAGTTATTCCTCTTTCCTCTAACATCGAAATAACCTTATCCATCTTGAATGCAAAAACCCCACAATTCCAAAGAGCTTGTTGTTCTAATAATAGTTTGGCTTCATCCTCTTTTGGCTTTTCTTTAAAGTGGCTAACCTTAATAAACTCTTTATTAAACTGAGTTTTTTCCGGAACAATATATCCATATTTTTCAGAAGGGAATGTAGGCTGTACACCCATTAATGCTAAGTCTGCATCCGAATTCTTCAAAATATCTTCTAAATCTAATAATCTGGCAAAAAATTTATCTTCAACATAGGGATCTACTGGTAAGACACCAACCACTTCATCCCGTTTTACATGTTCTACAGAATAAAAATAAGATGCAGCTAATGCAATAGCCGGAAAAGTATCTCTCCTTTCAGGTTCGACAATTATAGGCACATCTTTACCAATCTGACTATGAATCATTTCCACCTGAGTTTTACTGGTAGCTACTACCGAAGATTTTGATAAACCTAATTTATCCAATTGACTCCAAACTCTTTGGACCATTGATTGAAATTCATTATTATCTTTATCACGTAATACTTTTAAGAATTGCTTAGAACGAGCATCATTAGAAAGTGGCCATAGGCGTTTTCCAGATCCGCCAGATAATAAAACTAATCTCATATATTATATACATCCTTTTTAGACGGCTTTATATTTACAACCATGCTTGACTTTGTCCTTTATATATACCAACTGATAAGTCGGTCCCCTTAAGTAATTAGAAACGTGGCGAGTAAATAAATAACTAATCAGTTATTTAAAGTATATTGACTTTTAAAGTAGTTTTTATATTCACCACTGATAATTTGCTCCCACCACCACTTGTTATCAAGGTACCAATCAACGGTTTTGGAAATCCCTGTTTCAAAGGTATAGGTTGGTCTCCAACCTAATTTCTCTAATTTAGTAGGATCTATGGCATAACGCTTATCGTGTCCCATACGGTCTGAAACAAATTCAATCAACTTTTCAGATTTTCCTAGAGTATTAATAATCGTTTTCACAACCTCTAGGTTGGTTTGCTCATTATGCCCACCCACGTTATAAACTTCTCCATTTGCACCTTTATGAAGTACAAGATCAATAGCTGCACAATGATCACTTACATGCAGCCAGTCTCGAATATTCTTCCCATCACCATAAACAGGCACTTTTTCATTATTTAATACCCTCGATATGGTTAAAGGGATAAGTTTTTCAGGAAAATGGAATGGACCATAGTTATTAGAGCAGCGAGTGATATTAATAGGTAGTCCAAATGTTTCATGGTAGGAACGAACTATTAAGTCAGATGATGCCTTACTGGAACTATATGGACTGTTTGGTTGTAATGGAGTTTCTTCAGTAAAGAAGGTGGTTGGGTCAAAACTTAATTCTCCATATACTTCATCGGTAGAAACGTGAACAAATTTTGTTACATTAATTTCCTTGGATGCATCCAATAACACCTGTGTTCCTAGTACATTTGTTTTAATAAAAATACCAGGGTCAGTTATAGAACGATCCACATGGCTTTCTGCAGCAAAATGAACTACATAATCAAATTTTTCTTTATTAAATAGATTCATTACTGTTTCACGATCTGCAATATCTCCTTTTACAAAATGGTAGTTGTTACTCTTCTCTATATTATGATGTTTGGTTAAATCACCTGCATATGTTAATACATCGAGATTATAAATATCATAGAAAGAATATTTATCCACCATATATTGAACAAAGTTTCCACCAATAAAGCCTGCTCCACCAGTAACAAGGATTTTCTTTTTTTTCATTATTTCACCTCTTAAGACTTATTTAGGTTAAGCTTTAAACATCTAGCCATTTGGGATAAAGACAATGCATTTATCCACTTGTTTTTTTATATGTTCATGAATTTTGGAACGTTTCAGCTTTTTTTATGATATCTTCAATGGATAGAGGAATAAATGTTTTTACTTTTTACAGTAGAATCAATGAAGAGACCATCCAACTGAAAAAAGTCTTTATTTCCCAGTCGAAATTTAGTTCGTTTCTTTTAATTGAGCGAACTGACATGAACACTAACTTTAATAGGCTCACTTGCATTTCCTTTGGATTCTGAAAAATTAGTATTTAATATCTCCGTTCGCTACACTTATGAGATATTGCCCATATTTAGTTTTAAAATATTTTTCTCCTTCCTCAATTAATTCTTCTTTTGTGATCCACCCATTAATATAGGCAATTTCCTCTATAGCAGCTATCTTTATACCTTGATGTTCCTCTATTGTCTTAACAAAATTGGTTGCCTCAACTAAACTTTCATGAGTTCCTGTATCAAGCCATGTAAAACCCCTTCCAAGTAACTCAACTTCCAATATCCCCATATTTAAATAAGCTTCATTTACAGAAGTGATTTCTAATTCTCCTCTGAATGATGGTTTAACATTCTTAGCAATTTCAACTATTTGATTGTCATAAAAATATAACCCAGTAACAGCGTAGTTGGATTTTGGCTCTTTAGGCTTTTCCTTAATACTCAAAACCGTTCCCTGAGCATCAAATTCAACAACCCCAAACCTTTCTGGATCTGGAACATGGTATCCAAATACGGTTGCACCAATCTTTTTTTGGGTAGCCCTTTTTAGTATATTTCTCATCCCACTTCCATGGTAGATATTATCTCCTAAAATCATCGCTACAGAATCATTACCAATAAATTTTTCTCCAATTAAAAAAGCCTGGGCTAATCCGTCCGGGCTAAGTTGAACTTTGTATTCAAGACTAATACCAAACTGAGAGCCATCCCCTAATAATGCTCTAAATCTTGGGGTATCTTCAGGTGTAGATATAATTAATATCTCACGGATGCCAGCAAGCATTAATGTCGAAAGAGGATAATATATCATTGGTTTGTCATATACTGGTAACAACTGTTTGCTGGTAACCATTGTTAATGGATATAACCGAGTACCGCTTCCGCCAGCTAAAATAATTCCTTTCATCTCTTCATCACTTTCCCCTTTCAAAATACCATATTTTGCCTAGTTTCTATTGACCGTAAATTCAAACTATGAAGAATTAATTTTTTCAGAATACATAACTTCATTTAATTGATAAAAATGAGTTACTATCCCTCATTTAATAATTTGCTTAGGAAAGTTGACAAATGGCAACAACACTAATAGGATCCAGTAATACCTTTATAATAAGACACCAATATAAATTTTCTAAGCAGTTTCTTTATTTCCGATAAAACACATTTGTGTCTTGAATATTTATCTTCGTATTGTAATCGTTAAAATTTTCAATTACTTACAAAATTACCTGTTGGTAAGTCTAGAATTTATTTGTTACCTAAGAACCCTTGCACCTAAAGAGTTCATTTTTCAAGCTACTGTACTTTGAATTTATTGAACTTTAAATTCCACTTTCCCTCCTACGGAATTTAAAATGATTTCACATATCATATCTACATCTTTTAAAGATAAATCGGGATAAAGAGGAAGGGTTAATACTCTTTCTGCAATAAATTGGGCAACTGGAGTTTCATCAATATTAAATCTACCTTTATAACATTCTAAGCTATTTGTTAATGGGTAGAAATATTTACGCGCAATAATATTATGTTCCTTTAGTAGTTCGTAAACCTCATCCCTATTTAATTTAAATTCATCAAATACAACCGGAAAATAAGAATAATTACTTTTTATATCTAATTTTTGCTTAGTAAGCCTAATTCCTTTTATACCACTGAGATTCTCGGTGTATCTATCTACCACTAACTTTCTTTTTTCAATATCCTTATTTACATGACGAAGGTTACAAATACCCATTGCTGCTTGAAATTCATTCATTTTTGCATTACCGCCAACATACTCGACACTTTCCGGTCCTGTTATACCAAAATTTTTAAGATCATCCAATGTTTTTCTTAAATCTGGATTTTTAAATGTTATTGCTCCACCCTCAATTGTATTAAACACCTTTGTAGCGTGAAAACTAAACATTGAAGCATCTCCATAGTTTGCTACCCCTTCACCATTAACAGTAACTCCAAACGCATGTGCAGCATCGTAAATAACCTTAAGATTATACTTATTTGCTAGCTTTTCAACGGCGTCAACATTACAAATATTCCCATAAACATGAACAGGAATAATAGCAGAAGTTTTTTCTGTTATTAAGCTCTCTAGGATATCTGTATTTATAGTGTAATCTTCTGGATTTATATCACAAAAAACAGGAACTAATCCATTCCTAACAATCGCATGGGTTGTTGATGCAAAAGTAAATGGTGTTGTAATAACCTCACCAGTTAGCTTTAGAGCTGCTATTCCACATTCTAAGGCTAGATGACCGTTAGTAAATAAAGTAACATTTGGAGTGTTTAAATATTTCGATATCCCAGTTTCAAGTTGTTTATGTTTTTCTCCCATATTAGTCAGCCAGTGACTCTCCCATAAATCTTTAATTTCATTAATATATTCTTTAAAATCTGGCATTGAGGAGCGAGTTACTTGTATAGGTTTCATAAATAATTACCTCTTTTATAATTTCTTTATCATATATTTCGAATCTACCGTGGCCTTTTCGAAAAATTTAAAACCATTTCTTTTATAGAAATTAATTGCTTTCATATTGTGATTTTTTACTTCTAACTTAATTTCAGACATTCCAATGTCTTTAGAATAATTAATACATAAATTAAGTAGTATCTTACCAATCTTCCTATTTTGAAAATTATTTTTAACTGCAATTTGTGTTAAATAACATAAGCGATGTTTAATATCATTTGCATAAAAGGCTATAAAACCGGTAAATTCACCTTTTTCTATGGCCGCAAAAACAATTGCATTGTTAAATAGTTTTGATGCATAATCATCTAAACTAGTAATACTTTCTGATAAAGACGGCTCAAATATTTTATCAAATTCAAAAAGAATCTCTCGCATATCCTCAATACTTTCAATACGGAAGATTTTATTATCATTAATTATGAACTCTTTTTGTATACTTGATTTCATTGTTATAATTGCTCCAAATCATATTCATTAAGCATCATATTTATTTCATCTAGGGAATTAAACATCATTATATCTATAATAGATAAGTTTGGAAAAAACTCCGTCTTTAATTGTTTATATTTAATTGGTTTAGTTTTTAAAAAACTAAGATGTATTCCTTTAGATACAAAATCCGCTGAAGAGTACAAGTCTTTTCCACCAATAGCGTTTATATACTCATTTGCATTTAGTTGCTTACAAATTTCTAAAATCTTATCTTGACCTTTATAATCATTATTTTTATTTATTTCTGACGAAAGAATAAATCTGGTCTTAATTCCTAGATATTCGCAAACTTGTTTAATAGAAAATGTCAAATACTTAGCTAAATTCTTTTCTTCTTGTTTTAGAACATTTTCAAGTAAAGGGTACACTTCATTAAAAAACGGTGCTTTTTTATATGATGTTTCTAATGTCTTTAGTAATTTGTTACTCGTAACCTCATCATTTATAACTTCAATTTGATTTATTAGCTTATTTTGACTAGCTTTATTCAATGGTAAATTTACTAACTTGGGTAGTCCATTAATTAATATGTTGTTTCTATTTATCCAGCCCCGATTAATATAATTAACATCATCATATATTACGTATATATTCACTGCATTTATCAGTTGCCAATATCCTATATATGGGAAAAAATACGGTTGCATGACACCTACCTTCATGCGTTCACTTCCTTTTTCTTTTTTATAAAAACATCTTTCACTGTTTTGATCAAATATTCAAGACATTCGAGTTTAAGTAATTTTGCTAATCCAATGTATAAAAAGGCTCCAACAAGCATTTGCAAAATTATTGTTAATCCCTCTGTTAGCCGAAACCATTTAATATTATAAATTATAGCCCCCATAACCAGGGATAAAAGTAACGATGGCATAATATCTTTCCACTGTTCTTTATATGAATACTTAAGTAGCTTTAAATTCGGATAGGTATTAATAAATATTGAAATAATACCAATAACTACTTCTCCCAAAGCAATAGCGTAAATTCCAAAGGGAATACTTATTACAAGAATAACTAAGCCAATTATTTTCTTTATAATTTCAAGTCGTAAGAAAATATCACTTCTTCCCATCGCATTAATTGCTTGTAAATTAGCAGTGTGTATAGGCCATAAAGCATATGCCGCACATAAAATTTGTAAAAACGGTACGGCTGATATCCATTTATCTGTTAATAATAACCTAATTAGAGGTTCAGCTATTACAGCCAAACCGCTCATTAAGGGAAGAATCATAAATGAACTTGTAACTATTGATCGTCTAACCATTTCTTTTAGTCTTAATCTATTATCCTGCTGAATCGCTAGTGCAGGAAACATTACTGACTGTATTGAATTATCAATATTCGAAACTATAAGTAATGGAAACTGTTGTCCTCTACTATAAAAACCCAACATTGTTGGACTATATAATTTCCCAATTATAAGGCTCCGGATATTATTATAAAAGGTATCTATTAATGAGGAACCTAACAGCTTCCATCCAAACGAGAATAAACCTTTTACGCTTTTCATTGAAAATATCAATCGAGGTCTCCACTTAACAGTAAACCAAAGAATAACTGTAATTACTAATTGATTGATTAATTGCTGCACTACGAGTGCCCATATGCCTATACCAGAATATGCTAGAATTATTCCTATCGTACCAGAGATGATTATGGCTCCCAAACTACTATAAAAAAGATTTTTAAATTGCATTTTTTTTGATATAAAAGCAATCTGAATGGAGTTAATCGCACCAAAAAATAAAGTAAGTGACAATACTCTAACTACCATTATTAGTTTTGGTATGTTATAAAAAGCAGCTATTAAAGGGGCGGCATTGAAAAGAATAACATATAAACAGGCCGATAAAAATAAACTTAAATAAAATACTGATGAAAAGTCAACTTCATTAGCATTTTTCTTTTGAATTAAAGCTGTGCTAAAACCACTTTGAACAAATACATTAGCAACAGTTAAAAATATTGTAATGAGTGCTATAACCCCATAATCACTTGGTAAAAGGAGCCTGGCTAGTATAATTTGAACAATAAATTGTATTCCCTGTGTTCCTCCCCTTTCGAGAAGTTTCCAGAAAAGTGAAGACAGAACAACACCTTTCAAATTTTTATCATTCATTCTTTCAGTCTCCTAGCAATCTTTTAGAAACTCTAATCAATTTATTACATAAAACCTTAGGAATATATATGAATACTTTAGGCTGACTTCTAGCAATTTTATTAAATTTTTTTAACACTTTTTTATCTTCTTTAGAACCGCTTTGTATACTAAGAGAAAGAGCATTCATCCAACTTTGAGTAAATGAGTCTTTAGAAAGAAAACTCTTATTAAAAGTTTCTAAACAGTATTTATTTAAACGGCTCTCATATAGCCATTCTTGAAGTAGTATATTTTTACCTAAATATAATGAATTAATATTTGTTGCACCATTTTTTATAACGAAACGATAAGTTCCCATTGCCTCTTCCATGCAATATATTTCACCTTGTGTAAGTAAAAGCATATATAAAGTACGATCTCCAGTGTTTCGATCAGCGATATAATATATACTATAGTCATGTTTTGGCTCTTTAAATATGTTTCTAAAAAACATTGTACATGTATGCCCTGGTAGTCGATTCCACTTGTAATCCTCAAAAGAAAACACCTTCCCAGGTTTACATTTATACCTTAATTCTCGTTCTTTTTTAATTTGCTTATCCTCACACAAAACATTAACACTATGGACGGTTCCGATATACTCCAAATGTGACTCTAGGAAATCAAATTGTTTTTGTAGCTTTTTGCTATCATTCCAGAAATCATCACCTTCTAGCACTGCAATATATCTTCCTTTTGCTTTTTGAGTTAACTCAAAGAAGTTTCTCGTAGGACCAACGTTTTTTTCTTGAAACAAAGGAATAATGGTATCCGGAAATTTCTTTTGGTAACTTTTAATAATGTCCCGAGTAGTATCAGTTGAACAGTCCTCTGCAATTACTATTTCATACTGAAAACTTACTTCTTGCATTAACACACTATTAAGAGCTTCTTCTAAATATTTTTCATGATTGTAAGTTAGTATACATACACTAACCATAATTTCCTTTGTACTCATATAATGACTCCTATATTCTAAATTCTGTTCTCTATAGTTTTAAATTTATTATGGGGCGCTAGATTTATAGTTCTTTAAAACAAGTTCATATTAATATTTTTCACACGAGAAAACTTTCATTCAAAGGTCCTTTGTATGACAAATTACTATAAAAGAGCAAAGAAAGGTCCATCACATGTACCTGAAGGAATATACATATTACCAGGATTCGCCTATTCCTCTTAATCAGCTATTTAGTTAAGATAAAATTTATTTTCTAGCTTTGTCTGCTATTCAATATTATGGGGACTTTTTCTTTTTACTGTATTCATCTTCAACAATTTCTCTAAAATTTGATTTAAAGCGTTCTATTGAAAATCTCAAAGCATTTTTTCTACAGTTTTCAGCTTTAATAAACTGTTGGTTATTTTCAAACCTATCTACTGCTTCCATGATACTTTCAGCCGTCTGCTCATAAAAGTGCAGCCCTGTCAGATTACTGGAGTCTTTACTATCTACCGTTTCTAATGATCCACCTTTACCGAAGGCGATTACAGGTGTTCCACAGGCTTGAGCCTCAACTGGAGTAATGCCGAAGTCTTCTTCGGCTGCAAAAACAAAAGCCTTGGCATTTTGCATATGCTCCTTTAGGATATCGAAAGATTGGTACCCTAATAATTTGACATTTTTCCCAGCCATTTGTTTAATCTTATTAAAATCTGGCCCGTCACCAATAATTATTAACTGTTTTTCAGGCATTCTCGTAAAGGCTTCAACGATTATATCGATTTTTTTATAAGGTACCATTCTTGAAGCAGTGATATAAAAATCCGACTTATCCTCCTTCATAGAAAAACCGAACACATCGACTGGTGGATATATCACTTTCGATTCACGTCGGTAAACTTTCCAAATCCGTTTTGAAATAAAGGAAGAATTTGATAAAAAAACATCTACTCCATTTGCTGTGCGATAATCCCAATCCCTTATTTTATGCAAAAGATATTTAGCAATTAACCCCTTAAGACCTTTAGTCAAGTTTGATTCTCTCAAATATTGATGTTGAAGATCCCATGCGTACCTTATTGGGGAATGTACATAAGATATATGAAGTTGGTCCGGTCCAGTAATGACCCCTTTAGCAACTGCATGAGAACTAGATATTATTACATCGTAGCTTGACAAATCCAACTGTTCGATTGCAAATGGCATTAAAGGTAAATACGTTCTGTATTTCTTCTTTGCAAAAGGTAGTTTCTGAATAAAAGTTGTTGTAACATTTTTATTATTTATAAAGTTGCGATTTTCATTTTCAATAAAATCTACGACGCTAAATAAGTCAGCCTCAGGATATATATCTAAAATTTGTTCAAGTACTTTTTCAGCACCTGCATAAGTTACAAGCCAATCATGTACTATTGCAATTTTCATAATGGATATCAATCTCCTATTTTGCCAAAACAATATTTTCTATTAATTTTTGGGTCGTTTGGTTCCATCGGTATTTGCCACTTTGAGATATACTTCGCTTGATCAAAGTGTGTACTAACTCATTGTCTTTGTATAATCTTTCGATTAAATTCACAAGACTATCAGAATTATATGGATTAAAATACAACGGTGCATTACCGCAAATTTCAGGTATTGAAGCTGCATTTGAAGCTAAAACAGGACATCCTAGACTCATTGCCTCAATGGGTGGCAAGCCGAACCCTTCATATACCGAAGGGAAAATAAATGCTTTTGCATTTTTATATAATGCTTTTAATTCTCCATCACTTACATATCCTACATGCTTAACGCTTTTATTCCCGGATTCCACTAATGTATTTTTCGAAAATATACCTTTTTGTATACCACCCGCAATTACAAACTGACCCTTAAAATTATCGAGCTTTTTTAAAGCCTCAATAACAACCTGGAAATTTTTATTTGGATGAATACTACTTACTGCTAATAGATAATTACCAGGTTCAATATTATGCTTTTTAAATATATTTGTATCCATTTCTCCTAGATACATATGGTCTATACCAAGATGTATATCAATTATTTTATCTTTTAAAGCCGGAAGAAATCTTTGTAGTTCTTGTTTAGAAAACTGTGAGACAGTTATAATTTTCTTACTATTAAATGCCAATAACCTGTATAAAATCTTATAAAGAAAAATGAACTTTTTTGAATAGCCCTCGGGCTTAGAGAAGACTGCAGCATCATGAATATACACTACTTGGTTTCTTTTGGTGACTGGACCAGTATTACAGAAATTAATTAACAACCCATTTAAACAATAATAGGGGAGTATAAATTGTTCCCATAAATGTCCTGCTAAGAATCCAATACTTTTCACCTTTATATTTTTTAGTATTAATTCTCTTAGAGGTAATTTCGGTGTTAGTATTATAAACTCTATTTTTTCTTTTATATTTTTATCTGACATTTGTTTATCAAGCGTTTTTACAATTTCGTCAGCTACTCTTTGGACTCCAGTAACTGTTTGGGTTAAAAAACGTCCATTTATATATATTGTCTGTTTCATTATAATTAGGTCACCTTTATCTTTTTTACAAAACAAGTACTATTTCTTTTTTCCATTATTGAATTATATACATACATATAATCGGATATATTTTCGGAATATTTTTCCGCATGCGCATAAGCTTTATTTATCTCTTGGTCAATTCTTTTCTTACTCAAACTACTAAAATCTGTTATCTTACCTTTTAATTCTTCAGTATCTTTATTTCTAAAAATATAATCATGGCTACTTATTATTTCAGTAATGCCTCCTGTATTTGAGGCAATTACTGGGGTTCCTTGCATATACGATTCTATTATTACTCGTCCAAACGGCTCATCCCATATCGAAGGCACGACAGTTAAATCTGTCGAAGCCATAGTCTTATATACTTCTTTTATAGGGATTTTTCCTTTAAAAGTAAATCGTTTATCATTTTGAACAAGTAATTTTAGTTCCTTTTCTTGTGAACCCACACCACATATTATTACTTGGCCGACAACCTTACTAGGTATATCTTTAATTGCATTAATCAATACCTTTATACCCTTATTTTTTTCCAACTGCCCATAATATCCGATTCTTAAAGGATCCCCTTCATGTCTACATTTTTTTGGATACCTTTCTGCACTTACCACATTATGAATTGAACAATTTAGACTACTAGGAAACAACCCGTTATCTAAGTGCTTATTTAATATAAAATTTGATATGCCCACTACAGAGTTGACTTTTTCGCTCCTTTGTCGATTGCTAAGGGTTAAAAATTTATTGATGAGTTTATTTGAAACTGGCTCTATTAAAGCATAATCTCTTAAGGTATGTGCAACTGGAACATTTAACTTTTTAGCAATATTCCATACAAACGTACCAATTCCCATTACATTTTGAGTATGAATAAGATCTGGTGAAATATCCTCGAGGACTTTTTTTAAAATTGCATTTTGTTTTAGATTATATTGATTAAGAAAATGCCAAGCTAATTTACTTATGTTACCCCGTTTAACTGAATTTCTTGGCCAATAAAAATTTGTACATGGTATTCTGTAAACCTTAACACCATTAACTAAATCTAAAGTCACGCCCTTTTTGTGTCCTCCTGTTGTAAGGACACAAACTTCATAGTGTTTTAATAACCCTTCGGCTAAAAGTTGAGTTGATACTTCTGCACCACCAATAATATCAGGGAAATAAAAACTATTTACAATAAGGATTTTCTTCATTTGAGTTTCACTCCGTAATTCTTTTAAACTATTAAGAACCCGTTTCTTTATTTACTTTTAAAATTGAAAATTTATATCTGTAAAAGAATACAACTTTCAAAATAAAAAAATAATAATACAAATAATATATTTTATTATTTGTATTATTATTTTTTAATAAATTTATATATATACTAGTAAAAATAACCTGCAACCCTAATTACCGTTTATACAATTAAATTCCTTTTACTAATTGAATAAATTGAGTTCTGATTTTTTCAACACTGTATTTTGTTTTCATTAGTATATACCCTTGCTCTCCAATTGAATCTGCTTTACCTGAATTGTTTTTTAACTCTCTAATTGCATTTGTTAAATTAGTTACAATATTTTCTGGAGATACCAAGATTATATTCACATTATCCATAAATACTTCTTTTATACCCGGAGTATTCATTGTTACAACTGGCTTATTACAAGCAGCCAACTGATAAACTTTATTCGGGACAACTCTTTTAGCTTTAGCCGTATCTCCAAAAATACCTAAACCTACATCAAAATTACTTAAAAACTTCGGAAGTTCCTGGTAATCAACTCTATCAATAAAGATTGTATTATTTAAGTTTAGATCTTTAGCGAGTTGCTTCATCTGCTTTTTAGTTTGGCCATTACCTACTAAAGTGAACTTAATATTATCATCATCCATTAGGTTATAAGCAGCTTTAAGAATTATATCCACTCCATGTAAGGGACTATACCCTCCATAAAATACTACATTAAATTCATTTAAATAATTTCGTGGTATTACTTCAAAATGCTCCTCTGCACCAACAGGCACAACAACGATTTTATTGGGAGGACATTTAAACATGTTAATGAAATAATCTTTATGCAAATGAGTATCACAAATAAGTACATCACCATATTTCAAAGTTATTTTATCAAAAAATAACGCCTTTTTTGCCTTAAAAGAATTTTTTTCTGCTAATTTCCGATCTTCTACTAATGTATCGTACTCTGAGACTAGGATATCTATTATAATTTTTTTCCTAAAAATTTTTGCCAACAAAATAATAAATGGAGCATTAACCTGATTAAAAGCAGGAATATAAACTATTTTTGTTTTATACCTAATAAGAGCTAATAGCGTTTTTAATAAAATTTTAATATATCTTAAAATTAGGTTATCCTTTTTTATTTCAACTCTTTTAATTGATAAATTTCCATGGTCTACCATAACCCGGTTTCGAGAATAATCTAGTTCCCATCCTATCATTAACAAGTCATACATTTTCGAGCTCCTTTAACAAGTTTGAAACAATCATAAAATTCTCTTACTTTTTATCTTAATTGTTTAATATATTCAATATTCATGTATATTTTCTTATGAAATACTGTTATAAAACAACCTATTCTACATCCTATATTCATTTAGCAGAACTAAAGTTCAAGTTAGTTTGAATTCAGTTATTAAGTAACCTAACTTGACTATTTTTTAATAATTAGTATTCAAGAATATTAATTATTACATGATTTAAAAAATTAATACCCTTAAATCATTTATTAAAAAGCATCTTTCGATCCGAATAGCACAAGAATCGTTTTTAAAATGATTTTCATATCTGATAATAGAGAGCGCTTTTGGATATATTTTAAGTCCAGCTCTACCATTTGATCAAAATTCAAGTTGTTTCGACCACTAACCTGCCAAAGACCCGTACATCCCGGCGTTACCCTTAATCTTTGTTTATCATAAGAAGAATACATAGCAACTTCCCTCGGAAGGGGGGGGCGTGGTCCTACTAGGCTCATGTCGCCTTTTAAGACATTAAATAGTTGGGGTAGTTCATCTATGCTTGTTTTTCGTATGAATTTTCCTACTATTGTAATTCGCGGATCATTTTTCATTTTAAACATGGCACCTGTGACTTCATTGCTTTTTAAAAGCTCCTGCAGCTTTTCTTCCGCATTTGACACCATTGAACGAAATTTATACATTCTAAATTCTCTACCATTTAACCCCACACGTTTTTGGGAAAAAAATATCTTTCCTTTTGGGTCTTCTACTTTTATTAGAATAGCAATAATAGCAAACAGTAAACTTAGTGCTAAAATTCCACAGGAAGCACCGATTATGTCAATTAGCCGTTTCACAAAAAGATAAACTCTTCGATCGTTTAATTCTGTTTGCTGTTCCAAATACACAACTTCCTGATTGGCCAATTTTGACAATTTAACCCCTTCCTTTACCTACTTATTAGCTTTTTCTATCTTGTAAGATGCAACTAAATTCTCTAAGTACTGAATCATATCTTCACGAAGGTCCTCATGCTGCATAGCAAATTCTACTGTTGTTTTAACAAATCCAAACTTTTCTCCCACATCATATCGTTTGCCTTCAAAATCATATGCAAATACTCTCTGAATCTGGTTAAGCTGCTGTATGGCATCCGTTAACTGAATCTCGCCACCCGCGCCTGTCTCCTGGCGATCGAGGAACTTAAAGATTTCAGGTGTCAAAACATAACGGCCCATAATTGCCAAATTAGATGGCGCTGTTCCATACTTGGGTTTTTCGACAAAATTGCTAACTTGATATCGTCGTCCTTCACTAGAGGAAGGATCAATGATTCCGTAGCGATGTGTTTCTGAATCCGGAACAGTCTGTACACCTATAACTGACGAAAAAGTTTCTTCATATTGATTAATCAATTGTTTTAAACAAGGAGTATCGCTTTGAACGATATCATCTCCCAAAAGTACTGCAAATGGTTCATCACCAATAAAATTGCGCGCACACCAGACGGCATGGCCTAATCCCTTTGGCTCCTTTTGACGGATATAATGAATATTAGCAAGATTACTTGAATACTGGACTTTTTCAAGAAGATCAGTTTTCTCTTTTTCAATTAGGTTTTGTTCTAGCTCCAAAGCAAAATCGAAATGATCCTCAATTGCTCTTTTTCCTTTGCCTGTTACGATTATGATATCCTCAATACCAGAAGCAACTGCTTCCTCTACTATGTATTGAATGGTCGGTTTATCAACTATTGGCAGCATTTCTTTTGGCATCGCCTTTGTTGCCGGTAAAAAACGTGTTCCTAACCCTGCTGCAGGAATAATGGCCTTTTTAACTTGTTTCATTTCAATTCCCCCCTTTTCCGATAGAAAGCATCCATACATTAAATAAATACCTAATGAAAATGCAAAGACTGTAATGCGCTTTCATTAGGTATTTATTTATTTATTTAGTTTGGGCATCAAACCCGTCCTCACACCCTGCTATTGACGACATGCGTCTAAGGAAAAATAACCAACCTATTCCCACAGCAGAATCGAGTGCCTCCGTCGATAACGGGATTGGAGACATTACCGGTATTATAGTAAGAAAAACGTGATGAATCGTTTTTTGCAGTGTCATTTGGGTAAATTAAAAAATACCAAGAAATTTTTTCTTTTTGATTTTTTCTGGATATTCTTTATAAATACTTTTGTTTTCCACTAAAAGTTCGGCATTTTCTGTGAACAGATAAACCATATCAATTCCATATTTTTTCTCTAATAAGCTGAAAGCTTCTTCCATTTTAAATGATCGATTTGCTATGTTATGAGCATCCGAGGCAATAAAATGGGTTAGATTAGCTTCAATTAACTGATTGGAAAAATTCTTAATATTTTTCCCAAAATAACCGCAAAGGCTTGATGCGGTTATTTGTGTTAATGCCCCTTTTTCTATCAGATTAAATAATCGGTCTGGTCTTTCGATTATTTCCTGGTTTCGCTCTGGATGAACAATGATAGGTGTGAGGCCTTTCATTTGGACTTCGAAAAACAGCTGTTCAGTATAACGAGGAACGTGGTTAGAAGGAAACTCTACGAATAAATATTGCGACTCAGCCAATGGAAGGATTTTATCACTGTCAATGCCCTCGATTAATTCACCATATATACGTGTTTCCTGTCCAGGGAGAATTTCCAAATCGATATTTTCTTTTTTTAAAACCTCATTTAACTCTCTAACTCTATCTATAATAAATGTTTTAGTATTATTATATTTTCCATTCTTATGGTGAGGAGTAGCAATAATTGTCGATATACCATTTCTTACTGCTTCCCTGGCCATATCAAGGCTATCTTCCAAACTTTTTGCCCCATCATCAATCCCTGACAGTATATGACAGTGAATATCAATCATTGCCTTTCTCCCCTTCCATTTTCATTCCAATATATTAAGACTTTTTACATATTACCATGCTATTTCAATAGGGTAAATAGCATTATTTGTCGAATTTTATCACTTTACTCCATAATAATAATAATAATTGGATTCTTTCATTGGTTTGTTGTTTAAGACTACACCCATAAGCTTACTATTTGCCGCCAGTAAGAGTTCCTTGGATTTTATGGCCTGATCGTTTTCTGTTTTTCCGCTTGATACGACTAATATAGTTCCGTCACAGCGATTTGCTAGAATTTGAGCATCCGTTACAGCAAGTACTGGTGGTGTGTCAAAAATAATAAGATCAAATCCTTCAAAAGCATGTTCAAAAAAGACTTCCATCGCTTTAGAACCTAGTAGTTCGGCTGGATTAGGGGGGATTGGACCGCTTGGTAAAATAAATAGATTTTCTTGCTCTGTTTCCGTAATCGCCTGAACCAACGACATTTGCTTTGTTAAAACACTTGTTAATCCATAATTATTTGTCAGATTAAATGTATAATGGGCCGTTGGTTTTCTTAAATCTGCATCTACCATAAGAACTCTTTTTCCCATTTGGGCAAATACCACAGCTAGGTTTGCTGTAGTAGTTGATTTTCCTTCTCCAGGGCCAGATGAAGTGACCATCAAGGATTTTATCTCCTTATCGACTGAAGAGAACTGGATATTTGTACGAATTGTTCTATATTGTTCTGATATAGGCGATTTAGGATCAAAAAGGGTTACTAATTTACGTTTTTCCTGCCCATATTTCTTTTTTGAATTTATATTAGGAGCCAATGCTCTCACCTCTTACTTTTGATCTCCGATCCGCTGATCTTTTACTTTTTATATCAAATTTTGAATCATCAATCTGCGCAATTGTTCCAATAACAGCCAGGCCGAGTGCCTTTTCAATATCCTGTTCTGTCTTGATGGTATTATCAAGATATTCCATTAAGAATGCCAGTCCCACACCTGCCATTAATCCAACTACAAGAGCAATTGCAATATTAATAAGGGGTTTAGGTTTTACAGGGGACTGCCCTTCTGTTACTGTGGCTTTTGCCAATACGCTGACATTTTCTACATTCATAATTTTCTTAATTTCTTGTTCGAAGACCTGCGCCGTCTTATTAGCAATTCTTGCAGCGGTTTTTGGACTAGGATCTTCTACTGTCAAATTGATTACCTGTGAGTTATTTTCACTTTGAATCGTCATTTTACTATTTAATTGGCCAGCAGTCATATTCAATTTCAGATCTTTCGCTACTTTATCCAAAATAGCCGGGCTTTTTATAATCACGTTGTAAGTATTGATTAATTGTAAGTTTGTTTGAACTTCATTAGAATTGTATAAGGTATTATCATTCTTTTTTTGGCTTACCAAAATCTGAGTAGAAGCTTGATAAATTGGCGTAAGGAAAAAGTAACTTACGATTCCACTTGCTAAAGTTGCTATCAAAGCCACTAATATAATTAAATTCAATCTCTTTTTTAAAGTCTGAAACAGTTCTTTCAAGCTGATTGTTTCTTCCATGATTTCCTCCTGGTATAAAATAAATAAGAAAAACAAGATGTATTATAACATAATATCTTGTCATTTTTTGCTTTTCTTGTCATAATTTTAATAAATATGTAATATACCTATGACTTCCTTACTTATTTAACTACATTTTGTCAAAAATTTGAAGCTCTTTTTTTCATTTCCATATATTACAAGGACTATGTTTGTTAGAATTGGGTAATTGAATTTATTTTTGGAGGAAAATTTAATATGAAGGCTTTTCTTACTGTTATATTAGCAATTGGCTGTGCTGCCCTTTTGATTGTAGGACAGATTCACTGGAAGGTAAAAACCCAAGTTTCTGTAGCGGCTAGCGAACCGAATAAAAAAGTAGAAACAGTTAGTAATCAATCTGTACAAACTAATGTAAAGACCGATAAAAATACCAGCAAAAATATCAATACCTATTTAGCTTATTCTCAAAACTGGCCCAAGCAGGCACAGAAAACTTTTAAACAAAGCCTATTAGAACATAAGAGTTATAAGGTTTTAATTGTTGGTTCAAATGCCATTAATTCCAGCAACGAAACCTGGTCATCCCTGGTTAAACAAAAAATGGAGGAATCCTATGGCAAAGGGAATCTTCAAGTGTTAATACGAACCTTTGACATCACCTCCTCTCAATTTATTAACCAAAAAAAATACCTTAAATTAATAGATGAAGATGCCGATTTGGTTTTATTTGAACCTTTTACTTTAAATGATAATGGGGAAGTAGATACGGAAAGCTCTTTAGGGAATCTTTCCACCTTTATGGACGCTTATAAAGAAGAGAATCCTAATGTAGTATTTATTTTACAGCCACCGCATCCTCTTTATCAGGCCAGGTTCTATCCAAAACAAGTGGATTCTTTAAAAGATTATGCCCACCAAAACAATATCGCCTATCTAGATCACTGGACTGCATGGCCCGATCCTGATTCTGAAGAGATAAAAAACTATTTGTTGGAAGACAATAGCGGACCGAATGAAAAAGGAAATAAGATTTGGGGGGACTTCGTTCTTCATTATTTACTAAAAGAATAGATCTTAGTTTTAAGCCTTTCCAGACGGAGAGGCTTTTTTATTTGGAAATTTTATACCTTTGTAGGATAAATTTAGTTTATAATTAGTAGATTGCCAATTTAAAAGGAGGAGAACACCATTGAAATTAAGAGGTTTTATCTTTTTTATCGTCTTCACTCTTATTGCTTCCCAGCTTCCTTTTAAGGCTGAAGCAGCCGGACCAATTGTTAATCCTAACAAAGTTTACACTTATGTCCAGATGGTATCGGATATCCAAAAGTTGCAAAAGGCTTACCCCGATCTTATTAAAGTTAAAGTTATCGGAAAGTCTGAATATGGGCGTTCCCTTTATGCTGTTGAACTAGGAAAAGGAAATACAAATTTATTTATTAACGGTTCGCATCATGCACGGGAATGGATGACAACTAGTCTTAATATGTACATGATTGAAAATTATGCTTCTGCATATCAAAGGAATGCGAAAATCAGATGCCAGATCAATTCTTCAATTATCGACCATTTGGTTTGTTCCTATGGTGAATCCTGACGGCGTAACCCTCCAGCAGCAAGGTGTGAATGCTTTTCCCAAAGGCGTCCAGGCTTCCCTCATCAAAATGAATGGAGGAAGCAAAAACTTCAATAGCTGGAAAGCCAACGGTAAAGGGATTGACTTAAATAGGCAATACAATGTTTTATGGAAAAATATCAAAAATTCACCTAAAGGGCCTAGCTCCAAAAACTTTAAGGGCTACGCACCGGAAACTGCTGCTGAGACAAAAGCAATAGTAAAGTTTGTAAATGAAATTAATCCTGAAATGGCGATATCCTACCATAGCAGCGGGCATATCCTCTATTGGAACTTCTTGCAGGACAGCACTCGCTATAAACGTGATCTTACATACGCAAATACTATTAAAAAATTGACCGGCTATAAATTGGTCGACCCTGGAAAGAACCCATCAGGGGGAGGTTTTACTGACTGGTTTATTTATACTAAAAAGAAACCAGCTTTCACACCCGAAATCGGTAAATATGTAACAGAAAGCAGCCTGCCTCTGTCAGAATTTAAGGGAGCATGGCACGAAAACCAGGCAGTGGGTCTTTATGCGGCTCAGGAAAGCATCAAGCTTTTGGAAGCTCGAATGACAAAGCCTGTACAGGATCTTTCTAAAAAGCTAAGTGGTCTTGTGTTATCAGCCAATCAACTGAAAGTTTACTATATTGATAATGTTAAAACTGGAGCCTCACTTGCTGTCAACCAAAAATTTATCGATCTATATAATCAAGTGGAGCGAAATTATCGAGCGTTGAGCCCGCTCGTTGGCAAAATGCCGACACGCTACCAGGCAGGAATGCTTAGCCAGTTAAAGAGTGTACAGATTAATCTAACGAATTCCCGAAACTTTATTGATGCAGTAAAGCAGGGTGATCAGCAGCTTGCTATGGCTGCAAGCCTAAAGAATAGCCTGAAGGCCGGGACAATGAATAGCTCAACTGTAAATCAATACAACCAGCTTGTTTCGTCAACAGGTAAAGTCTATACGGCTATTAAAAAGCTGAACGGTGCTTCCGTTCAGAAAATAGCTTCTGGTAAATATACATTTCCTGCCCTTATTACTATTAATAACAACAAACTTGAGATTGAAAGATATAAGCTTACTCTGCTAATCGAAGAAAGCATTAAGCAGAAGAAAATCGACCTAGCTAAACAACAGCTTTTACAGCTTGATCAGCTTGAGAAAAACTCTGCTGAGGAGAATGGCAACCTACTTTATCCCGGACTATATCCGTCATACCCAGTACTAGAAAAATACTTACTAGATTATAAACAGCAGCTGATTAATCAACTTGCACAATAACCATTAAGGAAACCTCCATCTAGAATGGAGGTTTTTTTATTACAAGACTTAATAAATCGTTTCAGTAGATATTAAAGAGAATCGAATATGCGACAAAGCGGCTTCAAGAGAGCTTTTGACTAATATACTATTTAAAACAACACTACTGTAGATCATTTGCTGTGCATGTTCAGGACGGATTCCGGTAAGAATCGGAGTTACGCCAATTAACCTCAGCATATTAACAATATTCAACAGAGAGCTGCTCACCATTTCATTTATACGGAGTATCCCTGACAAATCTATGATAAGGTACCTCAACGAAAGGCTCGTGCTATTTTTTAAGGTTGAGTGGATTATTACCTCTGCCCTCTTTTCCGTAAATATCACCAATAATAGGATACAGCCACTCCCTCCTTGGTTTCAACAAAACTATTGGGGCAGACAACTCCTCCACCTAAAGTAACTACAAAAAATAATGAACTCAATCTATTAAAAACGAAAGTAGCGACACCTGAAAAATCCAGTTTTTCTTATCTTGGCAAAATTTTTAGCTATAACTTAGTCAATTATCAAGGAAAGAGTTATATGCCTATTGATAATTTAAGTAATCTTCTCGGGATTGGTTTGGCTTATGTAAAAAAGGACAATACTTGGTATTTAGGTGAAAACAGCAGTGGTGTTTATATGCCTGATGTATTGAGTCCTTATGCTGGGTCGGTGGGGAGTAATATTGATGACGGTTTTGATGTAGCGGGACCTAATTATAAAAAGGGATATCGTTTATACGGCGAAGATAATTCCTTTAACTTAAATGGTAAGTATACTACTATAAAAGGGTTGGTAGGCTTTATAAGAAACGAAAATTGGGTTAATTATTCAGCGTCAATTTCCTTTTATGGCGATGGGAAATTACTGAAGTCTATTAGTTTAAATTGGGACGATCTTCCTAAAGAATTAAATATATCCGTTAAGGGTGTAAAGAAATTTGAAATTAAAACAGATGGCGACCGTACAGATGAGATAGCTATTGTTAATCCGCGAATTTATTAATAGAAAAAAGAAGTAGTTGGTAAGCTTCTTTTTTCTTCAACATACAGATGCTATAGTTGAATAAGCCTTAAGCCCCTCCCATTTAGGAAGGGCTTTATTTGTTATTTTACCCTTAATTTCTGACCCAAATAAATCAAATTTACGTTGGCGAGTTTGTTTAATTACTTCTTCATTTTGACGGTTGTTCCATATTTAACTGGAATTCCGCTGACAACACCACTTTTTTCACCACTTTTTGTAGAGAAGGGCAGACTTTGTGTAGAGTAAAATAATTTTCGTGTAGAAAAAAGCTTTTCCTGTGTAGAAAAATACAGATTTTGTGAGATAGTGATTATCATACTGTCTGAGATTCCTTTTGTATACGATGGAAATAGAATCTGCATAATTTTCATCAGTAGCATTTCCTGTTGCTTACAGCGCCTTCACTGCATCCTCATGCGTCGTTGCTTTTAACACGCCTGCTCTGTCTCGCCTTGGACCCTCCCGGAATTGAAGATGGTCTTCCAGAGCTTTAGCATAGGTGGTTTGCTTTGAATTGGTCATAAATTTTCATTTGAATTTACAATTAAGCCCCGATTTCAAGAAATAAAAATCGCTTTGTATATACGAAGATATTCTTAGGCAGAAAAAAGCCAGGGAAGCCCCCAGCCTTTTAATTATTATTTTCATCCAATTCATAGAAATACCTGTTACCAAGCTGGTCTTCAAAGATTAACTTATAGAATAAATTGTCATAGACAGGTTTTTTGTATTCAATCTCTCGTGTACCGCTTTCTAAATTATACACTTGATTATCTACTTTCTCTCCGTTTTTTCCTTTATAAACTTCAAGAGTTACCTTAACAGCCTGACTGAGTTCCATTGATAGTTTCATTTCCTGATTGAGCCCTGAACCATCTGTAACAAAATCGCTATTAAAAGCTTTCAGCCAATCGGGATCATCTATGGATAATTTACCTTCGACTGTTGTTTCATTTCCTATGGAGTTTTTAGCCATTATTTTATAGTAGTAGGATGTTCCATCTGCATAAGTCCATTCTCCATTATCAGTATACCCATCCCATTGAAAGCTGTTTGCACCTGCCTGCTTTGATACATTGGTTACAAGTGTTCTAATTTTTTGACGGTCGCTGTTATATACCTCAATGGTAATATGCGCAGGCTCTGAAAGACGGTAGTGCACATCACAAATTGAATCCCCGTAGTCAAAAAGTCCGGCTATTTTCGGAACTTCAATTTCTGGCCTTTTTAAAGCTACTGTTAAATTGCCTTGAAAGAAGCCGACCTGATTATACTTATCAGTTGCTTTAATCTGATATTTATAGACGCCATCAGGCAATAGTCCAGAAGAAAGATCGAGGATGAATGAATTGCTGCCTTTTCCTTTTGCTGCTTCCTGCTGAACCGTTTTAACCATTTGTCCATCCTTATATATACATATTAATACTTTAGCTGGCTTTGAAAGGCTGTATGAATAAGACGCAGGCTCAACGTTCCGGTAATCTATACTAGATTGGGCCCCAATAACTGGCTTTTCCCAATCCTGCAGCTTGAACCAGGAGCTCTTAATTGCTGTTTTATTTCCTGCCTGGTCTCGTACGTCTAATAAATATTGATAGCTGCCTTCTGCTGCAGGCTGATTTTTTCCGTCCGTTCCATTCCAGCCGATTGTAAATAAACCAGCCTTATGAAATTGGTTCGCTGACAATGTTTTTATTTTCGTACCCTTACCTGTCAAAACATAGCTATTTACATAGACGTTTTCATTAGCTGTAATCTTTAGGGTATTTTGACTGATTCCGGTTGCTTGGAATAAAGGTGCCATTAAAGTATTACTAGCTTTAGGATTAACTGTATCTACTTTTATGGTTATCTGTCTATTGGCAGTTTTTCTTTTATATACATCTGTCGAAGATAGGACCATCCGATAATTACCATCTACCATACGTTGACCCTTGCTGTTTTTTCCATCCCAATAAACGGTTCTTTTTCCACCCTCCAAATAATATTTGGAAAGAACTTTTCGAACTACATTATTATTTCTATTATAAATCCAGGCTGTTACCGTTTGATTCTTATTTAATAAAATAGGAATTGCTGCTCTGCTGCTGACTTTTGGGGAGTAATCAAATGCCGAACCCATCTGGATTGCCGGATTTACATTATCTATCACCTGAATTGATGCTGATTTGTAGATCGTCTGTAAACTGTTTGATGCTTTCGCCAACACCTTGTACGTTCCCGCAGGAGCATATGAGCCGTTATCCAGCCTGCCGTTCCATGCTGATGAGGTCTTGGATCCGGTGGATTTCTGATTTGATAAAATCGTTTTTAGCGTTTTCCCCTTTGAATTCTGGATATAAAATGAAAGTGAATTTCCATATCCTGCCCTAAGGGAAAAAGAAGCTGTATTAGTACCGTTCATGTTTAACTTATCGGTAGACATAGAGAGATTTGATATAGGGCCCATTGTCATTTGAAGAGCCTTTGAAACATCAATTCTGCCGTAACCGTAATACTGGTCCCAACCTTTTGCACCAAGATCCACCGAAGACTTTTTAAGGACTTCTACCACCTGAGCTGGTGTCAGTGCCGGGTTTTTCGATAATACCAGCGCAGCAGCCCCCGATACAATAGGTGCGGCCATGGATGTTCCGCTCATCCACTGATAGGAACTTCCTGAAATCGTTGAGTAAATCGATTGTCCTGGAGCTGACAGGTCAATATACTTCCCATAATTGGAGAAGGAAGTTACTTTATCATTTGAATCAGTAGCACTAACACCGGTTACTGTTTTAAATGCAGCTGGATAAGTATCCTCGCTGGTACTTTCATTGCCAGCTGCAGCAATGACGAGAACACCTTTACTCGCTGCATATTGCACTGCAAAATCCAGTGCATAGCTGTAATCCTGGCTGCCCAAGCTCAGATTAATAATATTTGCATGATGATCTACTGCATAATAAATTCCTTGTACAATATCATACACATTTGCGTATTCTCCGCGAAAAACATTCACGGGCATTATTTTTACATTAGGAGCTATTCCTGCGATACCCATTTTATTAATGGAAGCTGCAATAATCCCCGCAACATGGGTCCCATGCTCTGCAGGCGAAAAGGTAGTCCTGCCAGTCAGGATATCCATCGGGCTGACAATCTTACCCATGAGATCAGGATGATTAACCTGGACACCTCTATCGACCACCGCTACAATTACATTGGAATTTCCTTTTGTATCATTCCAAGCCGTGGGCATACCAATTTTATTTAAATACCATTGGTTCTTAAAACCCGGATCAGCAGGCGTAAACGTACTCTCCAGCTTTGTGTTTGGCTCAACATATTGGACTTCTTTCTGGGTGATAAGAATATCTGCTAATCTTTTTAAATTGATACCTTTTGGTACCTTTATAAGTGAAACATCTCCAGTTTTTTCAAAAGAGATTTCATTTCCTTTAACCAGATTCAAGATAGTATCTTTTTTCTCTTGAGATGTTCCCTTTTTAAATTTAAGAATCAATTGTTTACTTTTAAAATCCTTATCTTCTTTAAACAACTCCGAGGTGTTATTTTTAGGGACAAGCGGAACAACCTTAAGTCCCTTTGCAGAAACATTGGAAACAAGCGACACGGTGCAAAAAATGGCAATTAGAAATGAAATGATATGTTTCACTGCTTCTCTTCCTCTCGGATTTGTTTAATTATTTGGATTCCATTGCTTGCTGGAAATAAACGATACGTCCTGCTAGATTAATGGAATACCAAGTTCCGTTCTTTTGTATATAGTTGATCTTTTGCCCTTTTAATAGAATTGCTGAAGGCTGTGCTGCTGAGTTCATTTGCCAGTAGCCTTTTGTATCATTTGAAAGTTCAACCAGATTTGCTGCAGGAGCAGTGCTTGTTGGATTGGTGATTTTTGTTTCATAAACTGGTAATACATTTGTTTTAGGGATGTATGCTGTAATATTTCCATACTGAACTTCCTGGTAGCTTCCGGAATCTTTTATTCTAATAAATATTTTCCCTTTAGAAAGTACAGCGATTTTCATCCCTGATGTTTTGCTGATAACCGGTGTATTGTCCTTGTTGATCTGAACATACTTAATTGTGGGTGTAAATTGCAGGTCAGCCTTTGTTTTTTCTATATAGGCGTATCTGTCACCAAAATTCACTTTGTAAAAGTTATTTTGTGTGGAGTCAAATCCAACTGCCTTGCTGAAAGAAACAGTGGCAATTTTCCTTCCTTTTCCTGTTGGATCATTATATAAAGCGGCATTTGGCTGTACAATGATTTGCCCTTTTACTGATGATTTCCCATTAAAAAAGTATCCGGAGAATGGGCGATAATAGGTTACAACACCCTTTTTTGAGATAAGAGCTTTATTTCCGCCAAAATCAATTTCATACCAGTCACCTTTATCGGCGCTGATTTTAAAGTTTTCTCCTTTTATTACTGTTCCGATTTTAACGGCTTTTCCTGCTGCATATTGGATCAAATCCTGATCCGTTTTAGCAGCTATATATTGAGCTGTACTTTTTTGCTTATGGTATTTGTAAACAATAGATGCGAGGTCTGCGATAGTCTTTTGTGATTTGGCATACGATAGTCTGTTAGTCATGATTGCTAGTATGTATGGATTTCTGTCATAAACAATCCCTACATCATGAGAAATACCAGACTCAGGAATCATGCCTACCTTATGTGCAACCTCCGCACCTCTTGTGCCGGTTGGAATAGTAGTGTTATAGATAGTGTGTTTTAAATAATTGATAAGTTCCTTGCCAAGTGGGCTTCTTTGAGAAAAATTATATAGATCGTTCCAGTAGGCAACCATATCGCTCGCGGACGTGGTGTTGACTCCGTTTGTATAGGTATACTTACCGCCAAGCTTTCTCATGTAGTTAATGAAGTTTTGCTTGCCAACTCTTTCCCGCAGCATGACAAAGCCGATATTATCGCTATAAGTAACCGTTATTCGGACCAATTCCCGAATGGTATATTGGGTTCCAACCTTCGCTTTTTGGATGATGCCACTGCCGCCGTTATAATGGTAGTGCTTGTAGGTTAATTTTTCATTAAGATTAAGTTTACCCTGGCTAGCAAGCTCCATGACCTGTAAAACCAGAGGAAGCTTGATGGTACTTGCTGCTCTTACCGTACCTGCTGTGTTGTTTAGCCTGTATTCGTCACCTGATGATAAATCCCGATATTGAAGACGGATATCCCCGCCTGATTTTTTGATATAACTGTTAAGGTCTCTTGAAAGATTATGTGAAAATTGCTGATATGCCGTTTGAGTTGTAGCCGCTTCGGCTTTTTCTGGAAGCTGATAAAACGATAGAATCATACTAATTGACATTAAAACGACTAAAAGTTTCTTCATCATGCTGCTGTTTCCCCTTATTCAATTAAAATTGTTATTTTTCATAGAGTTCAATTGGCAGCCCATCAGGGTCAGCGAAAAAAGTACACTTCTTTTGCGTGTATGGATCAATTCTGATTGGCTCTGGCTCAATTCCCTCTGATATTAAAAATTTAATATTTTCTTCAATTTCATCTGTCTCAAAAGCCAGATGACGGAGACCCGCTGCTTCAGGATAGCTGACTCTTTCCGGAGGTGATTTAAAAGAAAACAGTTCTATTATGTATTCGCCATTTAAAGCGAGATCCAGTTTATAGGAGTTTCGTTCCTCCCTGTACACCTCTCTAATGGGTGTAAGTCCCAAAATACGGGTATAAAATTCCTTTGAATATTCGTAGTTTGAACAAATTATAGCGATATGGTGAATTTTCGAAAATCTCAATGCTGTACCCCCTTTAAAACCTTTTCTAAATACTGTTTTATCTCCCATAGATTAACATAATTCTAACTATTATTCTCTCATAATTTATAGGTCTTAGGTCGCTTTTTCTCCTATTCATTAAATTTTTCATTCGAGGAAAATCGGCAGATTAATGTCCAAATTTGTGATTTTCTGTATAAACTTCCCTGATAGTATGATAGAATATTTTCAGATAATTAAAGAGAAAACGGAGTGATGGGGAAAAATGAAGAAAAAAGTCATGACGACTTTCGCGACCGCAGCAATCCTTTCTGCCGTTTATGCCGGAAGTGCCTCGGCAAGTACGTATTCTGTTGAAAAAGGCGATTACCTAGGAAAGATTGCAAAAAAATATAACACTACTGTCCAGGAATTAAAAAAGTTGAATCACCTTTCATCAGACCTGATTTATGTAAACCAAAAACTTAATTTACCCTCCATAACCACATCCAATTATACTGCTGCAAACTATAAAACTTTAACTGTTGCATCTCAGCCGGCTTCTGTTACGTATCATGCAGTAAAAGGTGACTTCCTAATTAAAATTGCCAATAAACATGGCGTTACGCTCGCAGAGCTAAAACTTTGGAATAACCTAAAATCAGATAAGGTAGCAATCGGGCAGCCTTTTAAAATTATTACTAAAACTGCTATTACTACAAAAGGACCAGCACCAACAACGAAGGTTCCTGCTGCGCCTGCGAAAGCACCAGCTAAGCCTCCTGCTGCATCAACAGCGAAGGCACCGGTCACAACAACTAAAGTTCCAACAGTTCCTGCTAATGCTTCAAAAACACCGGTTACGCCTTCAACTGGAAAAACTGCCGCTCAATACATAGTTAAAGCTGGGGATACTCTCAGCAAGATAAGTACTCTCGTTGGGATGACTGTTGACGAAATTAAAAAAGCAAACAACCTTAGCACGGATCGTATTTACATAGGGCAAAAATTAAATGTCGCAAAGACACCGGCAAGCCCTGCAACCACAGAAGGCGAAGCTGTAGGTACTGCACCAGCAGGACAAGCACCGAAACCGACACCGACGCCTGCTTCAACAACTGATTTAACTGCATCCGTAGTAATGACTGCCAAACAAGTATTAGGGATACCTTATGTATGGGGTGGAAGTTCACTTGGAGGATTTGATTGCAGCGGTTTTATCTACTATGTGTTCAATAAGGCCGGGAAATCTATTTCCCGTACTTCAGCAGATGGCTATTTCAATCGTTCCTATTATGTAGATACACCAAAACCGGGGGACCTTGTATTTTTTGAAAATACATATAAAAAAGGAATCTCGCACATGGGAATCTACCTTGGAGGCACTCAATTCATCCATGCAAGTGACAATGGGGTAGCTATCACAGACTTAAATAACTCCTATTACAAGAACCATTTCGATAGTTTTAAAAGATTCTATTAATCTGCAACTAAAAGATGTCCTATATTTAGGACATCTTTTCTTTTGACAATTAAAAAGCACCATCCAAAATTACGGCTGGTGCCTTGACTACTTATATCAATACTAATTCCTTCTCAACTTCTTCAGCTTGATTACTCTGTTTTATCATCTCAATAAATGGTTCGACAAACTGGGGATCGAATTGCTTGCCTGAGCAAGCCCGCAGTTCTTCGATTGCTTCACCGAAGGTTTTAGTCCTTTGGTATGGCCGCTCTGTTGTCATGGCATCGAAGGAATCAATAACACAAAGAATCCTCGCCAGTTTAGGAATTGTTTTTCCTTTTAAACCATAGGGATAACCATTTCCATCAAAACGCTCGTGGTGGAGTTCAACCAAAGGAATCAGTTCCTCAAGCTTCTTGTTGGTTGAGATAATCTCTTTTCCCCACGTAACATGCTTTTTCATCATTTCCCACTCATGAGGGTCAAGCTTACCTTTTTTATTAATAATATCCCTCGGAATTTCAAGCTTCCCTATATCATGAATGATGGCTCCAAGAATCAATGTTTTTCTTTCGTGACCGCTTAATGTAAGCCTTTTAGAAAAGTCAACTGCGTACTGATAAACCCTCTTGCTATGACGATATGTGTACACATCTTTTGAAAGAAAAATTTTAAGCTGCTGCTCTAGTTCTTCGAGATCTTTTTCAAGAGAAAGAGATTTTTGCACAGTGTATTCAGAGTACTCATTGTAAATATGAACAAGGTTTTTACCCTGATCCTTGGCTGCATACATAGCCTGATCCGCATGATTCAAAAGCTCTGATATGCTGTAGGTTTCCTTTCTACATTCCGCCACTCCTGCCGAAAAGGATAAACAGCCATATGGAAGTCCTTCTACCCCTTTAAAATAGGTGTCATTTACTTTTTTGCGAAATTCATTCATAAAGGTAAAGGCATCTTGTCGATGCGTATTTGGCAATACAATAGAAAACTCTTCCCCGCCATATCGTGCTACAATATATCCTTTTGCTTTTGTTTCAGCTTTAAGGAGAGTGCCGAATTCCTTTAGAAGCTGATCGCCTTCAATATGGCCGTAAAGGTCGTTGTATTTTTTAAAATCGTCAATGTCCAGCATGATAACAGTTAATGGAAGATCGCTCTCTTTGGCGAAGTTCATCTCTTCTGTAAGGAGCTCCTTAAAATATCCATGGTTATTTAAGTCAGTAAGAAAATCCTTGTTAGCTTTTTCCGATATTTCTTTAAATAACTTAAAATGCTGATTAAACGCCAGAGATAAAAGAAAAGAAATTATAATAAATAGAAACAGACCAAATAGTTTATGACTCCCAATTAGGATACCTAGAACTAAAGACAATAACAGGGTACTGCTATAGGAAGTAGCACTCTCCTTAATCATGCCCCATAAAACATCTTTTGGGCTATCAACCCCAGCTAAGAGGAAGTACGTCCCTATTAATAGAACATTTGCAAAAAAATAAAAGATAAATGAAACAGTATAAGGCAAAAGGCTGTTTACATTTATGGTACCAAGTTCTCCACCCATTAATATAAACAAGTAATAGGCGCCAACAGTTAATAAAGTATAGAGAGCAAAATTAAAAGTATGCTTCCACCAGACTATATTCCGCTGTGTGAATAAGTAGATTGCAGCATAAATAAATAACACATCCAGAGTTAATCCCAGCTTGTATAAAAAAAGACTTGCCAGAATAATAGAGGAATCCATTGAAAGGGAATTTCCTTTTGGAGGAATTGGAATCAGATAATAATTCAGCAAGAGGATTGAGCCGGTTAGAGAGAAGATCATAACCCACTCAAATAGAGTATGATGAGCAAGATTATTAAAAAATAAAAAAGCAGTTATACCTAAAATCGATACTCCTAGTAAATACCTTTTAGAGGAGGTTTTTAAGAATTCCATTTTCATCACTCACTATAAGAATTTAAGGAGAAGTCTCTTAACTTCTCCTTAAGATTGATTATATTAATTTGTAACCTGAAGTCAAAGCAATAATTATAGAACCGATAATGATAGCATTGTAAAGGACTGAAGTTAATTTGATACCATTCTTTTGCTCGTTTTTCATTTTGCTTCACCTCCTTTAAGGGAAAGGGATTTTCTTTTGCTATCGTTCTCATTCCGCTTGCCAACCATAAGGTTTTGGATGAATAAAAAAATGCCAATATTCATCACAACATCACCAATACTGATAATCTGAGTTCGCGGATAAGGTTTGGATAACGGGATAATGTCTCCCAGAAATTTAAGATTTGTTGATTGGGTCATAAGTTCATGTTTTGCGTAATGTCCGTTTTTGAGAAATTGCATATATTCAGGGCTCAAAACCGTTGCCGCTTCACCGGAAACTGGCATCCTTCCCCCGTTTAATATCATTACTAAAAAATTCAGGAAAACCCCTATAAAAATGACTTTGAATCCCTCATTTTTTCTGTTAAGGAACAAAAATGTCAATCCACTTATATAAACTAGCATATAAATTGAGGCACTAGCCTGACCAAGCAACTTGCTGTTATTTTGAAAAATAAACACTAATAATTCTATTGTCAGCAGCAATGGGAACATCCACCCCCATTTAAGCTTTAGGGTGGCAAGAGGGCCTAAGCTCCCTTTTCTAAAAAAGCCTACTATTAAAGAAAAAATTATTCCGTCAAAAACCATATACCAACCACCAAACTATTAGGCATTTTTTCTTTTTGAGGTAAAATTATGTAATTACTCTCACATTAATTATTTCGACCTTTTTTTTTAAAACTTAATAGGGTTTTAGTGAAAAATAAAAATAAATTTAAAAAATTATTTCCTATTATCAAAAAGCTTTCTTCGAGACAGGTCTCCCACCTTTATATATAAGTGTCCTTCCGAACATTTAAAAAATTTAATAGAGAAAATTGTTAATGGTGTTCGAATTTCTTTCATATATATCAATGGCATTGAAAATTCCTCCTTAAATGAATGTTTCTATAGACATCATAGTATTATATCGAACAAAAATAAATAAAATGTTCTCGATACAGAACACCAAAACTCGGCTTTATATGACAAATTAAACTTCACAGAGGTAGATATTTTTCATGTTAAAGGTAAAAAGAGTTAAAAATATGTTGAAAAAAGTCAAAAAAATTTGATATCTTATGGAATATGGATATGAAACATTTTCCATTTTCGTGCGTCTTATAGGTGATTTGAAAAAAGGGGAAAAAAAAATGAAATTAAACGCATTTTTAATATCGCTGGCCATGCTTTTCGGTTTATTGGTCCAGCCATATAATAGCGAGGCTGCTGTCCAAAAAAGCCAATTGTTAGTAATTAATAAAAAGATTAACCAGATTGCGTTTTTTGAAAATGGAAGACTGATTAAAACCTATCCTGTTGCAACCGGCAAAACTCCAAGACTAACACCTGAAGGTTCCTTTTTTATAAGGGAAAAGATTGTAAATCGTCCTTATTATAAACTTAAAATTAAAGGCGGAGATCCGAGGAATCCACTTGGGGATCGATGGATGGGGTTAAGTGCCAAGGAGCACGGCTCATATCCCTATGGTATACATGGAACGAATAATGAAAGTTCAATTGGCAAAAACATCTCCGGCGGCTGTATCCGGATGCATAATAAAGATGTCCGGGAGCTTTTTAGCAGAGTTCAAAAAGGTACTAAGGTTGTTATTACAACTTCCAGAAGTTCTTTCGCAGTAATTGCTTCGCCTTATATTAAAAATACAGTTGCACGTAAATAAAGTAATCTGAACTATAATAGAAAATTATTATAATGTAAAAAAGACTCACTCTCCGCATTGGAGAATGAGTCTTTTTTAATTAACATTATTTGTTTGTCGGACCGTAAATCTTTCCAACAATCACAGTTACTTTCTCACTCTTATTACCTGCACCATCATATGAATAAAGAGTTACATATGTGTTTTGCTTAATGAATTCGCTAAGTTTAGCAGTAAAGGTACCCTTTTCATCTGTTATTACATTCATGTTTAATTTCTTACCGTCTGTAATAACAACATGGGAACCCACTTCTGCTTTACCAGTTATTACCCATTCTTTGTGAGTAATTGGGGCAACATCCGGTACCTGCGGAGGAGTTACATCCTTTACAGTTACGGTTGTTGCTTCACTAGTATTGCCAGCCTTGTCAGTAGCAGTAAGTGATAGTACTGTACCAGCTTTTTGTGGATTAATGCTTATTGCAAAGGTTCCAGTCTCTGAAGCTGCGCCAGTAGCAATAACTGAACCATTGACTGTAATGTCCACTTTAGCTCCTGCCTCAGCAATACCGTTAACTTGACTGGATTGGTCTGTTACTTCCTCAACTTTTGGTGCTTCTGGTGCTTGTGTATCAATTTGGATTCTTCCCTCAATTTGAGCAGAAATTGGTGCCGTCTGCTTTTTAATATAAGATACTAAAGCATCGAGGTCCGTCATCTGGGTTACTCTTTCTGTACCCTGTTTAAGGATTGTAAAGCCATCTCCGCCATCAGCCATAAAGTTATTGACTGTTACAGAATAAGTTGCTTTTGGATCAATTTTTTTGTCATCAGGCAGATAAATATCAAGAACCTTTTGACCAAGCGGCAGTTTATCTGTCCATGTATACTTTAAACCGGAAATTTGCATGATGCGGTTACGATCTGCAGCAAACTGCTGGTTAAGGAGTGTTCTAACCTGCTCGCCTGTAATTTTCATGGTTACGATATCATTGCCAAATGGCTGAATTGCAAATAGGTCTCCCCATTTAATATCGCCGGCTGCTTTAATTTCATCACGTACTCCGCCAACATTCATGAATGCAAACTGGGTTCCAGTAGCATCGCGCATACTGTCTGCTATTAGGTTACCCATTGGAGATTCCCCTGCTGCATTTGTAGTCCTTGTAATTGGGCCTGCCGCCTGGCCTACTACAGCATCAGTAATTTGAGCAATATCGGCTTTATAAGAATCAAGTTCTGCTTTAATTTTTGCATCAGGAGTAATGCTGTCCTGGAACGTTGAAATAACTTCAGCCTTTTTCTCAACAATATCCTGAGTAATAGGATCAATGGTTAAATCAACATCAGAGAATGCTGTTCCGTAAGAATAAGATTGAACTAGCAATTTTCCGTTAACTGTTGAGTTAAGGTATTTATGGTCATGTGCACCGTAAATCACATCGACCTGAGGATCAATATTTTTCGCCATTTCAACAACCTTGCCAGTAGGGTTTGAACCGTCAAAGGCCGAAGTTCCAGGGTCATGTGCCAGAACGACAATTGCTTTAATACCATGGCCTTCTAATTCTTTTGCATACTTGTTAATGGCTTCGGTTTCATCTGTGAACTGTACTCCAGCTACACCGCTTGGAGTAACGATGCTCGGTGTTTCAGTTGTAACAACTCCGATAAAGCCAATTTTTACACCATCTACTTCTTTAATTGCGTATGGATCTAATAAGAGTTTTCCAGTGCTTTCTTCCACTACGTTAGCAGCAACTACTGGAAAGTCCGCACCTGTATATTCGCCATATTTCTCATTGTATTTGTCTGTTTTAGGGCTGCTTCCGCCGTTAATCATTCGTTTTAATTCTGTTACTCCTTCATCAAACTCATGGTTACCGATCGTTCCAACATCCATGCCAAGCTCATTCATAAAGCGAACGGTTGGCTCGTCCTGAAGCAATGCGGATACCGGACGGCTGGCACCGATTAAGTCTCCAGCTTCAACCATTAGAGTATTTGGATTAGTAGCTTCTCTTTGTTTCAGGTAAGATGCCAGATACTCGATACCCCCAACTGTTCTGTTGGAAACTTTTGTAGAGTAATCCAATTGGCCATGTAAGTCGTTGATACCCAATAATTGAACATGGACTCTTTGATCCAATTGGTACTGCTCAAATCCTGAATTATCAGGTGCAAGACCTACATCCTTAATATTTTGTGTTTGGGTTGCAAATGGTTTTGCATCTGGTGATGAATTAAAGATCAGGTTAGCATTTCCGCCCACAGGGGCAAAGCTCCAGTTTTTATCAGCAGTTGGATTTACTGTTCCTTGATCCTGGATGTAGTTAATTAATACCTGACGGCTTTCATCTGGTGAATTCACCACTACATCTGCAACGCCGCCTTTAAGGCCTGGGAAGTTTCCTCCGCCGCCTGCACGGTAGTTATTAGTTGCAACGATAAACTCGTCATCATCTTTAACTGGCTTGCCATCTGGCATAGTTAGATTGACAATACGGTGTGAATCTGGGGATACCAGAACACCATTTTTGTCATATCTTGCTGGTTTCGTAATATCAACTTTGTATTTGACCCCGTCAATTACGTCGAAGTTGTAGGATGGGAATGAATCATCTACAATATTTTGTGGTTCAGTCTTCGTACGGTCAACCTTGTTGAATTGGCCAGCAGACATTTCCAGCCATTCTCTTACAGTTGCACCTGTCACTTTTACAGCCTTAAGGGTATTAGGGTACAAATATAAGTCATTGGCGCTCTTGATTGAGAGGTCGCCTGCCGGAATATTTGTATAGTAGCTAGGACCGCTTCTGCCGCCTGCTTTAAAAGGAGCACCCGCTGAAAGGACAGGAATGTCTTTGAGCTCAGGGTTTTTATCTGCAATCCACTTTTTCACATAATCAGTTTGTGCATTATTAACAATCTGGATGGTTGGATCGTCCTGCACCTGTGCAAAAAAGCTGTATAAAGGAGCAGAAGTTATTCCGATCTTGCCTCGTACATAAGACAAGGTGCCTTCGTGTTCTTCTTTTACTGCATCCACAATTGCCTGGTCCGGACCTGAAACGGTTGGAACCTTTGTGGATACACCATTTACAGATTGTGTAGTGTAAATAGGTCTGTTAGCAGCCTTTGAGCTCGTTACTGTCCACTTTTCACCATCATAGTTTAGATCTAGGTCCATAACCCCAAGGTTATTTCCCCAGAAACCTGCTTCAACAGCTGGAACATTGTTGATATGACCGTTGACATTATCAATTCCCGTTTTTCCATTAAAAGAGGAATCACCAGGGAAGTTTACGTGAGAGTGTCCGAATAAAAGTGCATCAATTCCCGGTACTTTACTTAAGGAATAGACAGCATTTTCCGCTTCTGCCTGGCCGTCACTTGCAATATCACAGCCAGAGTGGGCGATGGCAACAATAATGTCGGCACCTTTTGCTCTCATTTTCGGGATAAATTTGTTTGCTGTATCAACCATATCTTTTGCCACAACTTTACCAGCCAGGTTATCGTGGTCCCATTGCATAATTTGCGGAGGAGCAAAACCGATATAACCCACTTGGATTGTTTGTTCATTACCGTTCTGGTCTTTTACTGTCTTAGGTATAATCTTGTAAGGGGTAAACTCATTAACATCGTTGTCCGGATCAGTGTCGCCGTCATCCTTGTAGATATTAGCGTTAACAAACTGGTAAGGTGATTCTTGAATAGCATTCTTGAGAAAATCGAGGCCATAGTTAAATTCATGGTTGCCGACAATTCCGCCATCATAGTTTAAGAGGCTCATTGCTTTAAAAACAGGGTGTACTTCAGTTGGTCCCAACTTTTTTACTTTAGCGACATAGTCTGCCATGGGATTTCCCTGAAGCAAGTCTCCTGCATCAAATAAGAGGGAGTTTTGTTCGTAGGTTGCGCTGTTTGCGTCATTTGAATCCATTTTTTCTGCTCTAGCCTGCTTTATCAGCTGGGCAGTACGGTCCAGTCCAAACTCAACTGTTGGAGCATCTTTATAGTAATCATAGTCCATAATGTTATCGTGCAAATCTGTCGTTTCCATAATCCGAAGTTTCACCGGACCTGGAGCAGCGGCTGAAGCCTTAACACTCTTATATGGAACCATTGGTGAGGCAATCGTACTAAACAGCAGAGCTGTTGCAGTGATCTTGCTAAACTTACCGAAATTCTTTTTTTTCATTCGGTTTAACACCCATCCTTCCAATATACAATTCTATTATTTGGGCTCCTAAAGACTACTCTATAAGCCCCTGGAGAATCACCTCTACCATTATATAGGGGTCGATTGTTGTTAATAAAGGTAATTTTCCGATATTTCGAAATTCGCATCTTTGGCACTATTTTATTAATCTTCTAACTAGTCCAATTCTCCTCCTTTTTAAAAAACTCATACTAATTTTACGATAATCTCCTTACTAATTCTGTCGAAGAACGTTAACAGAATGTAAAAATACCGTAAAGTTATCTACTAATTAATTCATTTTTCTACATAAAGAAAACACCATCCGTGTTAGATGGTGTTTTGTCCTTATAACTTTCTAAAGTAAGTTTCAAGTCCTTTGCGAATTCCTTGCGCTGTACTTTGTCTAAAAGAATCTTTTCCAAGTAATGCCTCTTCGGCCCGATTCGTAATAAACGCAGTTTCTACTAAAATGTTTGGAAGCTCGTTCATTCTATTTACATAGAAATCTTGTGGTTTAGTTCCCCTATCATAAGTGTGGACTGTACCAACAAGGTTCTTTTGGACATCACTTGCTAGAGAAATACTCTTTGGCCCATTGAAATTCAATGTTGAATTATAGTAGGTTGTTGTTCCATATGCTTTCGGTAAAAAGGAATCTGCATGAATACAAACAAAAGCGTCATAATTAGACTTGTTGGCGATGGCTGTTCTTTCGGAAAGTTCCAGGAATACATCAGTGCTCCTCGTTAAAGTAACGATGGCTCCGTACTTTTCAAGTTCTTTTTTAAGAGCTAACGAAATGCCTAATGTAACATCCTTTTCCTTTAGTTTTAAATAATTGCCGATTGCCCCTGAGTCCTTACCGCCATGCCCTGCATCAACAATAATCTTCTTACCCAAAAGTCCCATTGGAATGACTTTTAAGGAAACCTTATTGCTGTAGTTCCGAAGTGTAAAAGTGTACCCAGGGTCAAATGTAATTACCACAGATTTTTCTGTTGAGCTAACTTGAACGGTTTTAATTTCTTTTATACCCTTTACCTTTACTGAAGGCATTTGAACATATGTAAATCCTTGTTTCATAGTCAGCTGGTTTCCATTTGTGGAATACTTAAAGCTGAAATTGCCTGGTTTAGTCCAGTCTAAGTAAGTATCCTTTTCTAAGGTGCTTATCTTTGGATTTGTTAATCTTCTTAAAAGCACAGTTGAAGTTTGAGATTTTTGAACCCACCCCCGGATACCTGTTTTGGTTTGGACATTCACCCAGCCACTTGATTCACCGATAACTGTCAATTTTTCATTTTCAGCAAGTGGGGAACTCAAACGAGTTTGTGTCGTTTTATCCTTATAAATTATTGTCTGACTAGCAGCATATGTATATTTTAATTGACTTGGTGCTGGTGTAGGTTTCACTGTATGTAGAGCAGCTTTTATTGTTACATATTTAGACAAAGCCCACCCGGATTTACCCGAAAACTTAATGTTATACCAGACTTCCCCCTTAGAGTTTTTGGAGCTAGATATAATTTCTACTGTTTGCCCTTTTCGCAGACTTGCAAGACCTGAGTAATTTGTTCCAGGTCCTTTACGGATATTTAATGACGTTGCATTTATGGTCCCTGATTGACTTGGAGACTGGACAACTGGTTTTGGAGCTGGAACAGCCGGTTTTGGAACTGGAACAGCTGGTTTTGGAGCCTGAATCGCTGGCTTTGGTGCTGGTTTTGGTACCGGTTTCGGAGCAGGTTTTACAGCTGGACTTACAGTAATTTTGGAAACATATTTGGATAATGCCCAGCCGGTTTTTCCAGAAAACTTAATGTTGTACCAAATCTCACCCTTACTATTCTTTGTACTTGATGCAATTACTACTTTTTGTCCTTTTCGCAGGTATGTAAGAACTGAGTTAGATGTGCTAGGACCTTTACGGATATTTAATGATGTCGCATTTATGATACCCGATTGACTTGCGGTTTGTAGGACCGGCTTTGGAGCATGGACTACTGGTTTTGAAGCAGGTTTCACAGAAGTACTAGTAAATGGCTTTGAAACATAACTTGATATAATCCAGCCTGATTTACCTGAAAACCGTATGCTATACCATGTTTCTCCTTTACTATTTCTTTTGCTTCCTGTAATTTCTACCTTTTGTCCTTTTGATAGTTTTGTAATTACAGAGTAATTAGTGCCCGCCCCTTTTCGGATGTTTACATTGTAGGCATTTACCGTAGCTGTTTGTGAGGCAGCATGAACCGATACTGATTCTGGTACCAAGTTTGTATCACTGAGGACAGGAAACAGAGTAGCTGTAACCAACATAGATGAGACAATTAACCTTTTCACATTTTCCCTCCATCGACAAAATATTTCAACCATGTTACATTCTATCAAAATATGTAAAATTTTACTATACGAAAAAAGTTGTTATTGGATTATTTCGGATACTTCCAGGTTGATTGTTGAAGGTGAAGTAGCATTTAACCATTTTTGTATTCATATAAAACTATAAGGAGTTTTTAATAAATTTTTATTAGTCATTTTGCGGAGGTGCTTATGAGAAAAGTACGCAAGGCAATTATCCCTGCAGCGGGGCTAGGTACGAGATTTTTGCCAGCCACCAAGGCAATGCCAAAAGAGATGCTTCCGATCATTGACAAACCCACGATCCAATATATCGTTGAAGAAGCCGTCCAATCAGGAATTGAAGACATTATTATTGTGACAGGCAAAGGTAAAAGGGCCATTGAGGACCATTTTGATAATGCTTTTGAGCTGGAGGATAATCTAATTCAAAAAGGGAAGTATGATCTGCTTGAAAAAGTAAAGGAGCCTTCGAAAGTTGATATTCATTTTATCCGACAAAAAGAGCCAAGAGGACTTGGTCATGCAGTCTGGTGTGCAAGGAAATTTATAGGAGATGAACCTTTTGCAGTCCTCCTGGGTGATGATGTGATTCAAAGTAAAATTCCTTGTATCAAGCAATTAATAATGGAATTTGAACAAACACAATCATCCATTCTAGGGGTCCAGACTGTACCGGCAAATGAAACTCACCGTTATGGAATAATTGACCCGCTTAGCTTTACAGGAAGGCTTTACCGAGTAAACACACTGGTAGAAAAACCTGCAAAAGGAACGGCCCCATCCAATCTTGCTATTATGGGCAGGTATATTCTTACTCCAGAAATCTTTTCCTTTTTAGAAAAACAGGAGCTCGGAGTTGGCGGGGAAATCCAGTTAACCGATGCAATCAAGAAACTAAACAAAGATCAGTCAGTATATGCGTATGACTTTGATGGGAAACGCTATGATGTCGGCGAAAAAATGGGTTTCATCAAAACAACCATCGAATTTGCCTTGCAGCATGACGAACTTCGGGATGAAATTCTTACATTTATGGAAAAATTATTAGTCAATGAAAAATAAAAGGATAGAAGGGCAAAGCCCTTCTATCCTTTTCTATTAACCTATCATTATATTTTTCAAATCATATTTTATATTCTCAATCATTTCCAGTACGGTTATTTCCTGCTCAGTAACGCCTTTTTCATAGGCCTTTTTTATTAGTGCGGAGAAATCTGCCTGAACGGCCTTCTCTCCAGATGATTTCGGGTTCACTTTCACGTCTCCTTTCCTGATGTTACTTACTCTATTCTAGTTAGTAAAAGAGAAGAAGTAAATAAATATATTAATGATTATTTTGAAGATTTAGTGACTAACTAGCTTATCAATATGATAGTAATAGTTTATAAGTTACCCACGTGAATTTTTTTGAAACCATATATTTATTTTATGTTTTTTAGAAATTATGGTGTTGGGTTTACAGGCCAATTTAATAAACCTGCAGTTATTCAATCTGCAGGTAAAATGTTTTATTTATTTTCAATTTCACTCAGAATTATTTCACAAAGACGGTGTGATTCAAGGGCATCCTGTGCCAAGATTTTAGGCTTTGAATTGTTTCTGACTGCAAAGATAAAGTCAGCCACCATTTGTTCAAATCCGCGCTTTGATAAAGTGGTTTCCCAATCTCCAAAACGGGTTTCGTTTTCCTCGTGCCCTTTTGACGTTACCACATGAGACAGGTTATAAGCGCTTCTCTTTTCATACGGACTCATTACCTCGGCCATTTCCGTGTTCGTCCCACCTTCCCTGTTCATAATTCCAATTGCAGTACCTTTCTTGGAAATAAACTGGACAACTATATGAGATAGAAGGTTTTCCCGCTTAGTTAAACTTACTTTTAGTTCTTCGACAGGATAGGGAAATAAATACCTCATCGTATCAATTACATGAATGAAGTCGTCAAAAATAACCGTTCTTATTTCCTTTGGATTTGAAACACGATTTTTCTGTATGATAACCATATTAGGCTCTGAAATTTCTTTTAACTTATTATATGCCGGAGTGTACCTCCTATTAAAGCCTGCCATTAAGATTAAATTACGCTCTTCCGCTAATTCCACAAGTCTATTAGTGCCCTTAAAGTCATTCGTAATTGGCTTATCCACAAAAACATGAATATTATTTTTTAAGAGTTTTTCAATTATTTCTACATGTGTTTCAGTGGATGAGTGTACAAACACCCCTTGAACTTCAGCCGCTATTAATGAATCGAGATTGATATGGAGGTTCGTAAAACGATATTGCTTCCCGATTGATACCAGTTTTTCCTGGTTAGGCGTATAAAGATGAAATTCCACATCCCTCATTTGACCGTATACAGGCAGGTATGCCTTTTGAGCAATATTACCCAAGCCAACAATTCCTATTTTCAACATCTTTTCAGCTCCTTTACGCCATCATTTAAAAGTTGGAAACTTCCTTAGTTTCTGTTTCCACCTTTTTATTCGTTTTAATCCGCTCTATAACTGTAAGAACAAGATAAACACCTAAGAGAAACCCTGCAAATATAAAGTCTGCTTGATCGAAATAATACCATGATATGGATGTAAAAATATCATAAAGAGCATGTACAATTACGAGCAGCCAGAGGTTTTTGGTCCAAAGGAGCAATAAACCAAGCAGAAGTCCCATATCTGTAAAAGTCACGATCGAACCAATTGTGACTGGCCAGCTTTGTTCTGAATCAAGGGAGTGCCCTGCTCCAAACAATAATGAACTAATGAATAAGGCTATCATCAAAAATATATCTCTTGAACCCGTTTTCCATTTTTTCGAAAAAGCCTTTTTAAATATTAATAGAAAGATAATGATATATGATAGTCTGTAAACCTCTTCTAGCCCTGCTAGTATATTTGAGTAAAAGTCATATCCTGCTGTGTCAAACCACTGGAAAACAGGCGACACTTCTTCACCGCTGGATAAGTTCTCACTCCCATCGAAAGTAGACGTAGCTATTTCCTTACTATTATCTACATAGGCGCTATAATTATCATTAAAATCCTGGAATACTGTAGAAGTGAATATATTAATTAACAAGCTGCCGATATAAAAGATCACATAAACCTTAGAGAATTGGAGAATATGCTGTTTTTTCGTCAAACGAAGAAGCTTGCCGCCATGAAGTCTAGGAGAAAGCTTCCATCCGATAAAAAAGGAAGCCACCATGATTCCCTCGTAGAGTGAACTAAACATAAAACTGAATCGACTTAAATAAAGCACCGCTTCTGAGCCAATAGTAACCACAAGCATGGCAAAGATAAGCTTTTTTGAAACTGGCTGTGTTAAATTGTTTATAATCAAGCGATACCCTCCGATCTCAGGTGAACTTAAGTATTCCTATATGTTCAAAAAAAATAATGCTGCAATTCCAATTCCATTAACCGCCAGAAAAAAAAGCAGACATGCTAACACCCATTTCCCTTTTCTTGTCATTCTCTTTCCCCTTTTTCATTTTCTCTATTATAATGGATAAAATGGAATCTGCCTTACTATAAATTTGATTCGGAGTACATAAAATGGAAATGCTGAAAGTCTTCGATGTTCATCAAAGAGAAATTGGAGTAGCCTCCCGTGACGAAGTCCACAGGCTGGGATATTGGCATGAGACTTTCCATTGCTGGATTGTCAGTCCGGGAGCGGAGTATATTTATCTTCAGCTTCGGAGTATGACAAAAAAGGATTATCCAAAACTCCTGGACATTACTGCCGCAGGACATCTATTGGCGGATGAAACAGTGAAAGACGGAGTACGGGAGATAAAAGAGGAGCTTGGAGTGAACGTTTCTTTCGAAGAGCTCATCCCGATTGGCATTATTGGTTACAGCATGATTCAGGAAAACCTGATTGATAGAGAGTTTGCAAATGTGTTTCTCTATGAGTCTGCGCTAAATTGGGATGACTTTGTTTTGCAGGAAGAGGAAGTAGCCGGAATAGTAAGAGCTAAATTTAATGACTTCTGTGATTTTTGGATGGGGAAAGCAGAATCGATCCGGATTGAAGGATTTAAAACTTTCAGCGGTAATAGGATTGCAGTTGATAGAGTTGTCAGCAAAGACTGCCTCGTACCACATGATCAAAATTATTTTGAAAAGATAATAGCATCGATAAAAGCTACGATAGAGCGATGAATCTAAAGGGTTCTGTTTTGAGGTGCAAACTTAATAAGTAACATAAGAAATGACGTGTTAACTACGAACCGTAACCCATAAAATGGACAGTTTAATAAAATAAACTATGCTGCTAACAGATGACCTCGGTATTGTACATTGTACCGGGGTCTCTTCTTTAATCGCCACTGATAACTGTGGTTTTTGTACTCCTCGACATATGAATTCATGATTTTTTAGTTCTCCTAGACTTTTAACATTTTATAATCCTCTTCAGATTTAAATGATCAAAAAAAGATTCCATTGGAAATTTACCTATCCATCTCTAGTGGATTAGATAAATAATGGGTCAGTATTTCATTTGATACTGCATCCCTTAACAAAGAATAATTAGGTTTTTTATTCATTTGCCTAATATAGATATGTAATATCAGTTAATAAACTTTTGCCGGGTTGTACTAGATTAAATTCATGATTTAAAGGCTAGGCAGGTTTTTGGAATTTAATAATTGTGTTTTAATGATTAATTTTCTGTTAAAGCAGATGATTCGCGAGTTAGCCCAATATGAATTAATTTAATTTTTGTAATAAGTGAAATAAATGCTGCACTCATTCGACTAATTTATGAGTATAAAAAATCGGAGATAAAATGGAGTTGACCGCTGGTGGTAAGCAACGAAATTTCGGAGTGGTTTTACTTGTATAACAAAGACATATACCATTTTTTAGTTTATTACATCGGGTCAGGTGATGTAGAAGATCAGGTGCAGGAAGTTTTTATCCGAGCAATTAAAGGCTTTAATACTTATCAGAAAAAATCCAGTCCTAAGACCTGGCTTTTTTCGATTGCCCGTAATGTGGGGATAGATGAAATTAGAAAAAGGAAGCGTTTAAGGATAAAGCAAATGATTTGGTTCGGGGATGAGGAAACGGATAAGGAAACACCGGAGAAAATTCTCCAACTAAATGAAAATAACAGGTTGCTTTATGGAGCAATCCAATCTTTAAAAGCAAATTACCGAGATGTAGTCATCCTTAGAGGGATTAAAGAACTCTCTGTATCTGAAACAGCATCCATCTTAAATTGGAATGAAAATAAGGTTCGTATAACCTATCATCGTGCGTTAAAGACACTACAAAAAAATATAGGAGGATTTTCTCTATGAAAAATAATGAGAAATTTTATGATTTAGAGAGAAAACTTCGATCATTACCTGAACCTGATTATGATAAGAAGTTTTCTAAAGAAACTCAGGATATCATCCATGAAAACCTATTGCAACTTGCAAGTTCATATAATGATAAGAAGAAAAAGAGGAGCGGCACAATAATGAAAAAGATTTCAGTAGGTTTAGCAAGTGTTGCTGCCTTGGTATTATTCACTATCCTCGCTATTCCGATAATTGGGAATGGTCCGTCTAAATCTGGCTCAAATCAATCAGTGCAGCAAAGTAAAAAACATACCACAATAGACAAAAACAAAGGGAACAATGATAAAGATGCTACTAATCAAACCAAAAGTGATCATAAATTAACAAAAGATAATCTTTATGAAAATACAAAGTATGGATTTTCCTTTACGTTACCAAAAAGTTGGGAGGGTTACAAAATTTTAACGGATTCTTGGGATGGAATTTCCTCTGACCAACAAAACAAATCAATTGAACATGGTCAAATCCTTTCAATTAGACATCCTGACTGGACGGAGAAAAAACCGAGGCAAGATATTCCGATTATGATTTTTACTCTTAATCAATGGTCCTCACTTAGTAAGGGGGAATTTCATATTGGCGCAGCACCTATTAGCCCAACAATGCTTGGACAAAATAATGACTATGTTTTCGCGCTTCCAGCTAGATATAACTATGCATTTCTAGAGGGATATCAAGAGGTAGAAAACATTTTAGAAAACAATCCACTTCACACTAAAAATGGAAAGTGATCAAATTGATAAGTGAAAAGAACAACTAAAATCAAGGCTAATGAATTAAAATAAATCTTTTGGCAGATTACGTCTTTAAAAGTTTAAAATATTATTTATTCTGAGTTTATATAAAAAAGAAACTCGCCAGTTTTTTTGGCGAGTTTTCTACTCTACATAGCTTAACAAACTCTATCTTTTAATTTCCTTTAATATGAAGCAGCTTTTGGCGGAGATCCTCCTCCATCGCTGCAAGATCATTTTCAGCCTGGCGTCTTTTAGAGCGTCCCTCCTCCTGGATTCTTAAAGTTTCCTCCAGAGTGGAGATCAGGCTTTCCTGTGTTTTCTTTAGGGTTTCAATATCAACAAGTCCCCGCTCATTTTCATGAGCCGTTTCAATGGTATTGGTTTTCAGCATTTCTGCATTTTTTAGTAGTAGCTCATTGGTGGTTTTCGATACCTGTTTTTGTGCTTCCATGGCATGGCGCTGGCGGATCAGCGTCAGTGCAATTGCGACCTGGTTTTTCCATAGAGGAATAGCGGTCAAAATCGAGGACTGAATTTTTTCCACTAGCACCTGATTAGTGTTTTGGATCAGCCTGATTTGCGGCGCACTCTGGATGGTGATTTCCCTGCTTAGCTTCAGGTCATAGAGACGCTTGTCAAGACGATCCGCGAACTGGACCATATCGTTGACTTCCTGGTACTTCATCTGGTCCTGCGACGCCTCCGCTGTCTTTTTTAATTGCGGAATGGTTTTTTCATAGAGTTCCTCCAGCTTCAGTTCCCCTGCTGCAATATAAATATTCAAAGCGTGAAAATATTCCTTGTTGTGTTCATAAAGATTTTCCAGCATTGAAATATCGGACAATAGGGCATTTTTGCTGCGATCTAGCTTTACACTGATCCGTTCGATCTGAGCACCTGTTTTCTGGTACTTTGATAGAACCTCCTGAATAGAGTCCGATATTTTCCCAAACATCCTTGCCAGAAAAGACGGTTTTTCGGACCGAAGTTCATCAGGGTTCATTTCATTCAGCCTCTTCATCAGGTCGCTGATGATTTCCCCTACCTCTCCCACATCCTGTTTTTGAACGTGTTCAAGCATTGTATGGGAAAAAGAAAGAAGCTTCCCCTGTGCCTGTGTACCGTAAGTAATGATAGCCTGATGATTTTTCGGATCAATTTGCTCCGCAAGCTGGCGAGCCTTTTCCCTGTTTTCTTCAGGGATGACATCAATTAACTTTGTTGGTTTTGCAGTCTGGGGCTTGGCTGCTTCTTTAAAAACATCTATATTACCAAATGGATCAGCTAACATATCGTCCATTAGATTTTTAGGGTCTTTCATTTATTTTAGCCTCCTGGTCTCATCAGGTTTGTTTATGGAAAGCTTGGCAACATCCATTTCATAATTTAAATGTTCAATATCGGCTGATATCACCTGATATAAATCATTCTCGATGACTGTCTTCATTTCCTCCAGAAGATGCCGGGTTTCATTAAGTGACTGGCCAAGCTCCCTGTTTTTTGTCGGCTGGCCTGAAAGGAAATTAAATTTCTCTGTGAGTTCAAGTACCGAGTCAAGATGTGCAAAATAAAAAGTCTGCGCTTCGTAAAAACGCTTTGGCTCTCTTTTCGTCATGCTGTATATTTTGCGGACCATCCTTAAAATATCGATCCTGTCTTTTAATGACGTAATTTGCTTGATTGAAAACAGTGTCTTGTTCAGCCGGGTGATTTTTTGTTTAGCTTCATCAAGGTTCTTTTTTATATAACGATATTCCCTTCTGCTCAGACTGTGCTTTTTTAGGAAGCTGCGCTTCATGATTGTTGAAACGAAAAGCCACATAAGCGCCCCGCCTGCAAGAGCTATTCCAGACGATAGCAGGAAGGTTTCATCGAAAGCAAAAAAGCTGATGATCCAGATTATAAAAGTTGTTGGCAGCGTAATAAACGTTCTTACAAGGAACGATAAAAACGGGTTCATTTGAACATCGACTCCTGAAATAATATCTTTACTATTACATACGAGAAAATTACAGATTTTGTTTCAACCTAATTTTAGGAAACTCCTCTATTCTCCCACTTTACTCCATATTATTTTGAAATTCTACAGACCAGGATAGTAACAGACTCTAAGACTTTAGACGTATATTTCCATCAAAAAAAGCGCCCCTTATCAGGAAGCGCTTATATCCATATTTATAACTCTACCCGGTAATTTTCTTTTATAACCCCTGTACAGAAGAAGACGATACATTCACAAGACCAAATTATATATGTAAAAGCCCACGTCATGAATAATGCTTTATGATTACCTGGAAATACGATCAGATCCCATATAGTAGCAGCTATTACAACAAGACACATCAATGCAGCATTTCTAACAATCCATGCCATGTTAACACCCCTTTAAGGTTTCAATAATTATTATAGTATTCCCAAGCTGGTTAACGATAAACTTGTACTAACTTATCATATCTGAAAACTCATTAAGTATTTGTCGCTATTTCTACTTTGCTAATAATAATATACCGACAGATTACATGGTATTTGGGTACAAATTGATAATTAGTAACAAAAGGAAAACTCCCGTTTGCAAACTCAAGCTGGCTTTGTTTGTGTAAAAATGCAGTAGGACTCCTATTATGGCTGGAAATTGGGTATAATATTAGAATATGGTTTTTTATACGTGGAGGCGCTCGGCTTTGTTTTGAGAAGCTGAAAGTGCGCGTTGGATGCTGCGTACCGAGGATGAAATTTATTGTGAGTGATATTGATTTCTGATATATGGGCTGGTTTCAGCCTGTCTTTGAGTTCATTTTTATAAAAGGAGGTTTTGACGGAGATGTCGATGCCTGCTAGTGGTTATGTCCGGGCGATGTCGGAATGGGTGATGGAGAAGCTGCGGCCTGAGGCTGAGGAGGATGCGCGGCTGGTGCAGAAGGGATTGATGCTGTACCGACAGGGCCTTGTGAAGATTGATTGGGTTGATGAGGATGAAGTTAAGGCGACGGTTCAGGATGTAATACCGGCTAAGGTGGTGCTTGATTCGCATTTTCTGGATATGAGTACTTGTTCGTGTCCTGGTGATGATTTGTGCCGCCACCAGCTTGCGGTGTTTTTCAGTGTGTATTCACGTGAGGCGAGTGTGGCTGCGTGGATGGATACATGGCGGAGGCCGGTTAAGGAGAAAAATGTGCTAACGACGCTTGGGATCCAGAAGGCAAAGGACCTTATTAAGGCGAACGGAATTTTGAAGCCTGATTATACAAGATGGATAGAGTCCTTTGAGGAGAGTTTCAAAGAGATTGTGCTGACGAAAAATTCTTCGAATCTTTATATAGTTGCTGAGCTTTTCAAGATTTATATGCGGCGTGTTCGCGCAGGTGCTCCGGTTGAGCAGGAGTGGAAGCTTTTGTATGAGTTGGTGGCTTCGGTTTACTCGTTCCGCCGCCTTGCTGAGCTGTGTGGGGAAATGGGATCTGCCGGTTCTTCGCTACGTGAGACTTATGAAAATATGTTTTCCCAGCTCCTGGATGAAGCGGAATCTCTAGTTCACAGGCTGGGTGTGCAGGCGATGCCGTTTGCTTTTGATGAGTTTATTGAAAAGCTGAAGGATGAAGCATTTTATTTGCTGACGCCAAATGATGACCTCGTTTATGAGAGGATTTACTTATACCGCCTTCTTTGGACACATCTTTTTAAAAAGAAATTGTGGCGTGAGGATGAGCTTGAGAAAATCCGTGTGAGCTTTGAAAATGTGCTTGATTGGCAAAATCCGCTTCCCCTGATGATTGCGGGGATCCATATTAATTTTGTGCTCGATCGCGATGTTAAAGCGATTGGTTTGATTGAAGCTATTAAGGGGACAGAAGCAGTTCCTTACCTTTTGTACTGGATTAATTGGTTTACGAGCCAGAAAGCCTGGGACCGTGCCGAGCCAGTTGTTGAGCTGTTTATTCAAAAGATAAAGCGGTACACAAACGAACTTAATTATTATGGAATTATGAGTTTTACGAAGATGTCCTTAAAGGCCATTTCGCCATTCTGCCTGGCAACCGACCGACAGGATCTATATGAGCGTGCGATGCTGCAGATGATGCCTTACAGTTATCGGGAGTACGAGCGCCTCCTGTTTGAACAGGGGCAATATGAGAAATGGGGCGAGCTTCAGGCCTTCCTTGGCTATGACCTGGATCAGCTTCCTTCCGAGAGGCTAAAGGTAATAGAAAAAGAAATGCCTGAGGTGCTGATGAGCCTTCTTCATCAAAATGCCCAGCAACAGATTGAGTTGAAAAACCGCCAAAGCTACCGGCGTGCGGTTCGTCGGTTGAAGAAGCTTAGGACGTTGTATAAAAAACAAAAGCGCCTGGATGACTGGCAATTCTTTTTTGACAGTCTGCTGGAGCGGACAAAACGGCTGCGTGCTTTTCAGGAAGAATGCCAAAGGAGCAAGCTGATTGATGCTTAGTACAAAATTTTTCAAACTGGATATTATGTCGCTTGAGGATAACCTTTATTTATTATGGGCCAAGGATGAGGACGGGTATATGATTGAGCCCAGCCAATGGAGGAATCTTTTGTTCAGCCGTCACGAGGAAAGTTATTATGGAACGATGCTTGAGTTCGGGAAAGTCAATGGGGTTGAAGGCGTTATTGTTAATGGCTGGCAGCTAGTTTCACTGTTTGCCCGTGAATCATTCAACCGGTTTGTGACCTGGGACTGGAGTGAAGACGCTGAGGTGTGTCTTGCGGCGGGTCACGCTCTTTTTGAAGGGATCGTTGAAAAGGACTGGCTTCCTGATTTTGCCGCGATGGAGGATGGAGAATTTCGCTGGCAGCTTCCCGAGCGGGTGAAGGATGAATTTGATGGGTCCTTTTGGGAACAGACACTTCCGGGCAGTGATGATGAAGATAAGGCGGACCGTACGGTGGCCAGCTTTATTTCATCTCTGTATAATGATGCGCTGGATTCCTATTTAACTCGGAACCCTGAGATGAAGAATTCATTTGGGCCGAAGTTGCGTCTTTTAAAAGAACATAAGATTCCGGCTGCTGTGCTTTCACAATTTTTTGATGAGAATAGCTGGCTTGAATGGGTTGGAATTAAAGAGAGCCCCCTTCCCTTTACTATTGGTCTTCGGCTGAATGAACCAGAAGATGGCGAGGGATTTTGGCTGCTTGAGGTATTTTTGCGCAGCAAAAAAAAGCCGGACCAGGTTTACGTCTCTGATGATAAGAAACGGCCAGCTGCCTGGAAGGAATTTGCCGATGAGGTGGAACGCGAAAAAGAGCGTTGGGTTCGTCTGATCCCTTGGCTTGGTACATATGGCCAGCTTAAGGAATCCCTCACTGAGGAAGAAGCGTGGATCTTTCTAACCGAAGCAAGTGAAACCCTTGTAGCTCTTGATGTTGAGATCCTTCTTCCCAGCTGGTGGCAAGTAATGAAGACTGCCAACCTGAAGGTGAAGGCCTCCCTTAGGGGCACTGCCAGCCACCGTCCTTCGTTTGTAGGACTTCAGGCCATGCTTGATTTTAACTGGCGTTTTTCGATGAACGGTGTGGATTTTTCAGAAGATGAGTTTCATTCCCTTGTTGAGGAAAAGCGCCGCCTTGTATATATTCGCGGCCGCTGGGTGAAGCTTGATCCGCAGTTTATCCGCCAAATTCAGGAAGTGATGAAAAAGGCTGAAAAAGAAGGCCTCCAGGTTCGCGATCTTCTGGAACAGGAACTTACTGAAGGCACAGATTCAGAGGATGAGCTTGAAAATCCTAAAGCCTTTGCCAAAATTCAGATTGAGATGAACCGTCAGTGGAAGCAAATGATCAGGCAGCTGTCGGAAACGAGCGAGATTCCGCTTCAGCCGGTGCCCTCTAGTTTTCATGGCGAACTGCGCCCGTATCAGCACTTTGGCATGAGCTGGCTGCTGTTTCTGCGGCAGTATGGATTTGGTGCGCTACTGGCGGATGATATGGGCCTAGGAAAAACTGTTCAGCTGATTTCTTATTTGCTCTCCGTAAAGGAAAATGAAAAACAACCCATTAAAATTCATCCCCAAGCTGGGGCTGAGACTGCCGCTGGGCTCGAAATGAGTGCTGCAGCAGAGACCAAGATATCCGCTGATCGTAAAGCATCCGCCGCCCCTTCGAAAGAGGAAGTAAAGGGTGCGCTTATCATCTGCCCTACCTCCGTTCTCGGCAACTGGCAAAAGGAGTTAGAACGATTTGCTCCCGATTTGGATGTCTATTTGCACTATGGCTCGAACCGCCTGAAGGAAGATGATTTCATTGAAAGAGTACGGACAGCAGACGTTGTTCTCACCTCTTATGGGCTTAGTCACTTGGATTCAAATGAATTCCAATCAGTGACTTGGAGTTCGATTGCCATTGATGAAGCTCAGAATATTAAAAATGCCGGTACGAAGCAGTCCCGTGCTGTACGTGATTTAAAAGGACGTCATCATATTGCCCTGACCGGTACACCGATGGAAAACCGGCTTTCTGAACTCTGGTCCATTTTTGATTTTGCTAATCATGGATATCTAGGCAGCCTAGGCCAATTCCAAAAGCGTTTTGTTATTCCGATTGAGAAGGACGAAAAGAAGGAAAAGGTTCAGGAGCTTCAGTCCTTGATCAGGCCTTTCCTTTTGCGCCGGACGAAGAAGGATGAAGAGGTCGCTCTCAATCTGCCGGATAAGCAGGAGCAGAAAGAATACTGCCCGCTTACGGCAGAGCAGGCTTCCCTTTATGAACAGCTTGTCCGCGATACCTTTGCAGAGATTGAAAAGTTGTCAGGTTTTGAGCGTAAAGGACTTATTTTGCAGATGCTTAGCAGGCTGAAACAGCTTTGCGACCACCCTGCTCTCTATTTAAAAGAAAAGCCCGCTCAAAATTTGCTTGAACGCTCGGCGAAGATGGAAAAGCTGGACGATTTAATTGATGCTGTTCTTGAACAGGATGAAAGCTGCCTTATTTTCACCCAATATATCGGCATGGGGGAAATGATTAAAACACAGTTAAAGAAGAAGTTTAACATTGAGGTGCCATTCCTGAATGGAAGTATGCCAAAGCATAAGCGTGACGAATTGATTGAAGCTTTCCAGGCTCGTAAATTCCCTGTCCTGCTGCTTTCACTAAAGGCTGGCGGTACCGGTCTGAATTTGACTGCTGCCAACCATGTTATCCACTATGACCGATGGTGGAATCCTGCTGTCGAAAACCAGGCAACGGACCGTGCCTACCGGATTGGCCAGCAACGATTTGTACATGTGCACAAGTTGATCTGTACAGGTACTCTTGAAGAAAAAATTGATGCCATGCTCGAGAAAAAGCAGTCGTTGAACGATCAAATTATCCAAAGTGAAAACTGGATAACGGAACTTTCTACAGATGAACTTCGAGATCTTGTTTATTTAAAATAAAAATAGGCTGTCCAATTGAGGACAGCCTAACTTTTGTTTAAACAACTGTTATTGTTTGTGATATTGAATAGTAGTATCATTCACTTTTTTATCCTTATCATAAATCTCTGAGGATTTAGGGTAAATAACCCTCATCTTTTTATTGTTTATCCACTCAATTTTGAGCTTCTTTTCGGACCTAAACGTATTCCCCATGTTATTTTGTAGTTTCTCTAACCTGTCGAAAATAGAAAGTTCATAGGTATAGCCTGTTGTGGCGCCACAATTTTGCCGGTTTATATATGTTGCTTTATTTCCTCCAGGCGAATTAGCCCTTCTGAATGAGCTCATTTCCACACAAATCATTCGTCGATTCCCATACCATCTTTTCCTATGATAAAAATAGCAAAGAAGATAACAACCATTACGAATGTTGATTTCCACCTAAAATTCTTCTTCATATGAACCTCAGTCTTATTAGGTAGTTTATATTATTTCATTTGTAGTTTTTTTGAATTTATATTTTGGCGAATAATTTCTTTAAACCTATTAATATCTTCCTTAGAGTGAAAAAAACTTTTAGGCAGAACTATCGCCTTATTACTTGATATTTGCAACCGAAATAAATCTTTATATTCATATATAGAAATGATATCATTCCATTCAATTTGAATATTAGAAGCTTTTCTTTCCTGATTTATTCCGCTGCTATTAATCCAATATTTCACTTCATTTTTAATCACTTGATCACTGGTAAACTCCTTACGTACACGAAGGTACAATAGAAACCATCTTATTATCTCAACTACAATCCCGATTATTATAGAAACGAATAATGAATAGCCAATCCCAAGCTCGGGATTAAACATTTTAAAAATAAAGAATAAAACAATGATTACACTAAAAAAATAGAAGGTCTCCGGTTTTTTCTTTGCATGAAAATTGTATCTTTTAAAATCCCTAAAAGTTAATGTTCCTGATAATTCTAATGCATTAGGTGACATTCATTTACCCCCAATTTGTCTTAAGCATAATAAAATCCACACTGTCCCTCTTGGGAAGGTGTGGATTTATTATTAAAGACTAAGTATTATTTATTTCTTTAAAATTCCCCTTGAATCAAAATAGTACCATCTACCACTTATCCTTTGTCTTCCAGTCAGCATGATTCCTTGAATGTTAAAGAAATACCTTTTGCCGCTTATCGTTTGCCAGCCTGTTAGCATCCATCCGGACGTATTAAAATAATACTTTTTGCTGCCGATACTCTGCCAGCCCGTCACCATCATACCCGACGCATTAAAGTAATGCTTTTTGCCGCTGATACTCTGCCAGCCCGTCACCATCATACCCGACG
>NZ_JBYTCJ010000006.1:73971-176175 GCF_058790155.1 Neobacillus sp. FW104-15D2
GCATTAAAGTAATGCTTTTTGCCGCTGATACTCTGCCAGCCCGTCACCATCATACCCGACGCATTAAAGTAATACTTCTTGCCGCTGATACTCTGCCAGCCCGTCACCATCATACCCGAAGCATTAAAGTAATACTTCCTGGCGCTGATACTCTGCCAGCCCGTCTGCATTTCTCCGTTTGCATTAAAGTAATGCTTTTTGCCGCTGATACTCTGCCACCCTGCCAGCATCACACCCGTTGAATTGAAGTAATACTTCTTACCACTTATAGTTTGCCAGCTCACCAGCATTTGACCCATATTATTAAAATAATATTTGACCCCTGAGATAGTTTGCCAGCCCGTTAGCATCACACCCGTTGAATTGAAATAGTGCTTTCTTCCCGCTATAAGCTGCCAGCCTGTCTGCATTTCTCCATCACTATTAAAGTAATACTTTAATCCAGATATAGTTTGCCAACCCGTTTGCATCGCCCCTGCAGAATTGAAGTAATACTTCTTTCTGTCTATAATTTGCCAGCCTGTCAGGCTTTTTCCATCATTATTAAAAAAATATTTTAACCCGTCTATAATTTGCCAGCCGTTTGGCTTAGTGCTTAATAAGCTACAAGAATATCTTCCGTTATTATCAGTAGCCAACCCAATTAATTTACCAGCCTTATAATAAATCTTTAGCCAGGTTAAATCCTTATCAATCGTATATAAATATTTATCTGAATTGTATTGGTATACATCAATCCCTTTGTCTTTCCGTGCAGCAAATGTCAGCTGATCTGGGAGACTAAAAGCATAATCTTTATAGCCAGCCTCTTCCTTTAAGCTAAATTTATAATGCATAGATAAATCAAAAACTACACCGCTGTTATTGAACAAGCTGGAACCATCCGGCGTAAATTTAGCATATGGTTCAAGAGAATAATCACCGTGGTAAGGAGAATCGCTGTGCTGCTTTAAAATACCGTCTTCAAACTGATATTCCTCTACGTCCCTAGGACTAAGATTAGTAGTAATGGCATAAATACTGGAAGTTTCACCATTATTATAAATGTAGGAATTATCATGGATATTAATGTCCATTGTATTAGGATTTGATATTTCTTCCCCTGTTGCCAGTGAGTACACTTTAAGGGGCCCATATTTTGATCCAGAGACAATATAAATATATCCCTGCTTTTCAATAGCGATATCAAATGGATCCGTATTAATATCTATTAATCTGGTTACTTTAAAAGTTTCCGTGTCGATCTCTGCAATTGCTCCGGTAAAAGATGATGCATAGGTATATCTGAGATGGGAGCTATTATGCTGAGTAACATAAAGTTTATTATTATAAGAATCGATTCGCTCTGCTGGATATGGCAAAGTTAATGTCTTAACCTCTCCTGTCGAAAAATTTACCGAATAGAGGTTCTTACTTCCAAACTTGGTAATATAGATAACAGGTTTTTCCGGATCCAAAACAGTATCATTCGGCTTAAATCCCAAATTTTCAAGAGATCCTAATGGGATTGTCTTCCCCGGTAAAGGGAAGTTAGCTGAAGGCTGGAAGTCTGTTTTGATTGGTTCAATAAAATATTTCCCACTGCTATCCTTATCAATGGTTATTAAGCTGCCATTTTGAAAGTGAAGCCTTTGAACATTTAAATCCTTTCTTAAGGAATATAAGAAATTAGTTGTCCCGTATTGATATACATCTATTCCACCCGTGGTATTTGCAGCAAAGGTTAATGATCCATCTGAGTTAAATTCAAAATCATTATAGGTCTTTCCTAAAGAAAAACTGAGTTCCATATCCCCTGACTGATAATTGGCAAGGCCAAATACAAGTCCGCTATTATTGTAATAAGTCAAACCTTCAGGAGACAATTTACCTGTTCCTTTTATCGTTTTATTCCAGACTGTGGGATATTGATAGTGATTCTTAATTGTACCGTTATTGATTTCATATGCTTCATAACCTAAAGAACCACCGTAATTAACATTCCCATATATTTTTGAGGTTGCTCCATCAAAAAGTATATTTGTTGATTCGAACATTTGAATCATATGGATATTTTTTACCGATTGTATTATCTCTTTATTTTCATCAATCGAGTATACTCTCAATTGTCCCCATTGTCCCGATCCAGGGGAAATATATATGTAGCCATTATCACCAACAGCTATATCATAGGGATCTTCATCAATATCCATGATTTTATTCAAGGTGAAACTATCAGTGTCTACCTCTGCAATCCCTCCAATATGTGAACCAAAGTTGTAATGGTCATGTTGTATTTTTTGCTGAGTAACATAAAGTCTATTATTCTTGATATCCAGTCTTTCTGCTGGGTAAGGCAAATTTAGAGAACTTATTTCTCCTGTAGAAAAATTAACAGCATAAATTGTTTTGCTGCCTAAACTTGTCATATAAACAACCGGCCTGTTGGGATCAATTGCTGTGTCATTTGGAGTAACGCCTAGACTGATAGGTGTTGTTGAAGCATGGACTTGATTGTTTTGAAAGAAAGGGTCGGAAAAAGATAACATTAAAAAAAGGATTAAGAGAGATTTTAAAAGCACCTTCAAGAATAGCCCACCTTTTAGTTTAATATCAAAATTTTACCAAATAATCCTTTAATATTACATGGGAATTTTAACCTATAAAATCACTGTACAAATATATTTAGCTATTAATTTACCTTATTTTGGTATCCCAGCCATATATTTTTCAGGACTTTTTCCCCTCTTTTTCATACCATTTATGGTTTATAGTGGTACTGTACTTAAAAACATACAAAATTAGACAAAAGGTGGGAAATGAGTGAAATTAGCATCATTGTTTAAGAGTTTCTTGTGTTTTCTTGTCCTATTTTCTCTTTTTATGGCATATGAGGGAAAGCCGGCAGAAGCTGCCTATTCGTATCAGGCAAAAGTGACTGCCTCAAATCTTAATGTTCGTTCTGGAGCTGGTACAGGATATTCCACTGTCGGCTCAGTTTCACAAGGAAAGATTGTTACAGTTGTTGCACAAAAAACTGGATGGTCCCAAATTGCCTATGGAACTTTAAAAGGGTGGGTATCCTCGCAGTATTTAACACTTTATACATGGACAGGCTATGTCAATGCTTCAAGTTTAAACTTACGACAATATGCAAGTGGCACAAGTAAAGTATTAGCTGCACTGCCGAGGAACACTGCTCTAACAGTTCAAGGATCAGATTCAAGCTGGCTTAAAGTATATGTGCCATCAAAAAGATTATTTGGATGGGTTTCATCCTCTTATGTATCAAAGAGTGCGATTATTACAACAAGCTCGGTTGTATATCCTCAAGTCGTATTAAAACAAGCTACGAGCATGAGGAAAGGCCCGGGGACTGGTTATGCTATCCTTTCCAATGAAACAGCTGGGACCACATACAGCAAAATTAGTGAAAATAATGGCTGGTTCCAAGTAAAAAAATCGAACGGGGTTACCGGATGGATTCTTGGAACACTGCTTAGGGATCCAGCTACAGTCCTTAAAGGTAAAGTGATTGTCCTTGATGCTGGTCACGGAGGTTACGACGTAGGAGCTGTAGGCCGCCTTTACTATGAAAAAAATCTAACCTTAAAAACAATTCTTCAGCTAGGTCCAGTATTACAAAAAGCTGGTGTTAAAGTTATTTACACAAGAAGTAATGATATATATCAAACCCTTGCATATCGCACTAATATCAGCAATGTAAACCTGGCCAATGCCTTTGTCAGTGTACACTATAATTCACTTAGCTCTACCAGTACAGGACTTATGACATTCTATTATAGTTCTTCAAAGGACCAGGCTCTGGCCTCATCCCTTCAAAAGGGAATTAGATCAAAAACAACAGCCCTTCCTGATAAAGGGGTTAAGTTCGGCGATTATCATGTTCTACGGGAAAATAAAAGACCGGCTGCCTTAATAGAACTGGGATTCCTTTCTAATCCTACAGAGGAAAAAGTCGTATCTTCTTCCTCGTTCCAGACAAACGCGGTAAATGGTATTTATAATGGTTTATTTAATTACTTTCTAACTCGATAATTAATTAAAGGGAGAATACCTTTCTATAGGATTCTCCCTTTTTCCGTATTATTTCGTTAATTCCTTCTGTTCGGCGTGTTCAAGGAATTGATCTTTCCTGTTTTTTTCAATTTTAATATTTGGAATTTCTGATATAAATAGGAGTCTGTTTTGCTTTTTGATCATAAAGCTCGAGAAGAGTTTCATGGCATCACTGGCAGTGAGATTTTGCTTTTCATCGTTTAGCTGGAGAGAACTATGCTGAAGTGTTAATTCAAGTTGTTTTTCGTGTATACAGAATGATTTTTCCTGCATGAGCGGGATATATTGATACGGAGAACAATTATGCGGAGCTTCTGGCTGTTTGGAAACACATAGAGCATCATAAAATACAGGTTTTCCGGTTAATATAATTTCCTTCTCGTTCGGCCTTTCGCCGATAAAGATGACGGAATCCGGAATGAAATTCCTTTTTGACATTCCTCTACCAACCCCTATATAACAATCTTTTACATATTTTTTTATTATTCGACATTATTTCAGAAAAACCTTTTTTTTAAAATTATAATTTATTAATTAAGACTGGCTAAGTATTTCTTCCAGATTAATTTTTTAACCAGGGGTCAAATAATTTTTCAGTAAAATAAAACAAGCGAAGCCGCTGATCGATTATCAGCGGCTTCTTATATTACAGGGGGGTTTTATATTAGTATTACCATTTTTCACTCTTATAAACATCATAAAGAAAAGTCCGGCGGGGGAAGCCGGAATCGACAATGAGGATATAAGAGGGTTTCATTGATTCTCTATAGGTGGATTTTGGGAGAAATTTTTTTGAGTGATTACACACTGACCATAAAGCGGCTGCCTGAAACAAGTTTTCCCGATTTTACACTGGGGGGAGTGTCCTGGAAATTTGCCAAACAGCATTCTTTTTTCTTTAGCTCCATTATTATGAATTCCATCTGTTCCACACGATTATTTAGGCTATCCACATGTTCATTGCTTTTGGCCACCATTCGAATAAGACTTTCAAGCAAGGCCTCCAGGCTATGGATGATATCTTTATTACTATCCAATTGGGATTTCCTCCTTCTTTGCAGGATCACTCCGTGCTTCCTGCGGCTTACCGCTCAGGAAGCGAACAGTCTCGGCGACTACGTCTGTGACATAGACCTTTTTGCCTTCCTGATTTTCATAGTTACGGGTTTGGATACGGCCCGTAATTCCGATTACAGATCCCTTTCGGCAATATTGTGCCGTATTTTCGGCCGTTTTTTTCCAAAGGGTACATTGGACAAAGTCAGCTTCAATTTCACCATGATGGTTCCGATAATGCCGATTGACAGCCAGAACTACATGGGTGACAGGGGTCCCTTCAGTTGTCATTCGGAGCTCGGGATCCTTTGTCAATCTTCCTACCAAGGTAACCTGATTGATCACTTTTTCTCATCTCCTCTCTTTGATGCTTTTATCATAGCCCTCTGGCTGCAGCTTTGTAAAAACGGCAAAATGCGATTTTAAAGTGCCTTTTTTCCTTAAAATTCGATTTTGCTTAGGTGAAAATTGAATTTTAAATCAAAAAATCATCTTTCTTTTCAAAAATGGCAGGTTGGGAAAAGATTTTTCGACAAACGGGTCATTGTTCTTGGAGAAGAAAAAGGGCTTCAGCCATTAGAAAAACTTGGCATTCGCCAAGTCCTTTTTGGCGGATGCGATAGTTTTGCTTATCACGCTCAAATCGGCACATCCTCGAAAAAGCGATGCTTTTTCTTCGTGCGAGGCAAAGCTGACGAAGCTTTCCTTGTCCTGTGCCTTTCGCCTGACTAGGACTTCCTCGGAAAAGCAGGTGCTTTTCCTTCGTGCGATGATAATGCTGACGAAGCCTTCCTTATCCTGTCCGTCGTGCGTTCAGAATTTATGGATATAAATTCTGATTAGCCAAAAAATCCGTACCGGAAATTCCGATACGGATCTTTTTTATGTGAGGCTGGCTGTTTCAGTCGGTGTTTCGTTCAAGTACTTTTTTACTTTACCTTTTAAGGACTGATCGAGTTGCAGTGCAGGTGCAATATAGGCGGTATCATAGCCAATCACGCTTTGATTGACTGCCTCTTTTATGGCAATAAACAGCGGCTGGCTGAATTCATAGATTGGCATAAGGGAAACAATTTTCTGATGCTGCTCCAGGGCAGTTTCATAATTGCCCTCTTTAAAGCTATTATAAAGCCTGACTGAGGCCTCCGGTGCAAAAATCGATGTTCCATTAATGCTGCCTGCTGCCCCTATTTGGAGTGCGGGGAATACCAATTCATCAAATGCTGCAAAAACAGCGAAGTCTTCTCTGACCTTTTTCGTCTCTGTTAACAGCTGCCTGATATGTGCCATGCTTTCAATAGTATCTTTTATGCCGACTATGTTTTCTCTGCTCTCAGCAAGCTTCGCAATGAGCTGCGGAGACAGGCTTTGTCCGGTCAGTAACGGGATATTGTAGATAATCACGGAGATATCGACACTGTCAGCAACTTGAGTGAAATATTCAAACAGCTGGTCATCACTAAACTTCCAATAGAACGGATTTACAACAAGAACTCCGTCTGCCCCGCTTTCCTGTGCATGCTTTGATAGATCAATAGTATCACTTGGCGAAGGGGTTCCGGTTCCGATCAGAACAGGGACTCTCCCATCTACATATTTAACCATTTGTTCTGTAAAGGTTTTGCGCTGTTCAATTGTTAGTGAAGAGAATTCACCTGTACTCCCCATAAATAAGATTCCATGAACGCCTTTTTTAATCAGAAAGTCGGTGAGTTTTTTATTAGCCTCCCAGTTAAAATCTCCATCTTCATTAAAGAGTGTTACAACAGGAGGAATTATGCCATGAAACTTGCATCCGTTTTGCTTCATTTTTCGTCATCCTTTCCTATGGTATTCTTATCCTTGAATTCTAGTTATCAGGGTTTCCAGGCTTCCCAAGCCCTCAATTTCCACCTTTATAACATCTCCAGCCTTCAGCCATTCCTTTTGGTCTTCTGGCAGCCCCATGATAACCCCTTCAGGTGTCCCTGTAAGGATTACATCACCAGGATAGAGTGTCATAAATTTAGAGATGTACGAAATGATTTCATCACAATAAAAGATCATGTCGGAAGTATTCGAATCTTGCCGAAGAACTCCATTATGATAGGTCCGAATTCCAAGTTTATTAGGATTCTTAATTTCGTCTGCTGTTACGAGATATGGACCTAAAGGGCAAAAGCCATCACTTGTTTTCCCTAAAAGCCATTGGGAGGTTTTAAACTGTAAATCTCTCGCTGAGAGATCATTGGCACATGAGTAGCCAAAAACATAGGATAGAGCGTCTTCCTTCTTAATATTTTTTCCTTCCTTGCCAATGACGATGGCTAGCTCTGCTTCATAGTCGCCCTGCTGGACCTCCTGCGGCAAATTCACATTTTCTTTATGTGCAGCAAGGGCATTGTTAAATTTATTAAACAATATCGGGGTTTCAGGCACAGCCATGCCGGACTCCTCTGCATGTTTGCGGTAATTAAGTCCCACGCATATAATTTTTCCAGGCTCCAGCACACTTGGTCCAAGTTCGAGCTCTTCCTCTTTTAAAAGCGCACCTTGAATTTCTTCCCTTAAAAGGACATCAACTGATTTTATGCTTTCATCCCCTCCGTTGATCAACTCAGTAATGGATGCAGTTGTATTGATTTCCAGTATGCCTTCCTCCCGCTTTACTCCCAGCACATATTTTCCATCCCTTTTAAAATTCAAAAACCTCACGTTTATTCCCCCTGCCTGTTTTTACACAAAATTCTCCCCTTGTTTAAAGGGGAGAAAAACAGCTTAAGCCTTTACAAAAACAGTTTTAATGGATGTGAAAAATTCAATCGCTGCCTGCCCCTGTTCTCTTGAATGAGAGCTTGACTGTTTCATTCCACCAAATGGCGCCTGCAGTTCAACGCCCGCTGTTTCTGCATTAACTCTTACCAGACCTGCTTCAATATCATTAACGAAGGCAAGGATTTTCCCAATATCCTTCGTATAAATGGCAGCACTAAGCCCAAATTCAGTATCGTTTGCAAGTTCTACTGCTTCTTCAAAGGAACGTACTTTAATCAAAGTAAGTACCGGGCCAAAAATTTCTTCTCTTGCAATGGCCATATTGATATCAACATTTTCGAAAATGGTCGGCTCAACATAAAATCCATTCTCCAGGCCATTTCCTGTACTTCTTTGTCCTCCGAAAATAAGATCGGCACCTTCAGCCTTTCCTTTTTCAATATAAGAAAGAACGGTGTTCAGCTGAGATTCACTTGCGCAAGGACCCATCCAAGATCCATTCTCCATTCCATGGCCAACCTTGATTTTCTTTGCCTGGGAGATCAGTTTTTCTTTAAAATCCTCGTAAATCTCTTCAGCAACAAATACTCTGCTTGTTGCTGTACACTTTTGCCCCGTAGACCTGAGTCCTCCGCTGATTGTTCCTTCGACGGCGAGGTCAAGGTCTGCGTCAGCTGCTATAATGACAGGGTTTTTCCCACCCATTTCCAGCTGATACTTGGCACCGCGTGCAAATGCGCCGGCCCCTACTCTTTTTCCTACATCATTGGAGCCTGTAAAGGTAATACCGTTAATATCGGGATGGTCAATAATGCCCTGGCCAATTACTGATCCTGATCCGGTTACCATGTTTACGACACCTTCAGGGAAACCAGCCTGATGGAAGCACTCAATTACTATAGCGGCTGTTACAGCTGTTTCGGTTGCAGGCTTTAGTACAACCGTATTTCCATAGATAAGAGCAGGGGCCATTTTCCAGATCGGAATGGCTACAGGAAAGTTCCATGGCGAAATAACTCCTACCACACCAAGAGGCGTTCTTGTCGTAAACATGAGCGCTTCACTGTCAGAGGAAGGAATTACATCTCCTACCTTGCGCATTCCTTCACCTGCATAATACCGAAGAATGGCAATACCACGGGCCGTTTCACCCTTTGCCTCTGGGAAGGTTTTCCCCATTTCCCTTGTCATGGACTCTGCAATTTCCTCTAGTCGCTGTTCCATAATATTGGCGGCCCGGTATAAAAACTCTCCCCTTGCTGCCCCGGAAAGCTTTCTCCAGTTTTTCTTAGCGTTTTTCGCCGCAGCAACGGCCTTATTGAGGTCTTCTTTTGAGGATTGCTGAATATAGCCCACTACTTCATTTCTATCAGCAGGATTTACACTTGCCGTTACATCATTGGTTTCTGATGCAACCCACTGTCCATTGATAAAATTTAAATAAGTTTTTGCCTGAGTCTGTACTGTCAATTTATTCTCCTCCTTCTACGCTTTTAAAAAGTAGGTCCAATTCGCCAGATTCCAAAGTCATGCTGCTTTAAAATTTCAGCCTTGGTCCATTTTCCAGAACTAACTCTCCCAATCTCTGAAAAAATTCTCCGGCCAACATCTTCGACTGATTCTTCTCCGTCTATGATGGTTCCAGCGTTGAGGTCCATATTATCTCTCATGTTATTAAACATTTGGGTATTGGTAGAAATTTTTATTACAGGGACAATCGGTGATCCGGTTGGTGTCCCCCTTCCGCTTGTAAAGAGTACAACCTGTGCTCCGCCAGCCGCCATTCCGGTCAGCTGTTCGATGTCATGTCCTGGGGTATCCATCCAAACAAGCCCTTTTTTTGTTGGAGCCTGTGCATAATCAATCAATTCTTCCAGCTGCCGTGTACCAGACTTGGCTGCTGCCCCCAGAGATTTTTCTTCCAGCGAGCTTAGTCCGCCTTTAATATTTCCCGGACTTGGGTTGCCTGTTCTAATATCGACACCCATCAGAATCGCTCGTTTTTCCATTGCGTTAATTACCTCATACACCCGTTTTGCAACACGGTCGTTAGCGGCTCGACTGGCCAGTAAATGCTCTGCTCCAATTAATTCGGTCGTTTCAGCCAAAATTGAAGTTCCGCCTGCATCAACAATCATATCGCTTACTGCGCCAACGGCAGGATTGGCGGAAAGTCCTGAACATGCATCAGACCCGCCGCATTCTGTACCAATTATCAGCTCGCTGAAGTAACACTCTTCACGCATAATGGCCGATGCATCCTGAACCATTCTTGCAGCGACTCTGGCCCCCTCTGCAATAGCAAATAAGGTTCCGCCGTGATCCTGGATGGAAACGACTTCTACTGGCTTGCCGCTTTTGGCTATTTCTCCCGCCACACTTCGTGCCTGGTGTGTTTCACAGCCAAGTCCCAGTACAACTACTCCATATAAATTCGGATTCAGTCCCATTCCCACATAGGTCTGAAAAGTCTGTTCGTAATCCACTCCCACCTGTGCGCACCCGTGCTGGTGGATAAAACTTACCGTTCCATGTACAAGCTGGGTAATCTGGTGTGCAGCCTGAGTTGCACACGTAATCGTTGGGAGGATTAATACATGGTTTCTAACCCCGACTTTGCCATCCGGCCTTCTATATCCTAAAAAGGTATTGCTTTGATTAGCTGCCAACTTTGTCCCCCCTTCCCCTTGTTCCTTCAAGATTATGAACGTGAACATGCTCTCCGGCTTGAATTGACCTGACTGCGCGCCCGATCACTTCTCCATATTTTATAATGTCTTCCGCTTGCTCAATTGGAACAACTGCAAATTTATGACCGAATTGAATATCATCAAGTAAAGTGACCTTGAAAGTTTTTCCTTGGCAGGTGACCTCTACTTCCTTGCCAGATGGAATGGGCTCGAGCGCCATGGCCACTTTATCAATCGGTTTCATCATCACTGTTTTAAAGGTTTGATTCCCCATATTCAAATTCCCCCATTATACCCGCTTAGGATGTTGCAGCTGTTTAAACACCGGAATATTCGGAATCTTTCAGTGCCGATGCAGCCTGTTTCTGGGCTTTTACCGGATTGGAAAGTACTCCTATGGATGAGACTTCAATTTCAATTCGATCATTATCCTCCAAAGTAAATTCATTAGGAGGGACAATACATGTGCCAGTTAAAAGAACTGTGCCATCAAAGACCACATTATCCTTTAAAAGGTACGAGACAAGTTCATCAAATTTTCTCTTTAGCTGTACTGTATTGGCGCTGCCCTGAACTGCCAGTTCGCCATCTCTTAAAATACGGCAGGTAATATCAAAATCGTACGGATTTTCAACTGTTTCAGCAAGGCGGATTGCAGGACCAATCGAGCAGGAGTTTCTCCAGATTTTTGCCTGTGGAAGATATAGCGGATTTTCTCCCTCTATATCTCTTGAGCTCATATCATTTCCAATCGTATAACCGGCAATTTTACCGGATTTCGTGATGACCAGTGCCACCTCTGGCTCTGGGATCTGCCAATTAGAATCACTTCTCAAATAAACAGGCACCTCAGGGCCAGCAGTCCTTGCTGCGGTGGATTTAAAGAAAATTTCCGGTCTTTCAGCATCATAAACTTTGTCATAGCACGTTTCCTGGTCATTCCTGCCGCCAGTAGCTTCATAGTTTCTGGCTTCCCTGCTTCTTTCATAGGTAACCCCGCAGGCCCATACTTCAGGTGCGACGATCGGTACCAGAAGCTCCAACTTTTCAAATGGTGTGGACAGAGGCTCTGATTCTTTCATTAAAGTCTCAATTAAATTTAAAGGAGAAATCGCCCGGCGTTCTGCTTCATTTACAAGCGCCATAAAGTCTTCATAAGGAAGTGCATAAACTTCATTTTGATCAGTTAAAGCTGCCATTACAGGTGTTGAATTGGTATCTAAAAAACGGATAATTCTCATTTTAAACCCTCCTGTTTTATATTATAAAACTCAGTTTTGTTATTTACTCATAACCCATCCAACAAAGGGATAGATTATAAGTTTTATTTGGCAATTGTACTCAGGTCATAACCTAATTCTTTGGAGATTTTTTCCGCAGCTTCCTTCAGCATTTCAACAGAACGTTCCAGTTGTTTCTGGTCGATCCTCATTGTAGGCTGGGACATACTCATGGCCGCAGCAACTGTTCCTGTATGATCCCAAATCGGAACAGCAAGACAGGTAATACCGGGTTCATTTTCTTCTTTATCAATGGCAAAGCCAGAATCCCTAACCTTTTCAAGATCTTCCAAATAAGTCTTTTCATCAGTTATAGTGTTGATGGTCTGCTTTTTATAAACGTATCCCTTCAGGATTTCCTGAAGCTCTTTTTTATTTTTAAAGGCAACTAAAGCTTTTCCGACTGCGCTGCTATGAACAGGTATTCTTCTCCCGATTCTTGAGTAGAGCACGGTGGCCGAAGGGCCCTCCACCTTATCGATGTAGATGCCTTCCTTCCCGTCCAAAATAACAAGATGTACGGTATTCTCTGTTTCAACTGACAATTTAATTAAGTGCTTTTTGGCAATTGTCCTGATATCCAGACTTCTAATCACCAAATTGCCCCGTTCAAACAGCTTCATACCAAGCCTGTATTTGCCGTTATCTTCATTTTGTTCGATATAGCCCTTTGACTGAAGCGTTTTCAATATTGAATGAACAGTGCTTTTGTGAAGCTGCATTCTTTCACTAATATCGGTAATTTTTAATTCTGTTTCATATTCATCAAATAAATCAAATATACGGAGTGCCCGGTCTACTGACTGAATAATAGGCATTATTTTCACCCTTTACAAGCTTTCATGTTTACCCTTACATTATCATACTAGCAGGAAATTTACTGGAATTAAAGCTTGGATACTCTTAGGAAAAGTTCCTGTTCGAAGGATGGGATTGTAAGGGTCAGCTTCGCTGGATAATGATACAGGCTCCCGACTTCGCCTTTTTAGCTAATCAGAAATTTATTTCCATAAATTCTGAACGCACGACGGACAGGATAAGGAAGGCTTCGTCAGCATTATCATCGCACGAAGGAAAAGCACCTGCTTTTCCGAGGAAGTCCTAGTCAGGCGAAAGGCACAGGACAAGGAAAGCTTCGTCAGCTTTGCCTCGCACGAAGAAAAAGCATAGCTTTTTCGAGGATGTGCCGATTTGAGCGTGATAAGAAAAACTAGAGCTTTCGCCTGAATAACTTGGTGAAGGCCAAGTTTTTCTAATGAAGCTTTGACAAATCCTTTGGTTCACCATCTTATTATATTCTGGCTGCAGCCCCTGCTGCCGGAACTGCCAATCCGAGGGCGCCTTTTGCTGATGTCTTAAGATGAGGTGCATACCTTTTTATCATATCCGCACCAATTCTTGCTCTCCTTACCCTTTCACGGGAAAGTGCTACAGACGTCTTTTCGAGATGTGTGCCCGAAGGATAAATATTCGGAGCATTCCTTAGGCCGAATTTAATATAGACCGGTGCTGCCACCCTGATGATTTCTGGAATTTCATAATGCCTGATAAAGCCTCCCACATCATCCGGAGCCTCAACATAAATATCAATCGGCATATCAATAGGCTGTCTGATGGCGGCAAGACGGGCAAGCGTTAAATCAGTTGGAACATTAAAGGTTGTTGCTCCTATATCCTCCATCAGCTTGATGGAAACTGGATTTGCCTGTGCCATCTGAACTGATATCTTTACTACCAGATCAGCAGGAAGCTCGCCTTTTTTCTTGAACTCATTCACAAGCCATAGCAAGCCTTCGTCCGCAACAAGAATACTTCTTATGCCAAATCTGCAGCCTCTTTTAATATCCTCAATCGAGTAAACAAGCTGATCCATGCTCTCAACCCGCAGGCCAGTAATTTTTCCTGCACTCGCCCAGGGCATTGCCGTGATATCCCAAGAGCCTCGTGGTCCTACAAAGAGGCTCACTTCAATATTGTTTTCTCTGCCAAGCTCAGCCATTTCACTTAATTCATCATCGGTTAAAAGCATGATACCGCTTCCCTGAGAAACCCGATGAATTTCCACTTCATAATCCCTTGATGCTTTAATTACTTCCCTAAATGACTCAGGTCCTTCGACACTCGGGATTTCAATTCTGCATTGGGCCCCATCCGGAAATGTTTTCTTTGAATCAGGAAGGTGATGCAGGTCGCCACCGGGAAATCCAAGGCTTTCAATTAAAATCCGCGTATTTTCCATTGCCTGTCTCTCCTTTATTATAAAAATTGATAATTATGATTGGCCGGCAAGATTTTTTCTCGCGGGCAAAATGATATCGCTCTTGTAATCGTACACTGCTTCTTCCGCCACCGCGATTGGAACGACACCGTTGGCGGCATCAGTATGTCCTGTCATTCTATTACTGGAGGCTACAAGCCGCTGACGGCTTCGTATACTGGCAAGTCTGCTTTCAGCAAGTGCTGCCCTTTCCTTCTTTGCTTTTTCAAAATCAAAAACAAGTCTGCCTTTCTTAAAGAACTCTTCATCCAAAAATTCGATTTTCTTTTCTCGGAGTTCGAGATAAAGCACATCACCTGTTTTCAGATAAAGAATGCCCCCTCCATTTTTTGCTTCAGGAGTCATGTGACCAATGGCTGCACCATATGTAACACCTGAATATCGACCGTCACTAATTAATGTAGCCAGCCTTTTCAGCTTCCGGTTGGCATTGATATGCTGCATTGGAGTAAACATTTCCGGCATTCCAAATGCTTCCGGGCCTTGACCGGATACAATGACGGAAATCTTCAAAGCTCCAGTTTCAGACATCTGGTCAAAAAGCTGATCATAATCCATATCATCACAGCTTTTAAACAATTCAGGGGCATTTTGCTTAGCTGCCGCTTTCATGGTTTCGAATTGAAAGCTGCGGTTCTTTTTAAGATTTTCCAGTAGATTTTCATCCAGCAGATTTTCATTAGCGCTGTCTTCGTTATCATAAAAAAGGACAAAGGCAGCTTTTTTATCAAAGTTATCAAGTTGATCTGTCGTCATTCCGCTGACTTTTACTACTGCACTTTCGAAAAAGTTTCCCTTGATTACATCGACACCGCTAAATGATCTTCTTGGCTTTGATAGAATAATAGGATTCTCCTCTACACCCAGAGCAGAAAGATCATGGGTTTCGGAAAGCCTTTTTCTCCATGTTTCTCCTGTTACTGTAGGGGCATCAATGTCCATTGGCACTCCATTTTCTATCAGTTCATAGAAAAGAGTTTCCATACCACGGATTTTCCCGCTGCAGCACTGCATTGCCAAAGCGAAGATATCACGCCCTTCGGTCAGACTATAATTGAACAGATCCGGAATCGGAACTTCATGATGAATTTCATCATAATCCCAAAGGTCAAATTTATAACCTCCATAAAGCATTCCGGCAACTATATGCATCATTAGATTGGTTGATCCGCCTGAAGCACTGTGGATGCGAATAGCATTTTTAATATTAGAAGCCAAAATGTTTGCTGCCCCAAAAACAGGATTGTTAATCATTCCTGCAAGTGAATCGAGAGCCTGATTGATTTCATTTTGCGTTGGGGGGGCAGTAAGCAGCTCGAGGGCCGGATGAACTAGACCCATTCCAGCAACCAGGTGACGTGAACTATTCCCTGTTCCGTTAAACGCACAGACGCCGCCTTGACCATCGCATGTAGCAACTGCAAGCTTCTTTTCATATAGATCATGCTGTTCCTTTGTAATAACCCCGCGTTCTCGGGCTCTTTCAAGAACTCCCTGAAAAGCTGTATTGGAGGAACACTGCAGAATATAGGAAAGAGCATCACGCAAATCATCAGCAACATCGGAAGCCCCTTCGGCCTCAGCCCTTATAGCTACCTCTTCAAGCTCAGAAAAAAGCGATGCCGGGATTGTTCCTCCCTTTAAAACATGCGCGGGTGCAAAGGTTGCAAAAAAAGGAGCCTCGTTCCTGTGCCTTCTAATTCGGTCCAAGTGGGCCATTGCACTTACAACCCCAAGAGGCTGCTTGTCACATCCCTGAATAACAAATGCACCATGATAGCTATGTGACTCCATTTGGCTGACAACCATTTGCGCAACCGCATTTCTGCTTTGAAGGGAGTAGCTCATCCCCTGGTTGCTTTGCGCTGTGCCGTCACACATAACAGGTGTAGAAAACTGAAAAGGAACCCCGCCATTTTGCCAAATTCGAATTGCCGCCCTAGCAATTGTCTGGAAATCCATAATATGAGCCGGATGGTCCGGTGATCCTCCAATAATGGCAATTCGTGGCGCATTATGGTGAAGCCTGTCATAAATCTCCTCAAGGGACCAGTCAGGCTGCAGCCCTTTAAGCTCAGTACTTAGAACTTGCTTGGAACGATCGAGAAGTCCGGCCACACAGATCGGCTCGTTTGCCTTTCCCTGGACATTATCACGGTAAGGATTTACCGCATTATCAATATAGGGATATTGAACTGCCATGTTAAAATCATCCTTTCTCTATCTCTGGGATTCACAGTTATCTATACTCTAACTCCGGAGAGCTCCATCTCAGCCGGTTCAGAAAGGATTTCGATGTTATCCATTTCTTTCGCTTCATCCAGCATTGATTCGGAGATCCAGATTTCTCGAATATCAAGCGTATTTTTGATTCGTACCACTCTGGCCTTGCTTAGATTAAACGCATTACAAGTTTTAATCGCAGCCTTTACAGCCAGTTCTTCGTTGTCTAAAATCATTGGAAGCTTTACAACGGATATTACAGTGCTTGTTAACGCATTTGCGTAACCTTTTTCCCAAATGATTTCATCCATTGCCTTCCTGGTTGACATATCGGCCATTCCAATTCCATTTGCATTGCCATGCGTCTTCTTCGTCAGCCCTAATACCACAATCCTGGTGATTTCTGGGCCGCCGCTGGCATACGGGGTTGCATATCTGCCGGTAATGTTTGGATCCATTCCGTCTCCGGAAATATCCTTGCCAATTTCATTTACAATGAGAACATCAATTGGGTCAAAAAGTAGTTTTGGCATTAAAGATTTTGCCTCAACTAGAAGCTCTGGCTCTCGCTGTTCGATTTCCTCTGCTGCTATCGCAACGATTTTCGCCGGCCGGTCATAGGCATTTTCCAATGATCCTATTCCAAAAATGATCGGCACTTTTTCCATTGCAATTCTTGCCATTTCAACTACATGCTGAGCCATATATTTAAAACTAAAAGCGTGGGCTGCCTCAGCACCTTTTTGCTTTCCAAGACCAATCGTAATCATTTTCATCAAACCACTTTCAACAGGCCCCCTAAAGGCAGTATGTGGTTTAATCCTATTGATCACAATTACCTTATCTGCTTCATAGGCGTTTTTGTCAATATAGATTGGAAGGCCGTTATCAAGCCTTCCAATCTCAACTACTTCCATACTTGAAATGATGGGCGCTCCAGTCGTTTCTTCAGTTACACCGAGCTCTTCAAGCACTTCCCTTTGTCCTTCAGCGGTAGCCCCTCCATGACTTCCCATTGCTGGTACAATAAATGGGGAGCCTCCCGCTTTCTTAACGGCATTAGCCGTTTCTCTGGCCAGAACAGGTATGTCAGCCACACCTCTTGAACCTACAGCAATTGCTACTCTGTCCCCTGGCTGGATCCTTTGAAGTACATTCGCTTCGTCAATCGCTTCCCGGACTGCCTCGGCAACATTTGTAATTTCAGGAGCCTCGAACCTTTGCCTTACCTTTACCAGCCGAGGTATGGCTATTTCACTTAAGAGTTCATTAATTATCGCCATTCTCCATCATCTCCAGCGTTCAATTTCTATTTGCGGACTTTCTCGATTTCTGCATTCATTTCGTTTACAAGATCTTTTCCAAATTTGTCTGCATATTTGTCTATGACTGGCTGAATAATCTTTTTCATTTTTGCCTTTTCTTCGGCACTTACTTCATTTACTTTCATGCCCTGGGATTTTAGTTCTTCCACTGCTTTTTTGTCCTCTTCACGGCTTAATTGGCGCTGATATTTTCCTGCCTCAACTGCAGACTCTTTTAAAATCGTTTTCTCTTGTTCTGAGAGACCGTCCCAGAACTTTTTGCTCACTAGGAATACAAATGGAGTGTAAACATGTCTTGTAAGGCTTAAATAGTCCTGTACTTCATTAAATTTGTTAGACTTAATAGTAGCAAGCGGGTTTTCCTGTCCATCAACCGTTTTGCTTTCCAAAGCGGTAAACACCTCGGAAAAAGCCATTGGAGTCGGATTTGCACCGAGCTCTTTAAATGCATCCAAATGAACCTCATTTTGCATGGTACGAATCTTAAGGCCTTTAAAATCTGCAGCTGTTTTAACCGGATGTTTACTGTTGGTTAGTTGGCGGAAGCCGTTTTCCCAATAGCCAAGACCGATTAACCCGTGCTCAGGAAGTTTATCAAGGAGCTGCTGGCCAATTTTCCCATCAAGAATCGCATCTGCTTCTTCCGGAGTATTGAATAGGAACGGAAAGTCAAAGATTCCATACTCTTTAATCATTCCAACAAGTGGAGAAGTAGATGGGATAGTAATTTCTTGCATGCCGCCCTGCAATGCTTCGGTCATCTTTTGGTCATCCCCAAGAGTAGCGCTGTAGAATGGCTGAACTTTAAGCTTGCCGTCACTCTTCTCTTTCACCAATTCCACAAATTTTTTCAGGCCAAGACCTTGCGGATGATCCGCATTTAATCCAATCCCTGCCTTAATCGTTCTCTCTTGAATTCCTTTTGTGTCTGCATTTGCTTTTGTTTCTCCGGCTCCGGATGATTTGGTTCCCGCGGAACATGCACCGAGGAGCAGCATACCTGGAATCAGTATTCCAACTCCGATTTTTTTCAGTAATTTTCTCACTTGAAATCCCCCTATTTTATAAAAAGTTTATTAAAGCCCCTGTTTACTTTTTAAACTAATTGAGAATATCTTTCCTGAGGTGTACTTTCCTCAAGTGATATCCTGTTCTTAACCTCTGAATTTACGATGTACTTTGGATACTCCTTATGAACCAGAACATCTGCCACTCCCATAGCTGCCTTGGATCTCATCTCCTCTTCTGCTTCCTCCGAATACCAGGCAACATGCGGAGTAAGAATGACATTATCCATGGACAGCAATGGATGATCCTGATGAATAGGCTCTTCTTCCAAAACATCGAGTGCGGCTCCGGATACCTGGCCGATCTTAAGGGCTTCTATTAAGGCTGCCTCATCTATTACAGGTCCTCTTGATGTATTAATAATAAGCGGCTTTTTTGCCATTCTCGTAAACTGTTCTTTTCCGATCATGCCTTTTGTTGCCGGAGTGAGAGGTGCATGGACGGAGATAATATCCGACTCCTCCACGAGAGTATCCAAAGGAACAATCGTAACCCCTCTTTTACTAGCCTCTGCCGGCGGAAAGAATGGATCTGCTGCAAGGATTTCGAATCCAAGTGGTTTTGCCTTTTCAGCAAGGGACTGGGGAATCCTTCCGAATCCAACCAGACCCAGAGTCCTTCCGCGGAGGCGATAAATGGGACGGGTAACTTTGAAATCCCAATTTCCTCTTTTAACCTCATTATTGGCAATGGTTACCTTTCGGGTCCAGGAAAGCAATAATGCAAGTGCATGATCCGAAACCTCATCCATACAGTAATCAGGTACATTTGCCACACAAATCCCTTTTTCAGTGGCAGCTTCCAGGTCAATCGTATTAACGCCTACTCCGTATCGGGTAATAACCTTACATTTTTCCAATGATTCTATTACTCTTCTGCTTAAGGGAGCATATTGATTGATAATCCCGTCCGCATTCCGGCATGCCTCAATGACATCCTCTTCTGTACGGCAATTTGCCCCTATGAATTCAATTTTTCCTGATTGGGAGAGAACCTTTTCTTCGTAGCGAAGGTCTTCAAACTCCCAGTCAGTCACTACCACTTTAAATTTATCCAATTTTATACAGCTCCTTTTATACCCGCTTCTAGTTACGTGAACCACTTAAGCGGTACAGTAATAATTGATGGGAAGAGAATAAGCAGAACAAGAACGATTACATGTACTAATACAAATGGCCATATTCCTTTGGTTAATTGCCCGATATTAATTTTGCTTATGCCGCAGCCTACATACAGGACAGTTCCAACAGGCGGCGTTAGCAGGCCGATACAAAGATTGATAACCATTACGATTCCAAAGTAGACGGGGTCAATTCCTGCCATCTTGGCAAGCGGCAAAAATACCGGAGTAAATATCAGAATAGCCGGTGTCAGGTCCATTACTAGGCCCACTGCCAAAAGAATAAGATTAATTAAAAGCATCAATGCTAAAGGCTGGTTGACTAATCCGCCAAGAAGCCTTGCCATTTCACCAGGTACGTCTGCCACTGTGATCAGCCAGGCTGATACCATCGCCGCGGCAGCAACAAACATAACGACAGATGTAGTTTTTGCAGCTGTAACAAGGACATGGGAGAGATCCTTCAATTCCATCTCTCTGTAAATAAACAAACCGACAAACAATGCATAGAAAGCGGCGACTACTGCAGCTTCTGTCGGGGTAAACATTCCTCCTCTTAGTCCGCCAATTATAATCACTGGCAGAAAGAGTGCCCAAAGCGCCTGTTTTACAGCCTGTAAAATTTCCTTCTTTGACTTCCGTTTAGGAAGCTCACTTTTATCTCTCCGTGCCATAAAAGACCAAGCGGCAATGAGCCCGCCCCCCATCATAATTCCGGGAATGATTCCGCCCATAAAGAGCTGTGTAATTGAAACACCTGCCGTTACTCCAAAGATGATCATTGGGATACTTGGCGGAATGACTGGCGCTATAATTCCCGCCGCACAAATCAAGCCTGTTGAGCGGCCAACTTCATAATTTCTGGCAATCATCATCGGAATCAGGATGGCTCCCAGTGCTGCTGTATCCGCAACTGCTGATCCGGACAAACCAGCGAAAAGAATACTTGCAATAATGGCAACATAGCCAAGGCCGCCACGGATATGGCCGACAAGCGCCATGGCGAACTCAACGATACGCTTGGAGATTCCTCCTGCATTCATTAGTTCCCCGGCCAGAACGAAAAAGGGGATGGCCATTAGTGAAAAGTTATTGGCACCATTGATCAGGTTTTGGGCAACGATTTGGGCATCCATCATGTTCATAGCAAACATAATAGCGACACCGCACAAAATCAACGCGAATGCGATAGGCACACCTAGTGCCAGCGTGCCAAACAGTGATCCTAAAAATACTCCTATCATCTCTTTTCCTCCCTCCTATATACTTGCTTTTTCCGAAAGGCCTGCGGGCCGTTCAGGATTTATCTGATGATTTTGCACATCCTCCAGTACTTCATCGGAGGATGAAACCATTACGAGTGCTGCATCCTTTGTGGTAAGAGCCTGAACCACTTTTACAATTACAATGGCAGCCATAGAAATGGCTGTGACTATCCCAATTCCGTATAGGAAGGAGAGAGGAAGCCCTGTGGCCGGCGCAGTACTGTTCATATTCAAAATCGTCATATCCCAGCTTCCAACGAGCAGAAGATATAAAACATATAAAACTAGTAAATTACTTATGATAAATACAACCTTTTTTGCTTTTTGCGGTAAAGCGTTTACAATAATATCCACTCCAAGGTGCATATTGTCTTTCAGTGCCGCAATGGCCCCAAGGAATACCATCCAGACGAAGAGGAATCTGGACATTTCCTCTGACCAGGTAATACCTGAATTAAATACGTACCGCAGGACAACATTCCCAAAAACGAGGATAGACATGAATGACAGAGAGATGGCAATAGCCCAGTTTAGAAGTTTACCAAAAAAATTGCTTATTTTTTGCAGCATTCTTTCTTCCTCCTTTTATTTAGCTTCATCTTTTATTCTCTTAACCAAGTCTTTGGCCCATGGATTTTGTTTATAGATATCATCGTATAAAGGCTGTGCCCTTTTCTCCATTTCAGCTTCGAATTCGTCGGATGGAGTTGTGAATTTAACTTTGTGTTCCTGAAGGAACTTCTTATCGCTTTCATAGCTCTTTTCAAGAAGATCAAATTCATAGTCTGCGGCTTCTTTTGATGCTTTTTCGACTATTTTTTGCTGTTCCTTCGTTAAGCCGTTCCAAAATTTACTGTTTATAATGTAAATGTTAGGACTAAACATATGCTTGGATTCCAAAACATCACTTTGAACCTCATACCAGCCTGATGCCCTTAGCGTTGCAATTGGGTTATCCTGCCCATCAACTACCTTCTGCTCCAACGCTGAAAATACTTCTGAAATTGGCAGTGGGGTTACGTTCGCGCCAAGCAATTTCCCAAGTGTGATGTAGTTGGGGATGTTCGGCATTCTAAGGCGCAGTCCCTTTAAGTCATCCATACCCTTAATAGTTTTATTGGAGGAAATCATTCTGAATCCATTGGCACTCCATGCTAGAGGCTTTACACCCTGCCCTTTTTCAAGATCAGCAGTTAATTCTTTGCCTATTGGCCCATTTAAAACTTTTTTTACATGGTTAAAATCCTTGAAAAGGAAGGGCCATTCAGGAACAGCCATTTTCGGAACGTCTGCCTGCATGATCAACCCTGGTATTCCCATTTCAATAGTCCCGTTCCGGACCCCATCATAAAATTCTTTTTCTGCACCTAATGTACTATTTGGGAAAATCTTAACTTGAAGGCTACCATGAGATTCTTTTTCAACAATCTTTTTGAATTTTTCTTTGAGGGCAATATTCTGAGGGTGATCTTCTGCAAAATAGTCAGCAACTTTTATAACCTTCGGAGGGCCACCGCCTGCTGTACTTTTTGTTTCAGCCTTTTGGGTTCCACTGCACCCAGTTAGAACCATAGATGTACTTAAAGCAATACCTGCGGCAATTGAAAATATTTTTTTCATTTCTTTAACACAGCCCCTTTTATTTGGTTTAATGTAAGCGGTATCACGAACCTGTAAAAAAATATATATTTAAGTAACTCCTCCTTTTTGTTTTATATTATAAAACACGGTTTTTAAAAACAAGGAAAAAAGAAAGCTAGATTTACCTTTCCTGCCACCGTTGTTTTACATTATAAAACTAAATACTATAATTTAAAATAATCCGTGCTTTTATAATAATACCAAATTTTCTGACTTGTCAATAATCTTATGGGCTTATTTCATATTTTTTCTCCACTTATGGAATTGATTTTTCAGTACCCCTTACTTATATAGACCTTTTAACCATAGCAGCGAAGCGCTTTTACTTTTATTATAAAAGAAGCCCAAGGAATATATCATCGTACCAAACAGCTAAAAAAATGATTTTATTTTTTGAATTTTTTTGTATTAACTGACTAATATTTAGAAGAACTTTATTTTACAGTGGAATTGGGCAGCGAATTCTTCGACCAAACCGAGCATTAATAATTGGAAAAAAAGAATCATCCTTGTTGAAATAATATTCGTTAAAGGGTATTAAATTAGATAACGAATCGTGAACTGAAGCGCCGCTGTGTTACGTTATTGATAAGATGCTTTTACATGTGAAAACTGGCATTACGGTTCTCCTATGTTATAATTTAAATATAAAATAGAAGTTTTCAAACAGGAGGTTAAAATGAAAACTTTTAAGTTAGTATCAATGGAAATATTGGAAAATGACATTGGAATTAATATTCCTCTCAAAGACGGCCTTATTATCAACAAGGAGGATGAAAACTCCACCTGGATTCTTGAGGCCTATACAGAACTTGAAAATTTTAACTATCTCCAATCTCTGCAGGAAAAAAAGAACGACATTATTGTTCAAGCGGTCATTACAAAAAAGGAAAATGACCCAGCTTATTTTCAGACCAGAATTATCTCATTAAAAAGATTTGAAAATAGTACGAGCCTGCTTCTTGAGGGGCATTTGCGCCGGGCTCGGAGTAATTATTCCGAATTACTGCTTGAAAGCTTAATTAAGAGAGATCTGGCTGGAGACGCACTTTTAACTGAATTTAAAGACAAAATGAAAAGCAAACCGCGAATAAAGTAGGAAAAGGACAGGGCAGCCTGTCCTTTTTGTTTTACTCGTCTTTTTTATCTTTGTCGTTCATGTCGTTGCGGTCTTCAATAATATCTTCAGGAGGTGTGTTATTATCCTTAGAAATGTCTCCATCGTTTGGAGTATTTTTGTCTTCTTTCTCAGGATAGTGATTCCGATTTAAGTTTTGATTAGGCGTATTGCGATTGTTCGGTGTGTTGTCCCTTAGATTATTATCACGAATATCATTCTTGTTTACATCATTATCCCTAACATCCGGAGTATTGGTGGTTGGAGGCGGCGGGTTGTTGTCATTCTTATTATTGGTACATCCAGCCAGCATTAACACAGATAAAAAGGCCCCTCCAATTAACATCGCTATTTTTTTCTTCATCGGTAAATCCCCTTTCATATTTGGTCTGATTTTAGATTGCCCAACAAAGAAAAAAAGTTGCGTTATTTGAGTAATGGTGGATTTTGGTACTAAAGAAAAAAACCGGCTGTTTAAGCCGGCCCCAATTATTATTCTTTTTTATCACCAAGTGCAAATGTGATTTCTGTTTCACAGACAATTTCTCCATCAACCGTGGCTGTTCCTTTACCTTTACCAATTGGACCGCGCAGACGTGTCATTTCGACTTCCAGTCGCAATTGGTCCCCAGGTCTAACCTGCTTTTTAAAACGGCAGCTATCAATACCAGCAAAAAATGCGAGGCGTCCACGGTTTTCTTCCTTTATCAGCATAGCGACCGCACCGACTTGGGCAAGTGCTTCTACAATCAGTACGCCAGGCATAACAGGGTAATCCGGAAAATGGCCATTGAAGAACTCTTCATTTGCCGAAACATTTTTGATACCAACAGCTCTTTTTCCTTCTTCAATCTCCAATATTCTATCTACTAACAAAAATGGATAGCGGTGTGGAATGATTTCTTTAATTTGTGTTACATCCAACATTTTAGTACCTCCTACTAGGAATAGGTGTTTAATTCATTTTACTATTATTACTATACAAAAAGGAAGGGAATTGTCCCTTCCTTTTTATTTTTCTTTGATAACTATATCGCGAATATGTGTATAGGTTGATTCCTTTAGAGCATCCATTGGCTTCCCATGTCCGACTACGCCATAGCCAACAACCAATCCGCCAAAAAAACAAACTACTATCAAGAAAAGTACAATAAGAACTCGCAGCCAAATAGGGAATTTGCGCTTTCTGCGCTTGATTTTAATAATTGCTTCGTTTTCCCTTTGTTCAGCTTTTTCCTTCTTAATTTGTTCTCTAGTTATAGGCTGATTTTGGTCCATCGGCATTTCCTTTATTCTCCCTTTAGCGGATTCCATTTACGAGCCCCATCATTTGATCAGCCATTGTTATCGACCTGGCCTGAAACTGGTAGGATCGCTGGACATTTAACAGGTCCGTCATTTCCTTAGACATATCGACATTCGATTGCTCCAGTATCCCCTGTCCGACAGAAGCCTGCTGGCGAAGTGTTCCATTTAATTCAGTAAAGACACCTTGAACCTGCCCGGCGTTTTGGGTTAGGCCAATTAAATTAGCCCCTTTTTGTTCAAAAAATTGCGGTTTATTAATTTGTATCATACCCAAATTAAATGATTGAGTAGTACCGTCAGTCATTTTTGCGGAAAGCCTGCCATTTTCATCAAACTTATACTCTGAAGCATTCCCTTGGATGATAATAGGTTTGTTGTTTTCATCAAGGACCGGATTTCCTGCTGCATTCACAAGCATAACCTCATTCTCGGCCACTGGTGAAACAGAAAGCGCCCCATCACGGGTGTATTGTACCGAGCTATCTGTTCCATTCTGAACAAGAACCTTGAAATACTGCCCTTCCTTTTGAAGAGCAACGTCCAGAGAGCGTCCTGTTGGTTTTAACGAGCCTATAGACATATTGATTTGAACCTGGCCGAGTCTTGCACCTGTTCCCTGTCTGATTCCATTTGGAGTTAGGCGGTTTGCTTCAGCCTTGGTATCAGGCTGGTTGTTAAACTCATTGTATAGCAGGTCGTTAAAATTCGCCTGCCTGCTTTTAAAACCTGTTGTGTCAAGATTAGAAAGGTTGTTACTTATTATGTCCATCTGTTTTTGTAATTGATTCAGCGTATTTGTTGCCGTAATCATTGTCTGATTCATAAAAATCCCCCTCTCTGTGGAATTTTATTAGTTCACTCTGCCGATTTCATTCGCTGCTTTTTCCATACTTTTATCATAAGCCTGAAGAATCTTTTGATTCGCTTCGAACGAGCGATAAGCGGTTAGCATATCTGTCATTGTCCTGCTTGCATCAACATTCGATCTCTCCAGGAAGCCCTGCTGGGTTTTAAAACGAACACCCTGCTGGCCATAGGCATTGGCAAGCGGTGTTCCGTCTTCGGTCCTGTAAAGGCCCTCACCTTCTTTAATCATACGAAGGGGATTATCTGAATAACCAGCTCCAAGGAGAGCTTTTTCCCCGTTTGCTCCAGTAATTTCTCCATTTTCGTCAATAGTAAATTGATCGCTGGAAAGCTGGATAGTACTGCCCTTTTCATCAAGTACGTAATATCCATTGCCCATTGTTAAATAGCCCTGTGAATCAAGTGTAAAGTTTCCGTTCCGAGTATAGCGGATATCACCGTTTGGATTTTGAACGGTAAAAAAGACTGAGCCTTTTTTTTGAGCGTCTGTCGGCATAAGTACATCGATTAATGCAACATCTGTTTTACTGCCGGTCTGCTGAACGTCTCCCTGGACGAAATTGGGCATAGCCTCCTGCATATAGACTCCGGTATTCAGGGGTCCAACTGTTTGATTGTCAGGTATTGAAAAACCATTTCCGGCTGGAACCTCTTTTTGTCCAAAACGTTCTAATAGCATTTCCGGGAAAGCTCTCATTGAAGATTGATCAGCTTTATATCCGGGAGTATTGGCATTAGCCATATTATTTGAAAGCATTTCCGTCCTGCGCTGCTGCGCCAGCATACCGGAAGCAACGGTATAGAATCCTTTAAACATCCTTTTACACCTCATTATCCACTTATAAATAGGCGGAATATATTTCCGTTCAAACCACTTACTCTCTATTATAAAAAATAATTCCTAAATAAACATTACTTTTTTGCAGAAAAAGACGATTTCCAGAAAAAACCTGTCGAAAATTTGTGATAATTTAGGATTAAACCATATAACTATTTTAGGTAGAGGGAAAACATGCAAGATTTTAGGCATAAAATTTATGTTGCCTTTATATCTACGGTTTTAATTAGTCTCATAATTTTGGGCCCGGCATTTTGGATTGTTACCCCTTTTGCATTTCCACTATTTTTAATTTTCAGTACCGGTTTTTCTTTTCTCATTGAAAAGTTATACAACTTCTTAAATATAAAGAAGTGGTCCTATTTTATTCATTTAGTTTTGTATTCAGCTGCCGGTTTCTTAGCTATATTAATTTTCTGTTCGACTAGCAACGAGGGTATTCATTCAGCCCCTTTAATGGCCTTATTTGGTGTTCCTGTATCTATCCTATATTTCCGTATACTAATGATGATAAGAAAATTAAGGTCTGCATTGAGCAAAAAGAAAAAAACCTGACGGGTTCCGCCAGGTCTGGTCATTAGCTTAATTTTCTTTTTGCAATGCGATCGATATTATCGAGCATGATTCCAGTTCCAATTGCAACACAATCCATTGGGTTTTCTGCTACAAGTACCGGAACCTTTAATTCTTCTGCTAATAGTGTATCAATTCCGTGCAGCAATGCGCCGCCTCCAGTCAGAATAACACCACGGTCAATAATATCCGCTGACAATTCAGGAGGAGTGCGTTCAAGAACACTTTTTGCAGCCTGTACAATAACCGATACTGACTCACGGAGCGCCTGTTCAACTTCCTCAGACCTCACAGTAATGGTGCGAGGCAGCCCGCTTACCATATCACGGCCGCGTATCTCCATTTCCTCCGAACGGGAACCAGGGAAAACAGTGCCAATGTTAATTTTAATATTTTCAGATGTACGCTCACCAATCAATAGCTTGTACTCACGTTTGATATAGTTAAGAATCTCATTATCAAACTTATCTCCAGCCATTTTAATCGAGGAAGAAGTAACGATATCACCCATTGATAAAACAGCGACATCTGTTGTTCCGCCGCCGATATCGACAACCATATTACCATAAGGCTGAAAAATATCCATTCCGGCACCGATAGCCGCTACTTTAGGTTCTTCTTCAAGATAAACCTTTTTGCCGCCGCTTTTTTCTGCAGCTTCCCTTATCGCTTTTTGCTCAACGCTTGTAATATTCGTTGGGCAGCAAATCAAAATGCGTGGCTTAGAAAGAAATCCTTTAACATTCAATTTATTAATAAAATGCTTCAGCATTGCTTCCGTCACATCAAAGTCTGCAATAACGCCATCTTTTAATGGGCGGATGGCCACTATATTTCCAGGTGTCCGGCCTACCATACGGCGAGCTTCTTCACCAACCGCTAAGACTTTGTTAGTATTTTTATCAATTGCTACTACAGAAGGTTCATTCAATACGATTCCACGGCCTTTAACATGAATCAGCACGTTGGCCGTTCCCAAATCAATCCCAATATCTCTAGCAAACATCCTTTATTCTTTCCTCCTTGGAACGATTCCTTTTACTTTCCCTAATTGTCTATTTTATCACAATGATTTCAAATTCAATACCTTTTGAGAAAAAATATGCATTTTTTTGGTATTAATTGTAGTAAAAAAGGAGGATTAATGATGGGTAAAACCCTGGGGATTTTAGAGGGGTGTTTTGTTTGGCGGCTTAGCCCTATGTTCTGCTAATTCAGCAGGATTAGTAAATCCTTTAACTAAGCCGCTTCATCTTAAGTAAATTTTTATTACTTAACAGGTTCACCTTCTCTTTCTTCTTTCTGGTACTTCATTTTTGTAGCCTCTCCGCCGCGCAAATGGCGTATGGATTTATGGTAATCTAAAATTCCCTTTACTTCATTGGCAAGGTCTGGATTGATCTCTGGCAGCCTTTCAGTTAAATCTTTATGGACTGTACTTTTGGATACGCCAAACTCCTTCGCTATAACGCGAACCGTTTTTCTCGTCTCCACGATATACTTTCCAATCTTGATAGTTCTCTCTCTGATGTAATCGTGCACACCACTCGCCCTCCCCAAATTGGATGTGAGAAGTGTGAAATGAGACCCGCTTATCACTCCGACGAAATTCTGCTTCCGCATATTCCCTCATGCGGCAGAAAGCAATGCTTTCTCAATATACAAGGATTAATCATGTCCCCGGCTAAATACCCGTTGCCTTCAAACGACTCTTCACCTCAAACACTCTCTTTGATAGGTTTGTAACATTGTATTAGCCTGTTTAAGGATATATGCACGAAAAACACAATCAGGACAAGGTATATGAGAAGTTTTTTGAAAATTGGACGTATTTGCAGATACCTGAGAAAAGGGAGGGTCTCAATATTGATGAAATTTTTTGCCAAGTTTCAACTATTTCCCGAGAAATTTGTCAAACACTGCAAAAAAAGGGCAAAAGAAAAAACACCACTTAGAAGTGGTGCTTTCGTCATTGCTCTTTCAGGCTATCGACAGAAACACTTTGTTTTTGATTAGGATTATCGAGTGGATGAATGGTGGCCATCCCTTTATCCTGGTCAACATGTTCGATATAAATGCTTGATCCGTTGTACATCACATTTGTCGTTTCTGATGAATCACAAATTTGCTGTGCCCTTTTTGCGTCCATTTTCCAAGCCTCCATTTCTTTTAAAACAATTAAAGTATTTGTCCCTTATCTGTTAAATATTCTTTAGAAGAAAAATCCCCGGCCAATTAAACCAGGGATTATCTTTGTATTATTTATTTTTTGCTTCCTCATAAACGGATCTAACCAATTTAACAGGCACCTGTGAGCCGCCGCTGTCCTGAACGCCTTCCACCAGCATTGCAACCAGCAGGCTCGGATTATCTGTATTGTAGGCTACGAAGAAACCATTTTCTGTTCCTTTTTCACCCTGTTTTTTCTTTAACTCTGCAGTTCCAGTCTTGCCTGAGAGTGGGTATCCTGGAATGTCAGCACGGTGAGCTGTACCCGCAGAATCACCGACAATCTTACGTAGAATTGGAGCGATGGTACCAACTGCTTGTGTAGAAATAACCTGCTCCTTCAACACTTGATTTTTCTGGTCGGACATAAGAAGGACCGGTTTAATCATATTCCCGTTATTTACGAAAGGAGTATAGGTATCCATTAAATGAACAATATTTGTTTGAATCTGCCCTTGTCCGTAGCCAGAGTCAGCGAGTGAAATTTCACTTCCCATTTCCCCCGTTTTAGGAGTTTCCAGCGGGAATGGAAAATCAGACTCTGTTTCAAAACTGAACTTTTTCAAGCCATCAATGAATTTATCTTTTCCCAGCTTTAATGCTGTTTGTGCAAAATAAATATTGTCAGATTGAATTAGCGCTGTTTCGAGATTGACCGGGTTTGCCTCATGTACACGTGTAACAAAATAGCCGCCCCAGGATTTATCCTTCTGCCACTGCTTGCCAGAAATATTGATACCCTCTGCTGGATTAATTGCATTATTGTTTAACGCGATTCCTGCCGTTACAGGCTTTAAAGTAGAACCTGGCGCATATCCCTGCTTGAAGCGTGTAATCAACGGTTTCTGCGGATTGTCCTCCAGCGCTTTCCACTGTGCCTGTGAAGCTCCTAGAGCAAGTGGATTCGGATCAAAGGAAGGTGAGCTTACTAATGCAAGCACTTCACCGGTTATTGGATTCATGGCTGAAGCTGCACCTGCTTTGCCCGCCATTTTTCCAAAAATATTCAGCTGAAGGTCGGCATCAATAGTCAACTGAACATCCTTTCCATCTTCAACTGGCTTTTCCGCTAATACATCCTGACTGCCGTCCTTTTTCTTAATGGCAATTTTAACACCACTCTGGCCTCTTAGCTGGTCTTCATAAACCTGTTCAAGACCCCTCTTACCAATCACATCGCCGGCTTCGTAGCCTTTATCCTTTAACTTCTCAATATCCTCAGCTGTTACTGGTCCAACATAGCCAATCAGCTGTGCAGCTGCTTCTTTATAGGGATAAACCCTCGCTTCGACCTTCTTTGTTTGAACGGGTTCAAGCTTAATTAGCTCCTGAATTCGCGCCTGGTCATCTTTTGCCACCTTTTTGAGGGGTACAAAGTATTCAGGTTTAACCCAGGTTGCGGTGATTGCCTTATTGATCTGATCTGGAGTCATGTCCAGGAGCTTGGATAATTGTGCGATGACCTGTTCCTTCTGATCGCCCATTTTCTCGGGAACAACTCCCACTTCGTAGGCTTCTCCATTAACGGCAAGCATTTTTCCATTGCGGTCAGCAATCGAGCCTCGCTTAGGGGTAGTTGAAGAAAGACCGATTTTATTTCCTTCTTTTAGCTGAGGAAAAATCTGTGTAGTATCCCAATCAACATACCAGTTCTTTTCTTCTTTTTTTAGCTTGGCTTTCTGGGTAAAATCAATTGGCCCCGCCACGCTGTTCATTTTTGCCGTATAGGAATAGATGACATTTTCGCCCTTCGGCTGATCATCTTTTTTCGGCTTTTTGTATTGCACCTTTAAATCCTTAATCTGCAGGTCTTCATATATCTTTTGATAACGGCCGACAAAATCTTTTTTGCTAATAGACTTTTTCGCATCCTTTGATAAAAATCCATACATCTTATCAAAGTCCTTTTTATTCCACGAATCGATATAGCTAGCAAATCGATCCTGCGGCAAGGGTTCCTTCGTACATCCGGCAGTTATCAAAAAAAACATGGCCGCCATAATTATTAGACTCCATTTTTTCATCAATCTTCCCCCTTTTTCCTCTATTTTAGCATAACGAAATTTGAGGGACTAATAAAAGGAAAATCCAAACAAAAGACAGCAGGATTTCTCCTGCTGTCCCGAAATTTTATTATGAGTTAGAGCTGTCTTTGGAAGATTCTTCTGAAGGAGTTTTGCTGTCATCAGATTTACTTTTTTCAGACTTGCTGTCGCTGGATTTTTCCTTTGACTTGCTATCGCTGGAATCTTTAGACTTTGTGTCAGTAGCATCTTTAGATTTAGAATCAGTTTTTTGATCCTTGGAATCGTCAGTTGCACCTTTTTCATCAGGAGTGCTGCTTTGGTCATCAAGTTTGCTGTCATGCCCTTGTACACCCTCATCAGATGCAGCTGGTGTTTCATCAGCCTCTACTAATGCACTCAGTGGCTTGTCCAGATAAGTTTCTGGGTTTACAGCAACACCGTCTTTGCGGATTTCAAAATGCACATGCACGCCTGCTTTTTCATTAAACAAGCTTTGACCGGCACTTGCAAGGACTTGTCCCTGTTCAACCTGATCGCCAACCTTAACCTTCACGTCTTTAACAGATTGATATTGAGTTACAATACCTTTGTCATGCTCCAATTCAATCACATTGCCAAGCAGCGAATCTTCCTCTACTTTTGTAACAGTACCGCTTAGAGCCGCAACAACGTCAAATGATTTACCATCCTTCGACTTTACATCAATACCAGAGTTAGGAACATACTTATTGTCGTAATAGACTAATGCTGCTTCCTGATCTGATTCTTTGCCTTTAAAGTCGTAGAACTTTTTCTCTATAACAGGGGCTACAGATTTACTTACTGGCATTACGAAATTTTCGAGTGCCCGGCTAACTTCTACTGCCGGATGATTATTATTTTTGCCGGCAATATCGTTTGCTTTGTAACCGAATTTGTCTGTCGCACTGTTACTGTTTTGGTACCATAGGACCGCCGTCAGGATAATTGCAGCACTTGCAATATAGATTGCTGGGAATACCCACCGCTTTTTGAATAAGCGTTTAAAACTGGAGCCTTGAGAAGATCTTTTTTCTTCCTCTCTCATTTTCATCACCTCAGCAATCAGTCTGAACAGATCGCTAGAATTATATACATTCGGCAAAAAAAATTTTTCTGATTATTTTTCGACAAAAGTTAAAAATATATGCATGGAGAGAGAAAATAATTTTTATGGTGCTTTAAAGTGGAGTCCGTGACGCTCGCCGATCCCTCTCTATTTACACTTTACTATGTTCACTACTCTTCTCTAACTATCAAGGAAAAGTTATATTCGCTGCCTTCTTGGTTGGCGGTTTTTATTTTGGATGGTAGGTTCGGCCTCGGCACTGACCGTCAGAAGCCAAATCTGCTGAAGCTAACAACCTATAAGCAATTTGATGGGAAGGTAAATCGGCGAATTGTTTAAATTCAGCATTATTAATAGATTTTTTAACGAGTAAAAAGTAGTCTTCCAATATGGAGAGATAGGCATTGCTGGATTTGAAGCCACAATTGACACACTTCCAGACTTTACATTTATAATTCATGGGCAATGCTCCACAAGTTGGGCACCTAGCGCCAGTTTTAATTTTATTTAATGGGATATGAAATTCTTCCAGAAGGTTTTGATCAAGAGGAATATGCCCGTTTAGCACCAGGCGGGAGATTTTGCGGATATCTTTGGGAGATAAACTTTCTTCCTTATAAATCCTTGAGAATTGGTTCATTTTCTGTAGCATACCATCGCTGTTACAAGACCTTCGAAAAACAATTTCATACCCAGGATCTGCACTTAAGATGGCCTTATCATTAGCATTCACAAAAAGAAACTCAATAGGTACATTTGAAAAATGATGTTTCTCAAGCCAGTTCTTCAGTTGCTCACTTTGCCACTGAACCTGCAAAACTGGATTTTTTCGCCTTTCCACCTTGTCATTGTTCTTTACAATTAGTTGATTGAAACTCTTGTCAAAATGAAGCTCTCCGGCCCAATTCTTTACTTCAATTACAAAAATACATCTCGAAGTTACAATCAGCTTATCCATTTGAAAAAACACATTGTTAAAACCAAGCCTAATTCCGTGGAAAATAAAATGATTACTGGAAGATAAACCTCTCAAGTAAAAATTGACTGCCTTCTCTCCTCTGTATCCGGCCTCCCTTCTTTGGAACTCCTCCCATATGGATTGGTAGGCTGGGAAATGGATGTCTAGTCTATTCATTAAGATATTCAGCTTTCGATTTCGTAACGGTCTTTCACATTTATTCATCTCCAAATATTCATCACCCCTTATTTATATCTTTTTTTCTACTTTCTATTAATAAAACCTTCCTTTTCATTGCAAGACCTATGTAATTTTTGTGTCAAAATTTGATTAATTAAGGTTTTATCAATCATTTAGAGAGTAATATCGATCACTTTGAATCATTAATCAATCATTTTGGCAGACATATCGATTAAGTTGAGAAACTTATCAATCATTCTGAGGGAAATACTATATCGCAGACAATCTTAGTCAGCTGAAAAGCCAGGCGGACGCCTGGCTCTGGTAATTTCATCTCTCACTCGATTAAAAGCAAATTACCTCTTTTTTAGGAAAACCCAATTTATCAATTAATTTTCACGATTAATCACTCATTTTGATCCATTTATCAATCATTTTGGCAGACATATCGATTAAGTTGAGAACTCTATCAATCATTTTGAGGGAAATACCATTTCTCGGACGATCTTAGACAGATGAAAAGCCAGGCGGAGGCCTGACTCTGGTAATATCAGCTCTTCCCCTACTAAAAGAATTTTAGGAACAATTTATCAATTAATTTTCAAAATAATCACTCATATTGATCCATTAATCAATCTTTTTCGGGAACATATCGATTAAGTTGCGGACTCTATCAATCATTTTCCCTAACTTATCGATCAAGTTGAACTTTTTATCGATTACTACGCTAGAAACTTCCATAAAAAACGCCAGACCCTCCGTGGGGCCCGGCATTTTATTTTTTTGCTGTAATCATGGCTAACATATTTTTTGCAGAGGAGATTTCTACTCCCTGGTAGTAATGTTTCACGATATCCTCACAGGTTTTGCCTTCTGCGGCCATTCCGTTGGCACCGTATTGACTCATCCCAACTCCATGCCCGTAGCCCCGCGTCGTAATTATTATGTTGTCTCCTTTTTTTTCCCATGTAAAGTCAGAGGAACGCAGATCCAGTTTTTCCCGGATTTCCTTGCCTGTAAGGACTTTACCATTAAAGTCTACTTTCCCTACACGTTTACCCGCTGTCCTTTCCACGATCTTTCCAATTGTATTACCGCTCTTCAGCCTTACACCGAGCAGTTTTTGAAAGTTACCTAAAGCAATAACCTTACTGCTTTTGTACTTTGGAGAGGTTTTATCCCAGGGGCTTGCAACGCTGCGTAAATAGGGGAAGGAATTGGACCAGTAATCCTCTGAGTTTTCAGTATAGCCATTGCTGGTTGAGAAAAAGGTCGCTGTAATTGCCTGGTTTTGATAGGTCAAAATTTCACCGGTTGTTGCCTGAACTGCCTCATGAACTTTCTTCTTCTTCCAGCTGTAGTCCATTCCCCAAGCTCGTTTTAATTCATCATCACTTTTATATACCTGATGGATTTCAGTATCCGTCACTTGCGCTCCCTTTGGGAGGCCGAGACTATCTTTACTTAGCATTTGCTTTACAATATAGGTTCTCGCAGTTAGGGCCTGAGCTTTTAAGGCTTCTATCTCAAAGTCTGCCGGCATTTCTGCAGCAACAACGCCCTCGAGATACTGGTCTAATGGGAGTGTCTCAATTCTCTTTTGTGCTGTGCGATAGACAGCCACCTCTGCAGCAGAATCCAAAGAAGGAACGACTGCCTTCTTTTCCTTATTCCTGTTCAGCTCTTCCCCCAGTTTGCCGTTTGCCTTGCCTTCCATAAAAGGTGCAACCATAATCGCCGGAACGATCAGGGTAATCGCAAAAATTATAGCTGCTAGGACTAATAGTGGTTTGAATTTTTTCAAGTAGAATACCCCCATATGAAAAGTAAAACGGCAGTACCGCTTCTTTTTAAACATATGGCAGGGGACAAGCATTTATGATTACAAAAAAGAAAAAACCGAAGCTCCAAAGTGTCAGACATCTGACAGCTTGGTTCTTCGGTCTTTTTCATCTATTAGGTTCTAAGCGTTCATGTCAGCAATAAAGCTTTCATTTTCAACAGTGATTTCCTGCTCGTCGTTAACGCGCTCAACATCTGCACCAAGTGCCTCAAGTTTTTTATGGAAATCAACATATCCACGATCCAGATGCTTAAGTTCTGTTACACGTGTATATCCTTCTGCAACTAAACCTGTCAAAATCAATGCAGCTGCTGCACGTAAATCAGTTGCGGCTACTTCTGCGCCTTGAAGGTTGCTCATACCATTTAATATAACAGAACGGCCTTCAATTTTGATATCCGCATTCATGCGGCGGAATTCTTCCACATGCATAAAGCGATTTTCAAAAACTGTTTCTGTAATCATGCTGGTGCCTTCTGCACGAAGCAGTAAAGCCATCATTTGGGATTGCATATCAGTTGGGAAGCCTGGGTGAGGCATTGTTTTAATATCAACAGCCTTCATCTTTTCTGGTCCGATTACTCGAATACCATCAGCTTCTTCGTGAATAATAACACCCATTTCCTGCATTTTTGCGATTAAAGAAGAAAGATGTTCTGGTACAGCACCTTTTACAAGCACATTTCCGCGAGTAAGGGCAGCAGCAACCATGAACGTTCCAGCTTCAATACGATCAGGAATAATTGCGTGTTCCGCACCAAATAATACGTCTACACCTTCAATGCGAAGTGTGCCGGTTCCGGCTCCTTTTACCTTTCCTCCCATTTTATTTAAAAGGTTGGCTAGGTCAACAATTTCAGGTTCTTTTGCAACGTTTTCAATGACTGTTGTACCCTCAGCAAGGGCGGCAGCCATCATTATATTTTCAGTAGCTCCTACGCTTGGGAAGTCTAGGTAGATCTTGGCGCCCTTTAAGCGGCCATCGACCTCTGCTTCAATAAATCCATTACCGACCTTCACTTTTGCACCCATTGCTTCAAAGCCTTTAAGGTGCTGGTCAATCGGGCGGGATCCAATTGCACAGCCGCCAGGCAAAGCCACACGAGCTCGCCCATTGCGTGCCAATAATGATCCCATAACAAGTACCGAAGCACGCATTTTTCGAACGTATTCGAATGGCGCTTCTTCATTTAACTCTCTGGATGCATCAACAACTACTGTATTATTTTCAAAAACCACTTCAGCGTTTAGGTTCCGTAATACTTCATTGATCGTATATACATCGGAGAGAGTCGGTACATCACGTATTACACTTTTTCCATCACTTGCTAATAATGTTGCAGCGAGTACAGGCAGAACAGAGTTTTTTGCACCTTCAACTTTAACTGTTCCATTTAACCTTTGACCGCCGCGGACGATGATCTTTTCCAAGAGTATTCCCCTCCGCGTCCAATTTCTCTATATTAATATTCAACCGTTATGATTGGTGTGCCAATTACAATCGTTTTCTTAGCGCCCAATCCTTCAGACCGCACAGCGACTTGTAAATTAAAACTTCCATTTTTTCCATCAATGGAGTTGGCAAACATTGGCGAAAATCCAGTTACTGACATAAATGAGTCTTCCTTTAACGCTTCTACTTCTTTTGCATTAAAAGCTGAAAGGACATTATTGACTTTATTAGGTAAAGCCTTAACCATCTTATCACCGTAAACGCCCTTTATACAAGAAAAAATTGCAGGTTTTTCACGAAATATGTCGCTTAGTCTAGCTTCAAATTTTCCACCTGTGAAAAAAGACTCAGTTGACGAATTCAAGACAGTTCCAGTTACTCGATATATAATATACGCATCTGCCTTTTGTTTTGTGAGGGTTGCCATAAGTTGAAGAGATTCTTTACGATTTTGATGACTTGGGGAAACAGCGGTGATCTCCCATTTTTGCCGGGATGTAGATGGGGTGGACCACTTCCAATCCGGAAACTTTTGTCGAAGATCGTTTGTGTAGGCCTGTATCTCCTTTTGGGTTTTCAGGTTTACCAAATGTTCCCTTGCATTTAAAGACCATTCGTCGAGTAAAATATTTTCGCTTTGCAAAACGGAAGCCAATTTAAGTAAGTCAAGCTCCTCTTTGGCTACAGTCGTTCTATTCCCAACTTGTAAAATAATAAAACCAATGATGGCAAACATTATAAAAAAAACTTTTATTTTTCTATTCATCTGTAATTCCTCCCCCTTAATAAACATTGTTGCCATTAGGGGAAGGAGCATACTTGGGAATTATCGTCACTTTTTGACACTTTACCTATGTATGCCAATCTTCGACACTTTTTTTACCAAACAAGGAACTTGTTAAAGGCTGAGCATAAATGCCCTATGTCTTCAGTTTGTAGGAATATGAGCTTTGCAAAGTTACAATATCGAATCTCTATTTTTTATAACAACTTTTAAAGTTTACCGAAAAAGATTGTATTTGGAAACCCGCAAAAGTACCTAAATATTTACCAGTTGGAAAATGAACGGCAGCTGTTTTGACCACTGCAAGTAATCCAGGAAGAAGTTGCTGACCGAGGATCCAATCATAATTGCCAATAATATATATAACACTCTTGCCTGGAGTACATGATTGGCGCGAAGTAATTTATCAAGATGAATTGCCTGGAGTGCCCACCAGGACAAAGCGATAAAAATCAAATGTGAAATAATGCTTAATAATGCCTGCTGTCCTAAATCGACCAAGCTTGCACCTCCTTTTTAACCAAGTTCCATCTTACCATATTGAGCCCATTTTATCGAACAATTCCCCCTAAAAATTGGAATTATTTCTTTTGCACAAAAATAAAGAGAAGAAAGCAAATTTGCTCTCTTCTCTTGTATATTGCCCATATTTATCGTGAGCCTTTAGGCTTCCTCCGAAGCTTGAGGCCTACTGTAAGAAATCAGTGAACTGATTGGTATGGTTATGCATAAAATCCAGTGCTGTATTTGGCAGAATACCCAAAATAACGGTTGCCGCAACGCAAATGGTTAACACAATCAGAATTCCAGCCGGAATATTGAATTTATTCTCCCGTGCTGCAGGGCGGAAGAACAATTGAGTCAGTATCCCGAAATAGTAGAAATACGATACTACTGTTGTCGCAATCATGATTGACGCCAATACATAATGAGGATTGTCTCCTGTAAATGCGCCAATAAAGATATTCAGCTTTCCAATAAAGCCGGCCGTACCTGGAAACCCAGCAAGGGATAGAATTAAAATTCCCATTGCTGCCGCCAGCCATGGTGAACGTTTATATAGTCCCGCAAACTGACTAATCTCTTCAGAGCCTTCTTTTTCAGAAACCAATTGAATGACCGCGAAGGCACCAAGGTTCATGAAAACATAGGCAAGCAGGTAAAACCAGATGGCATCAAACATGACAAAGCTTAGTGAGGCAAACGCCACTAGAATATAACCCGCGTGCGCAATGCTTGAATAGGCAAAAAGTCGCTTGATATTTGTTTGCCTTAAGGCAATTACATTTCCGATTATCATCGTTGCTCCTGCAATGAAGGAGATATAATCCTGCATATGCAGAAGGATAGGTATCGAGCCTGGTCCGTTTGACGGTGTTACGCCGAAAATGGACAGCAGTACACGCGTTATCAGGATAAAGCCGGCTGACTTTGAAACCACACTAAGGAATGCTGTAACAGGTGTTGGAGCTCCCTGGTAAACATCCGGTGCCCACATATGGAATGGGGCAGCCGCAAGCTTAAAGGCGAGTCCGATAAAAATCATAAGGAATGCCAGTCCAAGCAAATATGCATATTGTGGATTTCCCAAAGAGGCCAGCTGTCCGGCAATTCCCTTTAGGTTAGTCGTGCCACTTAAACCATATACATAGCTCATTCCGAACAATGTGATAGCTGTTGAAATTCCGCCGTTAATGACATATTTCATAGCCGATTCATTTGACTTTAGATTGCGTTTCTTGATTCCGGCAAGAATGTAGGAAGAAATGGACAACAGTTCAAGTCCTACAAACAAGGTAATTAAATCACCGCTTGAGGCCATCATCATAGCGCCAAGTAAAGCCGTTAAAAACAGGTAGTAAAACTCTCCCCGTGATTCTTCCATTCCTTCTTTTGGTTCATAGCTGACGGCCAAAAGGAGGACAAGTGCCGAACCGCCAAGCAAAATAAGTTTAAATACTTTTGAAAAAGCATCGAGGCGGAATGAATCATCCAAAATGGAAGCAACAGGATGGTCTATCATTCCCGCAAGAGCTGCTATAGCTGCTACAATCGCTGCTATACCTATATATCCGAAAACCTTACGATCCATTTTTTCAGGCATGAACAAATCGAATAACGAAAGCAGTGCCGCAACAGCCAGGATGATGAACTCTGGTGCCATGATTCCCCACTGAAATGATTGCAATGTCTCAAGACTCATCCTTCATCACCCTCCCAACCCAAGCATAATCGTTTCTAGCGCTGTCTTAAGTGGTGCACTCAGAACACTTGGGTAAACACCGATCAATACGATTAAAAACATTAGTGTAAGAACAGGAACAAACTCTGCTCCTTTTAAATCCATGGTCCCGGCAAATTCCCGGTGTGCCTGGCCGAATGTCATGCCCAGTACGGCACGCAGCAGGTAGGCAGCAGTCATGATAATTCCGATCGTTCCGACTGCAGCAAGAACTGGCATTTCTTTGAACAGCCCAAGGAATGCCATAAATTCACTGACAAAGCCGGACATACCTGGCAGGCCAAGTGAGGCCATTGCACCGGCAAGCAGGAACCCTGCGGCCAGCGGCATGCCTTTTGCAAGTCCTCCAAGGTTTTCAATAAGCGAGGTATCTGTTCGCTCGTAAAGTACCCCTACCAGGAAGAAAAGCAAAGCGGAAATTAATCCGTGTGATACGACTTGGAAGATGGCCCCTTGAATACCTGTTGCATTTAATGCACCAAGTCCGATTAGAACAATCCCCATATGGGAAATGGACGAATAGGCAAGAACCATTTTGAAGTCCTTTTGGATAAAGGCAAGAAATGCTCCGTATAAAAGGTTGATTACTCCGAAAACAGCGAGCACGCCTGCCACATCTTTAAATTGTTCCGGGAAGATTCCCATAGCAAAACGGATTAAACCGAATGCACCAATTTTTAAGAGAATACCTGAGTGAATCATAACAATAGATGGCGGTGCCTGAACGTGCACTCGAAGCATCCAGCTATGCAGCGGGAATATTGGAAGCTTTACACCGAATGCTATTAAAAGAGCAATCAGAAGCCCCATTTTCACTGAACCGGAAAGCGGACCTTTCGCAGCGTTAACAATCTGCTGCAAATCATGAATATTTGATGTTCCTGTTTTTGCAAAAAGGACCATGATTACTATCAGCAGAATGGCCGAACCCAATCCGTTAAAGATTAAAAAGCTAAAGGCGGCCTTTTCTTTTTCAAAATAACCCCATTTTCCGATCAGGAAGAACATGGGAACCAGCGTTACTTCAAAGAAGATAAAGAACAGGATCATATTTAAGGATGTAAAGACGCCAAGCATCCCTGTTTCTAACAGAAGGAAAAGCATGAAATAACCTTTCCACTCTTTTTTAATATGCATGGAAGCAACTGCTGCCAAGGTGGCAATGATTGCTGTTAATACAACCATAATTAGTGAAAAACCATTTAAACCAAGCTCATAAGCAACATGGAAATACTTTTTGTCGCCAACGAAGTTGATCCAGTTTGCTTTTACTGAAAAGTCTCCCAAGTCCTTGCCAGCCTGATAATGAAAATAGCAGGCCAGTGCAAGAAGAAGTGCAGGAAGTGTTGCAAGAAGTCCAACAAGTTTAATGGCTCTCTCCTGCGTGTTTTTCATAAAAGCCAGAACTGCAACGCCGAGTAAAGGGGAGAATATCAGAATTGACAGCACAGAAGATAAACTCATTTTAAGTACCCCCCAGTCAGCGCAAAGATTACCACCAGAACGGCAAGTCCGACGAATGCCATAGCACCGTAGGTTTGCACCTGTCCGTTCTGCATTTTTGATCCCATTTTGCCCAGCCCCTGTACAAAGCCCGCTACACCTTTGACAATACCTTCTACAAGGAATACATCGATAAAACGCAGGAAGTAGCTGATGCCTTTTGTCAGGCTAACGATGGTCAGCTGGTAAAACTCATCAATATAGTATTTATTATAAAGAATGGTATGCAAAGCGCCTCCTCTTCCGGAAAGCCAATCGCGTGACAAGGATTTCTTTCCGTAAATCAGCCAGGCAAGGAAGATACCTGCAAGTGATACTAATGTTGCAACAATCATAATCCAGGCTGGTCCTTCGACATGGCTGTGTCCAAGTGATTCATTGCCTTTAGTGAGCCAATCCCCAAGGAAGGTTCCAAACCAAGGTGTATTTACATAACCAGAAATAACGGCAAGAACACCAAGCACGATCATTGGAAGTGTCATCACGCCTGGAGATTCATGAACGTGTTTCATTTCACTTCGTGCTTCACCAGTAAAGACCATGAAAAACAATCTGAACATATAAAATGCTGTAAAGAATGCTGCAATCACTGCGAGCAGGAATAATATTGGATGTCCGCCCTCCCAGGCTGCTGCTAGTATTTCATCCTTACTGAAGAATCCGGATAGCAGCGGAACACCGCTGATAGCCAGAGTTCCAATCAAGAATAATGGGCCAGTCAGACGAAGCTTTTTCCATAGTCCGCCCATCTCTTCAATGTTTTGTGAATGAACAGCATGGATAACACTTCCTGCTGCCAGGAACAGCAAAGCTTTGAAGAATGCATGTGTCATTAAGTGGAACACGCCTGCAACATAACCGGCAGAGCCTAGTGCAAGCATCATGTATCCGAGCTGGCTGACCGTTGAGTAGGCAAGTACTCTCTTAATATCTGTTTGCACAAGGCCAATGCTGGCTGCAAAAATCGCTGTGAATGCTCCAATTATGGCAATCGTCAGCAGAGCCGTTTTGCTGGCTGCAAACAGAGGGAAGAGCGCCGCTACCAGATATACACCTGCCGCAACCATCGTGGCTGCGTGGATCAATGCAGATACTGGTGTCGGACCTTCCATCGCATCAGGAAGCCATGTATGAAGCGGGAACTGACCGGATTTACCGACTGCTCCTACAAAAATAAGAATGGCTGTAAGTGTAATCCAGCCTTGCGATATGGATCCTTCTCTTACTGCTTTAAAAATTTCATCATATTCAAAGCTGTTCGTTTGCCAGAATAATAGAATCATACCGATCAGGAGACCAACGTCTCCAATCCTTGTCATGATAAATGCTTTTTTGGCTGCCGCCTTTGCTTCTTCCTTGTAAAAATAGAATCCGATCAGCAGGAAGGAACCCACACCGACTAATTCCCAGAAGATATACGTTTGCAGCAGGTTTGGTGATAAAACCAATCCTAGCATGGAAAACGTAAACAGCCCAAGATACGCATAAAACACTGGAATACGCTCATCGCCGTGCATATAACCTTTTGAGTATGTATGTACCAGACAGCTGACAAGCGATACGATAACCAGCATCAAAGCATTTAATTGATTTACTTCAAAGCCCGCCGTTAAATGAAGATCTCCTATATTAAGCCATGCTGCTTCGCTCTTGTATGTCGGCGCTGTGAAACGCTCGAATAAAACAAGAATTGAATAGACCAGAGATGCAAGTGTAAGCAGGATACCTACGTATGCGCTGGCCTCTTTCAGCCGTCTGCCAAATAGAAGAAGGATCAAAAACGATAATAGCGGGAAAAGCGGTATGATCCATGCAGTTTCCATCATTATCACTATCCCCTTTTTTTCGCTCATCAAAATTTATCTTACGATAAACACTGAACGCTTGACGGACAAGGAAGTCCCAATCAGGCGAAAGGCACTGGATGTGCCGATTTTGAGCGTAGTAAGTGCCTCTGCGGTTCTGCCGCCGCTTTAGGCTCGGCAGCCGCCGGGTAATATTAGCCAGGCGACTATTTTTCGCATGGCAACAGGTATAAAACTTCGGCAGCTTAGCCGCCAATTTTATAAGAATCGCAGATTTTTAAGTTAATGTTTCATTGTATCCATTTCATCAATATTTACTGTTTTACGGTTGCGGTAAAGGGCAATCAGGATTGCAAGACCTACCGCTGCTTCCGCTGCGGCCACGGTAATGGCGAAAAGCGCAAAGATTTGGCCAGTAATTGAAGGCTTGATTCCGTATTTGCTGAAGGTTACCAGATTAATATTCACTGCGTTAAGCATAAGCTCTATGGATATCAAAACAATAACCGTATTCCTTTTTGACAGGGCACCGTATAAACCGATACAAAAAAGAATCAGGGCAAGCGCCAGAAACGCTGAAGCAGGAATTGAACTCATTCCTTATTCGCCCCCCTTCTCGTCTTTTTTTGCAAGAATAATAGAACCGACAAGGGCAACAAGCAATAACACAGAAGTTAGCTCAAAAGGGATAATATGCTTGGAATACAAGGCCTTACCGATTTGCATAGTATTGTTTTCATGCAGATGATTTGTCTGCGGTGCAAGATCAAGATTATAAATTCCGATATAAACGGCAAAGGCAAATCCCAGGACACCTAAAAGCAGGAACAGCCTCCTCCAGAGACTGGGTTTACCTTCGCTTGTATCGTTATGATTCGTCAGCATAATGCCGAATAGCATGATAATGGTAATCGCACCTGAATAAATCAGAATCTGTGCACCCGCAACGAATTCTGCTGAGAGCAGAACATAGATGCCTGCGATGCTTACAAAGGTAAATACCAATGCAATAATCATATGAACCACATTCGTAAGATTCAGTAAAAGTACGCCGCCTATGACTGCAGCTAAAGCTAGTAGCATAAATGCGATAAATTCACCTGAAAACGTCATGGCTTATTCACACTCCGTACGTTTTCGTCATTTTCATCCAGCCATTCAAGGTTTTTGAATAACCGGTCCCTGCTGTACTCTGCCAGCTCAAAATTATTGGTCATGATGATGGCCTCAGTTGGGCAAACCTCTGTACATAGGTCGCAAAGGATACAAATTTCAAAATTAATATCATACGTATCGATAATTTTGCCCTTTTTGGTTGGATCGGGATGTTTTTTGCCGACCAAATCAATACACTCCGTTGGACAAATATTCATGCACTGATTGCAGACGATGCACTTTTCCGGGTAAAACTTTTGAATTCCACGGAATCTGTCAGGCAGCGGTAGAGGTTTATTCGGATAATCGTAGGTGACTTTTTCCCTTGTTAATTGTTTAAGGGTATATTTCAAGCCTTTTGCCAATCCCAGCATGTATTTTCACCCCTTTGTAAAAGATGAGTTTTTTCAGGCAATGCCTTTTATGAGAAAAATAATGTTTTAATCAAAGCAGTCAGGAAAATGTTTGCTAAAGCAATCGGCAATAGCACTTTCCATCCAAACTCCATCAGTTTGTCAGCCCGGAAACGCGGGAATGCTACCCGGAACCAAATATAAATAAATAGAACTAATGTAAATTTCAACGAAAACCAGACCGCACCTGGAATAAATCCTAAGATCGATAGTGGTGGCAGCCAGCCTCCAAGGAATATGACGGTGATAAGTGCAGACATCGCGAACAAGTATACATATTCAGCGAGCATGAAAAATGCCCAGCGGAAACCCGAATACTCAACGTGATAGCCGGCAACTAGTTCGTTCTCAGCCTCAGGAAGGTCGAATGGCGTACGGTTTAATTCTGCAACCGATGCAATCAAGAAGATGATAAATGCAACCGGCTGTAGAAGGATATACCAGCCATGCTTTTGAGCCTCAACAATATCATTTAGGTTTAAGCTGCCTGATAATAGGATAATACCTAAAACAGACATTACTAACGGGATTTCATATGAAATCATCTGTGCTGCGGCACGCATACCGCCGAGCAGAGCATATTTATTGTTCGATGCCCACCCCCCGGCAACAACTCCTATTGTTGTCAAACCGGATACAGCAATATAGTACAGAAGGCCGATGCCGATATCGGCAAATTGAAATTTGTCAGTAAACGGAATGGTTGCCAGTACCATAAAGGATGGCGCAAACGCAATCACTGGAGCAAGAATAAATAGCGGCCTGTCAGCAAGCTTTGGAATGATATCTTCTTTTAATAAAAGCTTCAGAACGTCAGCAACCGTTTGTAAAAGGCCCCAGCGGCCTCCGACCTGGTTAGGTCCATGGCGGAGCTGCATGTAACCCATGACTTTCCGTTCAGCAAGTATTCCGTAAGTAACGAATCCCAATACAACCAGTAGCAGGACGGCTCCAAGAACGAAAAAGATTCCGAAATTGGCCCATCCGGGGTTTGATTGCAGTAAATCTTCAATCATTAGCCGTCAACCTCCCCTAGGACAATGTCAATTGCCCCTAAAATAGCAATAAGGTTTGCAATATTTTCGCCCTCTAAAAGTTTAGGGAGAATTTGAAGATTGTAGAAAGAAGGCCTTCTGAATTTCAGTCGGTAAGGCTCTTTTTTGCCGTCACTGGCAATATAGCAGCCGATCTCACCTCGAGGGGACTCAATCCTTACAAATGCTTCACCTTTTGGTGCCTTGATGATTTTTGGAACCTTAGCCAGAATTTCACCTTCTGCAGGGAATTGTTCAACAGCCTGCTCAATTATTTTCAGTGATTCTTCAATTTCAGCAAGACGTAATTGGTAACGTGCCCATGCGTCCCCGCCTTCATGAACAGGAACGTTAAAGTCGAATCGGTTATAGATCGAATATGGCTCATCTTTTCGAAGGTCCCATTTCACACCTGTTGATCTTAGGTTTACACCGCTAAGGGAGTAATTAAGGGCATCTTCCTTTGTATACCTTCCGACCCCTTTAACACGGTTTATAAAAATTTCATTTCCTGAAACAAGGTAATGATATCCTTCAAGCTGTTCGCGCATATAAGGGACAAAGTCTCTTACTTTCTCAATCCAGCCTTCCGGAGCATCCCATTTAACGCCGCCGACTCTCATATAGTTAAAGGTCAGTCGGGCACCAGATAACTCATTCAGCATATTGATAATCATTTCACGTTCGCGGAATGCGTACAGGAATGGGCTGACTGCACCAATATCCAGCAAGAAGGTTCCCCACCAGACAAGATGGCTTGCGACACGTCCTAATTCCATAGCAAGTACACGCAGATATTCAGCACGTTCTGGAATTTGAGTTCCCATCATCGTTTCAACTGCATGGCACAACACGTAATTGTTCGTCATAGCTGAAAGGTAATCAAGTCTGTCCGTATAAGGAATGATTTGTGTATATTGCAGATTTTCCGCCAGCTTTTCAGTTCCGCGGTGCAAATACCCAATGACTGGTTTTGCTTCTTTAATAATCTCACCGTCAATTTTTATTACAAGCCGGAAAACCCCGTGAGTACTAGGGTGCTGCGGCCCAACATTCAATAGCATTTCTTCTGTCCGTAACATTGGTTACACCTCCACATCATACTGCTCATAATCTTTACGCAGTGGATGGCCAACCCAATCTTCGCCTAGCAGGATCCTGTGCAGATTTGGATGTCCCATAAACTGGATACCCAGCAAATCATATGCTTCGCATTCTGGCCAGTTTGCCCCCGCCCAGACCGGCTGCAGTGAGTCGATTGATGGCTTATCACGGTCAATCTTTACTTTTAGGGCAACAGACTGACGATTTTTATATGAGAATAAATGTACATATACTTCCATATGGGTTTCAAAGTCGGTTCCATGAAGTTCAGATAGATAATCAAAACCGAGACGCTCATTATATTTCAAAAACTGGGCCAGTTTAAAATATGTATCAGGTTTTACTACAAGGGTAGGAACATCCTTTGAAAGTTTATTAATATAGCAGTCTTCTAAAACGTCCTTACCTAAGTTCTCTTCGATTACTTTTATATACTTATCAAGATATGGCTGATTGGGTGAAGGAGCTGCAGGTGCCGCTGGTGCTTCCTCAGCTCCAGCCTTTCCTGCTACTGCGGCCTTAGCTTTTGCTGCGGCGGCGGCTTTCGCTTTTGCGGCTGCAATAGCTTTAGCCTTTTCATCGTCTCCGCCTGCAGGAACATCACTTCCACCTTGTTTGGCTAGAGCGGCGGCTTTTGCCTTCGCTGCTGCGGCAGCCTTTGCTTTTGCGGCTGCAACTGCTTTTGCTTTCGCATCATCTCCACCTGCTTCTGCTGAGACGCCAGCTTCCTGTGCCTTCACTTTAGCTAGTGCAGCTGCTTTTGCCTTCGCTGCTGCTGCGGCTTTCCTTTTAGCAAGATCATCATCGCCGCTCGCTTCAACAGGTGCGGCATCTTCGCCCTGTTCTCTTGCCTTTTTTGCAAGTGCAGCGGCTTTTGCTTTCGCTGCTGCTGCGGCTTTCTTTTTAGCAAGATCATCATCGCCGGCATCAACAGTTGGTGGGGCTGCATCTACGGATTCCACCGTTTCTCCCTGTTCCCTTGCCTTTTTGGCTAGAGCAGCTGCTTTTGCTTTCGCTGCTGCGGCGGCTTTCCTTTTAGCAAGGTCATCATCGCCGGCATCAACAGTTGGAGGGGCTGCATCTACAGATTCCACCGTGTCTCCCTGCTCCCTTGCCCTTTTGGCTAGAGCAGCTGCTTTCGCTTTCGCTGCTGCGGCGGCTTTCCTTTTAGCAAGGTCATCGTCATCACCGTTTGCTGGCTCTTTTACTTCAGGTTTATCTGCCGGTTTTGATTCTTGTATTGGCGCAGATTCACCTGCGAGTTTCGCTTGTCTTTTTGCGAGGGCTGCTGCTTTTGCTTTTTCAGCCGCTTCCTTCTTTAATTGGTCCAGATCCTTTTCGCTCATAGGTTAGATCACCTTCTTCCCAGTCTTCGCTTCATAACGAATCTTTTCCCTTAACTTGTTGATTCCGTAAATTAAAGCAGCTGGGTTTGGAGGGCAGCCTGGAATATAAACATCGACTGGTACGATCTGGTCGACCCCTTTTACCACAGAATATGATTTTACATAAGGGCCTCCGGCGGTTGCACATGAACCCATGGCAATTACCCACTTTGGTTCTGGCATTTGGTCATATAAACGGCGCAGAATCGGAGCCATTTTTTTTGTTACAGTGCCGGAGACGATCATGCAGTCCGACTGGCGGGGAGATGTCCTGAAAAATGACCCAAAGCGGTCCAAGTCGTAGTGGGAAGATCCTACACCCATCATTTCAATCGCACAACAAGCCAGACCAAATGTCAGCGGGTAAATGGAATTACTCCTTGCCCATGCCTTAATTTGCTCTAGCGTTGTTACAAATACACTTCTTTGAAGTTCTTCCATTTCCTGAGGAGAGATACCATCCAATTTTAAGTCCATTTTAGCACCTTCTTTTTCCATGCATATACAAGTCCTAGGACTAGCATTAATACGAAAATCAACATCTCAATTAACGCAAAAATGCCCAGTTTATTATAGGCAACAGCCCATGGATATAAAAACACCGTTTCTACATCAAAAATAACGAACATCAGGGCAAAAATATAATAGCGGACATTAAACTGTACACGGGAATCGTGAAAAGGATCAATACCGCTTTCATATGTGGTATACTTCTCGTCACTTGGCTTGTGCGGACGTAAAAGCTTACCCAAAAATAATGCCACCACCGGCAGCAATACCCCAAGACACAGAAACACAAAAACTATCAGATAACTATTCTGATATACATTAAGAAGTTCCATGTCTATCCCTCCTCCAATGTTGTAAATTTTCATATTAATGAAACATGTAACCGAATTCATTATACCATTGTATTTTGGGTGTGTCGACAAGCCCTCTGACACATTCGAAAGCTTTTTTAAGGCAGTTTTCCTAGGTTTAATTCCTGTTTTAAAACGGCGAAGGACGGTTAATCCCTTTCGAATGAGGTATGAATAATTCGGAACACATACTTCCTTACTCCCATTTAATTACAAACAATTGAGCTTGTCAGTGAGGTTTGTCAACATTGTTAAAATTATTTCATTGGCCAATGAACTTTCCAATCTATTTTTCAATTACACAGGGCTCGCCTTACTATCTTAGTGGAAGAGGATGGTGAATATTCCATTTTCCTTCTATTGGAAAAAATAATAGCGGACAAGTTTTAGTAAGTTTCATTGTTATTTTAGAAATTGCTTGTTGATTCCCTTTCCGGCGCTCGCTTTCCTTGGGCAGTCCAGGAGTCCTCTCGGTTCTCAATCCTTCGGGGTTTCCCTTGGACTCGTTATTCCGCTGGAGTGTTCGCCTACCGCTTTAATCCACAGAGTACAATATCACCGGATAATCCTTAGCACATCCAATTTTATAAATCATATTTAATTGAAACAGATCCTCCTCGATCAAATATAACTTCATTTTAATCCCATATTCTCACATAGAAGTTTATTTCAATATATACGAATAGAAGTTAAAACTTCCGCAGGGCCCATTTCAATACAAAAAACGAAGGCCCAAAAGGACCTTCGCTCATATTATTATTTTTATTATCCTCTTCCTGTAACAGAAAGACGGTTGATGGCACGCTGCAAAGCCAGTTCGGCACGTCTGAAGTCGACCTCGTCCTGGTGATGTGCATGCAGACGCTGCTCAGCACGCTCTTTAGCACGGACTGCGCGGTCAATATCAATTTCAGTAGACAGCTCGGCTGCCTGAGCTAAAATCGTTACCTGCTCTGGACGGACTTCCAAAAGACCACCGCTGACTGCGATTAGATCTTCTTCTTTTCCACCTTTTTTCAGGCGAACAGCACTGATTTGCAGAGGTGCAACCATAGCAATGTGTCCTGGCAAAATACCAAGCTCACCACTTTGAGCTTTGGCAATGACCATTTCTACATCTGATTCATACACCGAGCCATCGGGAGTAACAACACTGACTTTCATCGTCTTCATTTTTTACCCTCCTGGCAGGTTTTATGCCTCTACACCCATGCGTTTGCCGGCTTCAATCACATCTTCGATACGTCCAACAAGACGGAAAGCATCTTCTGGAAGGTGATCATACTTACCTTCAAGAATTTCTTTAAATCCTTTAACAGTTTCTTTAACAGGTACATATGATCCAGGCTGGCCAGTGAACTGTTCAGCAACGTGGAAGTTTTGAGAAAGGAAGAACTGAACACGGCGGGCACGGTGTACAACTAACTTATCTTCATCAGAAAGTTCGTCCATACCGAGAATCGCAATGATATCCTGTAATTCTCTGTAACGCTGTAAAGTTTGCTGTACCTGGCGGGCTACTGAATAGTGTTCTTCGCCAACGATATCAGGTGAAAGTGCACGAGAAGTCGAAGCAAGTGGATCCACCGCAGGGTAGATACCCATTTCAGAAAGCTTACGCTCAAGGTTAGTAGTTGCATCCAAGTGAGCGAATGTTGTAGCAGGAGCCGGATCCGTATAGTCATCGGCTGGTACATAAATCGCCTGGATGGAAGTAACAGAACCTACGTTAGTAGATGTGATACGTTCCTGTAATCTACCCATTTCAGTAGCAAGTGTTGGCTGGTAACCAACGGCAGAAGGCATACGGCCTAAAAGGGCAGAAACCTCAGAACCTGCTTGTGTGAAACGGAAGATGTTATCCATGAAGAAAAGAACGTCCTGTCCTTGCTCATCACGGAAATATTCAGCCATTGTCAATCCTGTCAGAGCAACACGCATACGCGCACCTGGAGGCTCGTTCATTTGTCCGAATACCATTGCTGTTTGTCTGATAACACCTGAATCCGTCATTTCATGATAAAGGTCGTTACCCTCACGAGTACGCTCACCTACACCTGCGAATACGGAGATACCGCTGTGCTCTTGAGCGATGTTATTGATCAATTCCTGGATTAAAACGGTTTTACCTACACCGGCACCACCGAATAGACCGATTTTACCACCTTTAATATATGGAGCAAGAAGGTCTACTACTTTAATTCCAGTTTCAAGAATTTCTATCTCAGTAGAAAGCTGTTCGAATGTTGGAGCTTCACGGTGAATAGAATCACGGCGAGCACCAGCCTCGATAGGTGCATCAAGATCGATTGTTTCACCCAATACGTTGAATACACGGCCAAGTGTTATGTCACCAACCGGTACAGAAATTGGGGCACCAGAGTCAAGCACTTCCAAGCCACGTGTTAAACCGTCAGTTGAAGCCATCGCAATGGTACGAACTGTATCATCACCTAAATGAAGGGCTACTTCAAGAGTTAAATTGATGTCGACTCCTGACTCACTACCCGCTTGCGTGCTGATTGTTAAAGCGTTATAGATCTCAGGAAGCTGTCCGCTTTCGAATTTCACGTCAACAACCGGACCCATAACCTGAAGAACGCGTCCTTTGTTCATCCTTTTCCCTCCTAACGTACTCTTTTGAAGCATGAAGGAGCAGGGAAATGGATTCATTACCCTGTCCTTTCAAAAAAATACTATTCTAAGGCGGCTGCTCCGCCTACGATTTCGGTAATTTCTTGTGTAATTGCCGCCTGACGAGCACGGTTATAACTTAAGCTGTAGGAATTGATTAATTCCTTAGCGTTATCCGTTGCATTCTTCATTGCGGTCATACGTGCAGCGTGTTCACTGGCCTTACTGTCAAGCAATGCTCCATAGATAAGGCTTTCTGCATACTGAGGAAGGAGAACCTCCAAAATTTCCTCTGCAGACGGTTCAAACTCATAAGAAGTAAGCTTCTTAGTTGTTGAAATGTCTGAGAAAGGAAGAAGCTTCTTCTCAGTTACATCTTGTGTAATAGCGCTGCTATAGTGTGTATAGTACAAATACAATTCATCGAATGTTTCATCAGCAAACATACCAACAGTGTTGCTGGCTATTTCCTTGATGTCATTGAAAGAAGGCTGATCTGAAACGCCGACAATTTCTTGAACAACGTTCATTCCGCGCTTGGCAAAAAAGTCACGGCCAACTCTTCCGATTGCGATAATCGCAAATTCATCATTCGATTTATGGCGTTCTTGGATTGTCTGGAATACACGGCGAAGGACGTTACTATTGTAAGCCCCAGCAAGTCCGCGGTCAGACGTGATCACTAAATAGCCGGTTTTTTTGACTTGACGGGATTGAAGCATAGGATGGGCAATCCCTTTGCTGCCCATTGCGATTGCTGCTGTAACTTCCTGGATTTTTTCCATGTAAGGGACAAATGCTTTCGCATTCATTACTCCACGATTCCATTTAGCTGCAGAAACCATCTCCATCGCTTTTGTAATCTGGCTCGTCTTTTTTGTCGATGTGATCTTGGATTTTATATCGCGTAATGATGCCACAGGTTCTCACCACCCTTTTCAAAGTTTATCGTCAGACTAGTCATATCAATGTCTAGCTACAGCGCCTAGACCCTCAAGGCCGCTTCGGTCCCACCGCTGAAGTCAGAACTTCACCTCTAGGCCCTTCGACACACAGGAAGCGCTAGTGCCGGCTCTGCCACAGGACGTGGCGATTTTAGCCGGACAGCGCTTGTCAGGTCTTAGCAAGGCGCTATCACTTTTCTATTCAGAAACTGCAAACGTCTTTTTGAAGTCGTTGATTGCAGCTGACATATCATCATCGGAAGGAAGTTCCTTCGTAGTTGCGATATGGTCTAACAATTCTTTGCGGTTGTGGTCTAACCAGGAAAGGTATTCAGATTCAAAACGCTGGATATCCTGAACTGGAATATCATCAAGGAATCCGCGTGTTAATGCATAAAGGATTGCTACTTGTTTCTCAACGGCAAGCGGCTTGTGAAGGTCCTGTTTAAGAACTTCAACTGTACGAGCTCCACGAGCAAGTTTTGCTTGAGTTGCTTTATCAAGGTCAGATCCAAACTGAGCAAATGCTTCTAGTTCACGGAAAGATGCAAGGTCAAGACGCAGTGTGCCTGATACCTTTTTCATCGCTTTAATTTGGGCAGATCCACCTACACGTGATACAGAAAGACCAGCGTTGATCGCCGGACGAACACCGGAGAAGAATAGGTCAGACTGCAAGAATATTTGGCCATCAGTGATGGAAATAACGTTTGTTGGGATATACGCAGAAACGTCCCCAGCTTGTGTTTCAATAAATGGCAATGCTGTAATTGAACCAGCGCCTTTAGCGTCGCTCAATTTTGCAGCACGCTCTAATAAACGGGAGTGCAAGTAGAATACATCCCCTGGATAAGCTTCACGGCCTGGAGGACGGCGAAGCAGCAAGGAAAGTTCACGATATGCTGAAGCTTGCTTTGAAAGATCATCATATACTACAAGAACGTGCTTGCCATTGTACATGAATTCTTCACCCATTGTTACACCTGCATAAGGAGCAAGGAATAATAATGGAGCAGGCTGAGAAGCAGATGCAGATACAACAATAGTGTAATCCAATGCACCGTACTTACGAAGAGTTTCTACCGCATTACGCACAGTAGACTCTTTTTGGCCGATTGCAACATAGATACATACCATGTCTTGACCTTTTTGGTTAAGGATTGTATCGATTGCTACAGATGTTTTACCCGTCTGACGGTCACCAATGATTAACTCACGCTGTCCGCGTCCGATTGGAACAAGAGCGTCAATCGCTTTGATACCTGTTTGAAGTGGCTCGTGAACGGATTTACGATCCATTACACCGGGAGCTACAGCTTCAATAGGACGAGTTTTAGTAGTATTGATTGGACCAGCGCCATCGATTGGCTGTCCTAATGGATTCACTACGCGTCCGATTAGTTCTTCACCAACAGGAACTTCCATGATGCGTCCTGTACGGCGAACCTCGTCACCTTCACGAATCTCTGTATATGGTCCAAGAATGATGATACCGACGTTGTTTGCTTCAAGGTTTTGTGCCATACCCATAACGCCGTTTGAAAATTCAACAAGTTCTCCAGCCATGACATTGTCGAGGCCATGAGCACGAGCGATACCGTCACCAATCTGGATAACAGTACCTACATCACTCACTTGAATTTCCGACTGATAGTTTACAATTTGCTGTTTTATCAGCGCACTAATTTCTTCAGCTTTGATGCTCATGAGTTTCACCCCTATCTTCGAATCTTAGCTTAACAATTTACGTTCAAGACGAACCAGCTTGCCCCGCAGGCTGCCGTCATAAATTCTGTTCCCAATGCGGAGTTTAATTCCGCCTAAAAGATTTGTATCTACAATATTCTCAATTCGGAGCCATTGTTTGCCGATTTTCTCAGCAAAAGTCTGGGATATAGCAGCGCGTTCTTCATCCGTTAACGGACGTACGCTATATACCTTGGCTTCCGCAATTCCTCTTGCATCATTGGCAAGCTCAATAAATCCATCAACCACTTCAGAGATTTGATCTTCGCGGTGGCGGTCAATCAAAATCATTAATGTGTTTTGAACATATAGGCTTGTTGATGCAAATGCGCCTTTTAAAATCCCTTTCTTCTCTTCATTTGAGAGTTTTGGGGATTTTAAAACTGCTTTTAGGTCAGAGCTGCTGTTTAAAACTTCTTTAACTACACGAAGTTCTTCTTCCATACTGTCAAGAAGCTGCTGTTCTTTCGCGATTTGGAAAAGAGCCAACGCATAGCGCTTCGCTACCATGGAGTTGCTCATCGCTCTTCTCCTGCCTCTTGAATATATTCGTTAATAAGCTTATCCTGGTCTTCTGCACTAAGTTCTTTTTCAATCACTTTAGATGCAATCAATACTGACAAGGAAGCCACTTGTTCGCGAATGGCAGATACTGCCTTTTCCTTTTGCTGCTCAATTTCAAGCTTTGCAGCTTCTTTAATACGTTCACTTTCAGTACGCGCTGCTGCAATGATTTCATCACGCTGTACATCGCCTTGCTTTCTGGCGTTTTCCATTAGATGCTGTGCATCACTGCGCGCTTCTTTTAAAAGACTTCTTTGTTCTTCTAAAAGCTTTGCAGCTTCTAAACGGCTATTTTCAGCAGCCGAAATTTCACTGGAGATTAGTTCTTCACGCTGTTTCATGATACCCATTAATGGGCCCCACGCGAATTTTTTCAGAAGTGCAAGCAAAATAATGAACACAATCAACTGGAAAAAGATATCCCCAGTATTTAACTGCGCATGTTCCGCAGCACCCAATACTAAGCTGTCTGTTAACACGCTCGATTCACTCCTTTCAAGAGTCGTTCACTACGAAAACTAAGTTTATGGTTTGTCCCACACAACATCATTTACTTAAGACATAAATGAATGGCGAAGGTTTGATTTCTCCTCTCCGCCATTAGTATTCTTCGATAAAATTATCGATTAAGAACCATGAACGCGATAACTACGCCGATGATCGGAAGTGCTTCAACTAACGCAACCCCGATGAACATTGTAGTTTGAAGTAAACCACGTGCTTCAGGCTGACGTGCAATACCTTCTACTGTACGTCCAACGATTAGACCGTTACCAATACCTGCGCCTACTGCTGCTAAACCAATTGCAATTGCTGCTGCTATAAGATTCATTTTTTTGTTCCTCCCTGGAAATGTATAAATAAATTTTTTTGTTTTGCTCATAAAATGAACAGGTATATATTAATGGTCATGGCTCACTTTATGTGACATATAAACCATCGTTAACATTGTGAAAATGTATGCCTGGATAGAGCCAACAAAGATTGAGAACCCTTGCCAGATCATTGTTAATGGCACTGCTGCTATCATGCCAATAATACTTGTGTGCGCCAGGCTTCCTGCAAGTAGAGTAAGAAGTAATTCACCTGCATAAATGTTACCGTAAAGCCGCAGGCCAAGAGTAAGCGTATTAGCAAACTCCTCGATTACTTTAAGAGGGAATAAGAATCCCATCGGGCTGAAAAACCCTTTTGCATATCCTTTGCCACCCTGCAGCTTAATGCCGTAGTAATGGGAAAGACCCACAACCATAACAGAAAGCGTCAATGTGATAATTGGATCAGCTGTTGGTGATTTCCACCAAAGCTTTCCATCATAAACGATTGAAAATGGCAGGCCCAGCATATTTGATACAAAGATATACATTATAAGCGTAAGTCCAAGAATATGGAATCTTCCGCCTTCCTTCCAATCCATTGTTGAATTGATAATTCCGCGAACAAAGTCTAAGACCCATTCTAAAAAGTTCTGCATGCCAGTCGGCTTTAATGCCAGCTTTCGTGTAGCAAGAACTGCTATAAGAAAGACAATAGCACTGGCAATCGTGATCATTAGGATGTTTGCCAAATTGAAGTAAAGGCCCATAAATTTCACTATGGGTGCTTCGTGATGCATAAAATCTCACCTCGCTTCCTGTGTTATTTATGTAAAGATTGATGAAAATAATCTATCATAATGACAATATATGATGTCATTAGTCCCAATACTAGAGCGGGTATATTAAAATCCCCCGGATATCTTAATGCGATGATTACAGCAATTCCCGCTGTCGCCATTCTTGAAAGCGAACCTAACGAGCGGACTTTTTTCCCCTCTGAAACAGCTTTATCAAAGCTTTCTGTTTTTCTTACTAATAACCAGAGATTTAGAAAACTGAAGCAAGTTCCGAGGATTAAACCCAAAAAAATAGATTTATAAGAGGTAAAGCCCCAGCCTAAAACATATGCAGACAACAAAAAAAACACCAATCTCTGTTGCTTTTTGTACATTTGTCTGAAATCTGGCATGGTGGTTTATTCTCCTGAATAGAAATGGCGGATTGAAAGGAGCATTGAATATGTGCCAGCGGCTAAACCCAGCAACAATCCGATAATTAAGAAAAGCGGCTCTGTGTCCCAATGCCGATCCAGCCATCTGCCTAGGAAAATCCCTATCAGAATGGAGCCGACTAATTGAGAGACAATAGCTGACATGAGAGCCATTGATTGTAACGGATGGCGGTCATTTCGACGCATAATATCGCATCCTCTCATTTAGAGAATGTGAAAAAAGGCAACTAGAAAATAACTAAGAGTTTCCAACATATTCACGTGTCGAATATTAGAATGAAAATTGTGAAAACCCTACCATTTTATGCCCTTTGTAAGCATACAATAGCCCCTTGTCAATGTCAATGCATTTGGAGTGAATTTCTTCACAAACTAATTATACCAAACAAGGTATTCCGATAGCTAATAAATTAGCGAAAAAAGAGACAGGAATTATTTCAATTCCTGCCAATTTCTTCTTTTCTCGGAAAAATTAATTCCGTTTCGATAGAATCTTCCTGATTTGCCTTTTTTGCAAAGACTTTTGCGAGGTATCTTCCCTCCTCAGGAATCAACTCAGCAGAAATCTCCTTTTGAATCATACCCCTCTTCAAATTCCGGCTTATATCAAGGAATCCAACAAAGCGGTAGTCTTCCGGATTGAAAAGGGCGATGCCAAACTCATCCGCCCCGCCAGGCAGATACACCTCATACCGGAACGTTCCCGGTTTATCTCCCTGGGTCAAATCAAACCCCATCACCTTTGGATACCCCGGTTCCTCAACCACATACAAATAGGGAATTCCTATCACGTTTGTTCCATCTTCCAACTCAAGCCGGCCGTCATAAATCTTTTTCCGCGATAATATTTCATCTACCCTGAGCCCAACTTTCACTCTCCGGCTTTCGCCAGGATTAAGGGTAAATGATAGAGGAAGCTGCCACTCTAATCCTTCCTCCGCCTCAGGCATCCGAAAGGAATATGTTCGGGTCTTTAAGCTTTTATTTTCAATGGTTAAAACCGCTTCGCTCTGGCCACTCAGGCCCGATGTCCCAAACTTTCCAAAGTGGAGTGAGGCTGGCAGCACGAGTGAGGCCGCCTGAACAGCCTCCAGAATTTGCACTCTTCCAGCCCCCTGTTCATAAGTTCGGTAGGGTTTTTGGATTCCTTTGGAGATAGGCTTGGCTGTATTCATCAAGGCTGCTTTTACTTCTAGCGGCGACCAATCAGGATGAGCCTGAAGGATTAGCGCGCAGGCCCCGGCAACATGAGGAGCTGCCATGCTGGTGCCTTGAAGTGCCATGTAGCCCCCGGGAATCGTACTATTAATGGCTACTCCGGGGGCAACAACGTCCGGCTTGATTTCCCAGGTACCTGTTACAGGACCGCGCGAGCTAAATGCTGCAAGCCTGTCCTGTTCCTCTTCCATACTAATCCGTATCGATCTATTTCCACTTTCTATCTGTTTTTTTAAAAACTCTCCCGTCTTTTTACTGACAGAGACAACGGGAATTTGAAGCTCTTCTTCTAGATTTCCGATAAATCTTCCATTCGTATTATTATAAATCATCACACCTTTGGCGCCTGCATTTTGTGCATTTTGGGCCTTTTTCGTAAAGGTAGTGGTGCCCCTTTTAATCAGGACAAATTTATTTTTTGCATCTGATAGTTCTTCCTTTTTTCCCATTCCACCTACAGCCAGCTCCATGGATTTGCTGGTATCCCACTGACCCGAACCCGCCATAGGTTCCAAACGGATTTTTTCACTAGTTCCTTCTATTAATAAGAAAGGAATATTCATTATAGGTGTTGAAGCCCCTACTGAAATGGCCTTTGCAGCTGTGCCAGGTGAGCCAACCGACCACACATTGGGTCCTGAGTTTCCAGAGGCGGCTACTGCGACAATTCCTTTATCGACAGCCTTGTTAAGAGCAAGACTGATGGGAAGGTCTGGACCATTTATCTCGTTTCCTAATGATAGATTTAGAACATCCACCTTATCCTTAATAGCCTGTTCAATAGCAGAAAGGATTTGTTCTGTTGTTCCGGATCCACCCGGGCCCAGCGCCCTGTAGGCAATAATCTTTGCTTCCGGAGCTACACCCTTTATTTTTCCATTGGCAGCAATAATTCCGGCAACATGGGTTCCATGGATGGTCGGGAGCCCCTGCTGAACCTTTGTTTCCATTGGGTCAGCATCGCCATCTACCAAATCATGCCCCCCAGCATAATTATTCCTGAGGTCAGGATGTGTATAATCAAGGCCTGTATCGATTACTCCAACCGTAATTCCTTTCCCCGTAAGGCGCCTGTCAAGCTTATCAAAATAACCGCGTACCGCTTCTCCCCCTATCATCTTTACGTTATCCACCGTATCCGCCTGATAGGAATAGACAGGAGAAATCTTCATAATATCCTCTTTGAAGGAGAGTTTACTGAAAGTCTCAGCATCTCCTTTAACAGAAAAACCGTAAAGCGCCTCAGTGAAAATATGACGCAGCTGCAGTCCAGGATAAGAGGAGAGCAGCGCTTTAATCTGGGTTTCTGTTTTTGGTTCCTTTAAAAGCACAATAGCAACCTGTTCCTTTTCATAGGGAACAGGGGGAACCACAAGCAGTTTTCCAATCGCCATTCCTGTACCTGGTAAAATGAGAAAAACCACTAAAGCGGCAGCAAGAAATTTCATTGTGATCCCTACTTTTATTTAGATTGTCTTCTATTCCACCAATTTTGGTATCTTTTCCGCGAAAACCCCGTACTTATCCGCCAATTTTGGTCTCCATTTCCGCGAAAATCTAGTACTTATCCGCCAATTTTGGTCTCTATTCCGCGAAAACCCCGTACTTATCCGCCTAAGTTGAGAACAATTCCGCGAAACCCTCACTCTTTTCCGCGTTTATAGGGTTTTCATGTAAAAAGGAAAGTATACAAAAAAATCCAGCCTATTGGCTGGATTTCTCTTTTATTATTTAGTTCCAAACAGTCTGTCTCCTGCGTCCCCAAGTCCAGGAACGATGTAGCCGTGATCGTTTAACTTTTCATCAAGAGCAGCAATATAAATGTCCACGTCAGGGTGAGCATTTCTCACTGCTTCAACACCTTCTGGAGCTGCAATTAGGCACATGAATTTAATGTTTTTTCCGCCGCGCTTTTTCAGGGAGTTAATCGCTTCAATTGCTGAACCGCCGGTAGCAAGCATTGGATCAACAACGATGAAGTCTCTTTCTTCCACATCGCTTGGAAGCTTTACATAATATTCAACTGGCATTAAAGTTTCAGGGTCACGATATAAACCGATATGGCCCACTTTTGCAGCCGGAATTAATTTAAGGACTCCGTCTACCATTCCAATTCCGGCACGAAGGATTGGGATAACTCCAATTTTTTTACCGGAAAGAACCTTTGATTTCGTAAGGCTTACAGGTGTTTCAATTTCAATTTCTTCAAGAGGCATGTCCCTTGTAATTTCAAAAGCCATCAATGTTGCTACTTCATCAACCAGTTCACGGAACTCTTTAGTTCCTGTGCTTTTGTCTCTTATGTAAGTTAGCTTATGCTGAATGAGTGGATGATCAAATACGTAAACCTTTGCCACGGCTATCGCCCCTTTATTAAATTAGATATTCTTTGGAACTTTAAATTAATGCCTAGCTCCAGCGCCCAGTGAGTTTTCAACTTCGAAAAGCCTAAAACAACTTCGAAAAGCCTAAAACGAATCGCTTTGCTCTTCGTGTTTCCTTTATCTCCGTCGAATCGGGGACCTGCAGGAAGCAGGTCAGAAAGACGTTGCCACAGGACGTGGCGAATTTAGCCTTTCTCCAAATCCCTTACACCGCTTAACAGTCGCTTACGCTCTACTATTTAAGTTCTGCAAAAATAAGCAAATCATGTTGCAAATTTTGCTTTTTCACACTTCGTCTAATTTTACAGAAAAATATTTCATTGGGCAACTATCATAAATTAAAAAAACATCAATCCTTCGACACGCGATTCAAAAAGAAAAAACCGACCTAATGATACGGCCGGTTAAAGGTAATTATAGTTCTGGATAAAGGGTAAATTTACCTGTTAAAGCTTCAACGCGCTTACCTGCTTCAGCAAGAGTTTCTTCATTTTCATAGTTTTTAAGAGCCAGGGAAATGATAGAAGCAACTTCGTCCATATCCTCCAAGCCAAATCCGCGCGTAGTAACGGCAGCAGTACCGATTCGGATTCCGCTAGTCACAAATGGGCTTTCAGGATCAAAAGGAATGGTATTTTTGTTTACTGTGATTCCGATATCATCAAGAACCTTTTCCGCAACCTTACCTGTTAAGCCAAGTGAACGAAGGTCAACAAGGAGTAGGTGATTATCCGTTCCTCCTGATACAAGGTTCAAGCCTTCTTTTTGCAGCCCCTCAGCAAGACGCTTAGCATTTTCGATAATCTTCTTGGAATATTCTTTGAAACTGTCCTGAAGAGTTTCTCCAAAAGCTACTGCTTTTGCCGCAATGACATGCATAAGAGGTCCGCCCTGGATGCCTGGGAAGATGGATTTATCAATCTTTTTAGCCCATTCTTCCTTGCAGAGGATCATTCCTCCACGTGGTCCGCGTAAAGTTTTATGAGTTGTGGTTGTCACAAAATCTGCATAAGGAACTGGGCTTGGGTGCAAGCCTGCTGCAACAAGGCCAGCAATATGCGCCATATCAACCATAAAGTAAGCTCCTACATCATCAGCGATTTCACGGAACCTTTTAAAATCAATTTCACGAGGATACGCACTTGCTCCAGCTACAATTAGCTTCGGCTTATGCTGACGGGCTTTTTCCAAAACATCGTCATAATTAATTCTGTGTGTATTTTCATCAACGCCATATTCAACGAAATTGTACTGTACACCACTAAAGTTAACAGGACTTCCGTGTGTAAGGTGCCCGCCATGGGATAAGTTCATGCCCAGAACAGTATCGCCGTGCTCAAGAATTGTAAAATAAACGGCCATGTTTGCCTGAGCACCTGAGTGCGGCTGAACATTTACGTGTTCCGCTCCAAAAATTTGCTTAGCACGATCGCGTGCGATGTTTTCTGCAATATCCACGTATTCACAGCCGCCGTAATAACGTCTGCCCGGATATCCTTCTGCATATTTATTTGTAAGAACAGAGCCTTGCGCTTCCATTACAGCTTCACTTACAAAGTTCTCTGATGCAATCAATTCAATCTTTGAGCGCTGACGGCCCAATTCCTGCTGCATTGCCTCAAAAAGCTGTGGATCCTGCTGTGCCAAATGTTTCATGGTTTATCCCCCTCAGTTCTTTTATGTTCGAAAAACTGGGCATTCGCCCAAGCATGAAGGCGAATGTCCTCTTTTACTTATGTGTTCAGAATTTTTAATTCTGATTACCTAAAAAACAATCTTTAGAAAATTCCCATTTTAGTTTAGCATGTTCATACCTAAAAAGAAAAGGACAATATCCTTTCTGCAAAAAAGAAAGGACCCTATTGATGGAGTCCTAGTGGCAAGCCTGATTGCTATCAGTTTTTTCGTATACGGCTCTCGAGCCTCCAATTAATTTTGGCCTAGCTTTTGCTAAGGTTACATGCGCACCGCCAACACTCTTCTGCTTAATACGCACCGGAACGGCCACATGCTTTAAATGCATCCCGATAAAGGTGTCGCCAATGTCAATTCCCGCATCAGCTTTCAAAAATTCTACCACCGATGGGTTTTCCATATGCTCGTACGCAAAGGTTGCCATTGCTCCCCCAGCCTTACGAACCGGGATTACAGAGACGGCCTCCAGGTTTCTGGCATCAGCTGAACGGCTTTCAACTACCAGTGCACGGTTTAGATGCTCACAGCATTGAAAGGCAAGCTCAATACCCGTTTCCTCCTGGAGCTTTTTCAGCTGGCGAAAAATCATTTCCGCTGCATCGAAGGTTCCGGCTGTTCCGATTTTCTCGCCCATAACCTCACTGGTACTGCAGCCAACCACTAATAAAGCTCCCGGCTTAAGATCTGCCTGCTCCTTAAATTGGCTTAAAACAGAAGCAAATTCTTTTTCCCATTGTTCAAGAGTCTCTGCCATCTTTGCATTCCCTCCAATATTTCGGATTAGAAGTACTTTTAATCACCAAGTCCTTTAAGTTCTTATCACGCGCAAAACGGCACATCCTCGAAAAAACAAAGCTTTTTATTCGCAAGAGGCCTAGCTGATGAAGCTTACCTTGTCCTACGCCTTTTGCCTGACTAGGACTTCCTCGGAAAAGAGCAATGATATAGCTAACGAAGCCTTCCTTGTCCTTCCTGTCCGTCGTGCTGATTAGCCAAGAATTAAGCTTTACAAATTTTGATTTTCGTATTCAGAAATCTTTCCAATTCGGTTTGAATGGCGTCCTGCCTGAAACTCTTCTGTCAGCCAGACTTCAGCAATTTCTCTAGCTAATCCTGGTCCAATTACACGTTCACCCATCGCAAGAATATTGCTGTCATTATGCTGGCGTGTTGCTCTTGCGCTGAACGTGTCATGAACAAGCGCACAGCGAATTCCTTTTACTTTATTCGCCGCAATGCTCATACCGATGCCTGTTCCGCAAATTAAAATGCCCCGGTCAAATTCACCGTTTGCTACCTTTTCTGCTACCGGAAGGGCGTAATCCGGATAATCCACCGAAGTACTGCATTCACAGCCAAAATCTTTATACTCAATGCCCAGTTCCTCTAATAATCCCGCAATTTCTTTTCTAATATTTACTCCGCCGTGATCTGAAGCCAGCGCTACTTTCATACTCCCTGCCTCCTTAATATTCCGTTCAATTAAAACTCATTTTTATTTTGACACATTCAGTAGAAATTTTAAAGCTATTGATTTTTCGAAATAAAAGCCCCCTCCTGACCTGGAGAGAGCTTCCTATTATAGTTTAAACTTTGTAATGGTCTCCTTGAGTTTTGCTGCCTGTTCCGTAAGGTCAGCCGCAAGGTGCTCGACTCCTTCAATCACATGAGCCTGTTCCACTGTAGCGGAAGCCACTTCCTGCGCACCTGCCGATGTTTCCTCAGCAATCGCCGCTACCTCCTGCGATTGTGTTGCCGTATGGCGAATGCTCTCCATTTGGCGGTCAACCAGTCCTGTAATGGATTGAACCATACCAGCCATGTCGTTAATGGTTGCCGTCATTTCCTCTATCACTTCATTCGTCCTTGTTCCCTTTTTCGCTTCGGCATTGGCCGTATCAACCTGCCCTGAGATTTGTTTTACTACATTTTGAACCTCAGACTGGATACTCTTTATCAATTCCGAAATTCCCTGAACTGCTCTGGCGCTTTCATCTGCAAGCTTGCGGACTTCCTCTGCGACAACAGCAAATCCTCTGCCATGGTCACCTGCCCTTGCAGCCTCAATTGATGCATTTAGAGCCAAAAGGTTTGTCTGGGAAGCAATATCGCCAACCAGCTGAATGATTTGTTCAACCTTCGCTGCATTTTCTTCCAGATGTTTAACGGTTTTTAAGGACTCACGGTTGTCCTGGGCCAGAAGCTCAATTCCAGAAACAAGGGATTGAATAACCTCCTTGGAAACCTGGAGATCATGAACCATTTCCTTAGATACATTTTCGGCTGTTTTTGCTTTTTCCTGAACCTCTTCCGCTATTAAAATAACTTCCTCAACAGACTCGGCTGTTGTTTGAATGGAAGCTGCAGAATTCTCCGCTCCCATGGAAATTTCATTAATGGTTCTTGAGATGCTTTCCGCCTGTTGAAAGGCAGCAGCTGATCTGTCCGAAATATGTATCACTTTATTATTGGTTTCGATAAAATTCTCATCAATTTTATGAACCATCTCTCTTAGATTTTCAAGCATATGGTTAAAAGCATTTCCAAGGGACCTCATCTCATCATCTGACTTGGAAAGTTCGACATCCTGGCTAATATCCCCATCAGCTGCTTTCAGAGCCACTGCTTCAAGCTTCTGAAGCGGCTTTACTATAAAACTGGCAGCAAAAAAGGCGAGGATTCCGGACCAGATTACCCCGAGTAGTAAGGTTATTAAAGTGAAACTGCCTTCTTGGATGTACTTTGATATAAAAGGATAAATGAAGTAAATAAAAACTTCACTTGTTGAATAGGTGATAAATGCGAGTATTGTTGTAAAAAAAACAAGCTTTTTCCTCAGTCCAAACTTGTACTTCCTTTTCGCTTTCATTTTGCTCCCCCTGGTGGTGATTTATAGTCTATTTATTTGTTCAATGACACGATCGATAAAACCCTCTAGCTCTTTATAAGTTGCCCGGTAGATATCCAGATTCCCGCCATACGGGTCGTTAACATCATGGTTCATGGTTTCTCCGGCAAATTCCTTTAGTGTAAACGTCTTTCGCCCGGCATCTGGAAAGTTCCCAATGAGGGCATTCTTATGAGAGGCTGTCATCGTGAAAATAAGTGTTGCCCAATCGACAAGCTCTTTGGTGACAGGCTTGGACTGATGGTCATGCTGAATAGCGTTTTCCTCCCAGGCCTTCCTTGCATTCGCGGATGGACCGTTTCCACTCGCAGCAAAAACCCCTGCCGATTTCACCTCTATATTCTTTAAATTTTTACTCTTCAGGATGGCTTCTGCCATCGGGCTTCTGCATGTATTTCCGGTGCACACGAACAATATGCGATGCATTTGGCGCCCTCCTTTTCTTACATTATAAGTCATTTTTCGTGTATTCCAATACTCCTTATAAAAATTTAACCATTTTTTCCTTTTTAAAACAAAAAACACCCATTTCGGGTGTCAAAAACGATTTTTTTAAAGACAACAGGTCAAAACGGAAAAAGGAGCTTGATACCGAACGCTAGCAATATACTTCCACCAAGCGCTTCACTATAGGCACCCAGCCATCCCTGTACCTTTCTGCCCGCCAAAAGGCCTGCCCAGGTTAAAATGGTCGCAGCAATTCCGAAACAAAGAATCGTCATCACCATTCTAGCCCCGTAAATTCCAAGTGAAAGGCCTACCGAGAGGCTATCAAGACTAACGCTCAACGCAAAAACAAGCAAGCCGAAGCCTTCTGGCTTAATCACGCTTCCTTCATCTTTTTTCAGGCTGGACCAAATCATCTGCAGCCCAAGTATAATGAGCAGCAGGCCGCCTAAATATGTAGCAAGAGTCCCGAATGTTTCCGATAAAAATTTGCCGGCAACCATTCCAACCAGCGGCATCCAAATATGAAAGATTCCAATCATTATGCCTATTTTAAAGATCTGCCTAAGCCTCAATTGGTACATTCCCATTCCGAGGCCTACTGAAAAAGCATCCATTCCTAGCGCAAACGCCATTAACATTAGCGTAAGCAATTCCCCAAGCACTGCTGACATCACTACCACCCCGTCCCTCGGACTTGCTATTTCAGCTTATGCTCGTCTTAACCCTTTTAGAATCAGGATTCGAGGAAAAGAAACGTTGTGTTTGAAGAATAGCGGTTAATCGATAAGTGTCCGAAGGTGATTGATTAAGAGTTTGAAATGATGGATATGTCTTCTAAAATGAGCGATTAATTCTCCTAAATGAGCGATTAACCCGAAAAAATGATTGATATGGACCAACCCCGTATAGGTTTTTCTAAAAAAGAGGTAACTTGCCCTTAGTTAAGTCCAATTACCAAAGCCAGGCCTCGGTCCTGGCTTTTCTATTAACCAAAATGAATGATAAATTGCCGTAAATGATTGATTTCGTCCTTAACTTGATTGATATGTCTGCGAAGATGATTGATTAATTCTTCAAAATGATCGATTACCCTTAAGAAATGCGTGATATGCTACAACCCCGTAAAGGTTTTTCTATATAAGAGGTAACTGGCCCTTAGTTAATTCCAATTACCAGAGCCAGGCCTCTTCCTGGCTTTTCAGATAGCAAAATCATGGGTCCAGTTAGATAAATTGCCGTAAATGATTGATTGAGTCCTTAACTTGATTGATATCTCCCCGGAAATGATTGATTAATTGTCTAAAATGATCGATTAAGCCATAGAAATGATTGATATGGTCCATCCCCGTAAAGGTTTTCTAAAAGAGGAAACTGGGCCTTAGTTAAATCCAATTACCATAGCCAGGCAGCCGCCTGGATCTTCTATTAGCCAAAATGATTGATTAATTGCTGTGAATAATTGATTGAATCCTTAACTTGATTGATATGTCCCCCAAGATGATTGATTAATTGTCCAAAATGATCGATTAATCCGAAGAAATGATCGATAAGACGCAACCCCGCAAAGGTTTTTCTATAAAAGAGGTAACTGGCCCTTAACGAGGGGAAGATCCAATTACTAGAGCCAGGCTTCGAGCCTGGCTTTTCTATTATCCAAGATGAAAGATAAGTTGCCGTAAATGATTGATTAAATTCTTAACTTGATTGATATCTCCCCCAAGATGATTGATTAATTGTCCAAAATGATCGATTAATCCGAAGAAATGATCGATATAACCCAACCCCGTAATTCAAAAGAAAAACCCCCCCTCCTATTTAGGAGGGGGGGCACGTTATTCGGATATGATTTTGTTTCCAGCTGCCTTGAGGAGGCGGTTCATGATTGCCTGGCCGACTCCTTCAACAGGGAAAACTTCACTGAAAATAATGTCCATGTTTTCATCGTTAAACGAACGAAGGGTATCGTATAGAGCGGTGGCTACTGTCGGGAGAGATTCTCTTTTTCCACAGGCTAGGACGATATCTGCCTGGTAGTCCTCCTGCCGTTCTTCAGTAGTCAAAACCCCTACACGAAGGCCTTCTTTCCTTTTTTCATCAGCGAGTTCCTGAAGAAATTTCTGGCTTCCTTTAACCAGATACATCGGGGCATCAGGTGCGTAATGCTTGTATTTCATGCCCGGAGCCTTCGGTTTCTCCGCTTCATTTAAAAGTGCTGGATCTGTAACTACCTCTCCAATAACCTCTTCAAGCTGCTCCTTTGTAACCCCGCCCGGGCGCAAAATAACTGGAACTTGTTCTGTGCAATCGACTACCGTGGATTCTACTCCCACACCTGTCGGGCCGCCATCGATTATCCCCGCAATTTTTCCTTCCAGGTCGTCCTTTACGTGTTTAGCTGTGGTAGGACTGGGTTTGCCAGAGCTGTTTGCACTTGGTGCTGCTATTGGAAGGCCACACTTTTTTAAAATAGCCAGCGCTACAGGGTGGTCCGGCATCCTGACTGCAATTGTATCCAGACCTGCTGTTGCCTTTTCAGACAGAATGCCTGTCTTCTTTTTAAAAATGATTGTTAACGGACCTGGCCAAAATTTATCCATTAATATAGAAGCTTTCTCAGGAACTTCCTCCACAAATCCATTTAACTGTGATTTATCTGCGATATGAATAATGAGAGGATTGTCTGATGGCCTGCCTTTGGCACTAAATATTTTTTGGACAGCTTCATCATTTTCAGCATTTCCTCCGAGTCCATAAACCGTTTCAGTCGGGATGGCAACTACTTCATTTTTCGTTAACAATGAAGCTGCCATTTCAACCTGTGGATTGTCTGTTAGATTATCCACAGACTTATCCACTGACAAAAGAATTGTTTTCATCTAAAGTCCACCTTTTTTCCAAACGTAAAATATATTTTCAACCCTTATAATCGGGCACTTTTATTAATAAGTACGTTTGAAAGTATAAAAGATGGTGATGGTAAATACAAGTTTTATCCACAAAATGTGGATAAAGTGTTCATAACAGTGGATAACTTTGTGGATATATCCACAATTAAAAAGAAAATTTCAAAAATATTGAGTTATCCACATTCAAAATGTGTTTAATATGTGGAGAGTTAATTAATTCTTCTGGAAGGTTCCCCCATTCTGTTTCCCGGAAGCCTAGTACATGAAAAAAATCTAGTGCACCCCTCTTATTCGTGGCAAGAAACAGGTGAAATATCCTTCTTTTTTTTGCGAGGAGCATCACTTCTTTAAAAAGATAGATAAGATCATTCTCCCCCATATCCGGAGTAATCACTAGCGACCGTAACAGTCCTGATTCCCCAAAAGACTCAAGACCCATCATTCCTTTAATTTCCCCCATGCTATCTTCCATTAACAGAAAGTAGGGCAGACTTTCTGGTGAAATCCCTTCTGTTCCCAAACCAGCTGTTTCCAAAAAGTCTACTATTCTATTAAAGTCCATTTTCTCCGCACAACGAATAACTGCCTGCATTTTTTTCACCCCGGTTTTAGTTTTCTACTACCATTGATATGCACTTTTGATAGAAGTAGAACCTGGAAAACCGGCAGAAAGAACCATTTCATTTCTGAAATATAAAAAACCAGAGCAACGATTCGCTGCCCTGGCTTTGGGAAGATCTTTCTCTTATTCAAGCGACTATATTAGTCTTTTTTTCTATTTCTGGATTCTCCGCCTTTTTCACCGATTTCCTCGTAGAAATCATCGCCATGCTTATCACGTGTTGCTTCGCCGCCTTTACGGCCGATTTCCTGATAGAATTCCTTGTCGTGGTTCTCAGCAGTGGATTCTCCACCTTTACGGCCGATTTCCTGATAGAATTCCTTGTCATGGTTTTCAGCCGTGGATTCTCCGCCTTTACGGCCAATCTCCTGATAGAATTCCTTGTCATGAGTTTCAGCTGTCGTTTCTCCGCCTTTACGGCCAATTTCCTGATAGAAATCCTTGTCGTGGTTCTCAGCAGTGGATTCTCCGCCTTTCCGGCCGATTTCCTGATAGAACTCACGGTCATGATTGCGGCTCGTTGCTTCGCCGCCCTTACGTCCTCTTTCCTCACGAGACATCTTATCGTTGTTATTATCCTTTTTAGCCATTTAAGATCCACTCCTTTAGAAGATTTTTGACGTTACACCCTTTATATATCCCGTTGATTATAAAAAAAACCAATGTAAGGAATTTGTAATGGACTTGTCCATCAGCTGTAAAATAAATGGTAGACACTTCTCAACTTTTAATTTCTTTGTAATAGAAAAGGGTACTTTTGGCTCTTTATTGACAGAAAAAGAGCTGGCATTCTGCCAACTCTCTTAATTAAATATTCTTTCCCATAGTTCTACTACAAAAAATTTCACTTCGACCGGTTTTTCATCTTCAGCTGTATAGACTGAAGCCTTCTTTACTCCCTGTAGTTCTTCATCTTCTGAACTGTAATGTTTTACCTCTTCTACATTAGCATTTGGTTCTATTGTTTTTTCAGTCGAGGCTTCTTCCTTGCTCTCTATTTTTACCGGCTCGGCTCTTTCTATTGTTTTTGCTTTGGTAACTGATTGTTGGATTTCCGGTTTATCTGTTTCTTCCTTTACCTCGGTTTCGTGTTTTAGTTCTTCATTTAATTCAGTTTCTTGTTTTGGTTCTTCTTTTACTTCCATTTCTTGTTTTGTCTCTTCATTTACTTTTGATTCTTTATCAGTATCAGACTTTTTATCTGAAAATCCTGCGCTGACTGCTGTTCCGCTTGAAAAATCAAGGAAGCATAGCGGCGGATACAGTACACACCACCAGTTCGCTCCTTTACCTTCACCAAGTGTTATCAAAATGGCTTCATATTCACCCGCTGGATATAAAAACTCACCGTAAAGCTTCGTAGGAAATTGAACCTTTCCAAAATTAACTTTTACGCTTTGCTTTGATTTCTGTTCTTCCACAACTTTCTCAGCGATCTTCTGGATTTCTGGAAGTTTTGAACGAATCAGCGTTCTTGCCTCATCTATTGAAGTAAGATCCTTCACCCAAAGGGTAATATTTTCATTTACTTTATCTCTTACCAGGCGCTTTAAAGCCTGGTCCGATTCCATATCACTATTAGCCAGAATTCTAAGCCTGATCGCTTCACCAGGTATTACAACTTCTTCCTTCGCTTGTACTGCTTCATTTTTCGGTATATATAAACTCAATATAGTTCCAATTGATAAAATTAATAAATATGCCCAAACCATCGTTCTGCTTCTCATCTCTCGCACCGTCCCTTCACTAACCCATTGTGGACAAAATGCCAGGTTCTTAAACTATGAAAATAAGAAAAATGAATTTGGATTTATAAAATCTCTTTTAAAAGAAAATAATATAGCGAGGTGATTTAATGAGGAAATTGTTTATTATCATTTTTAGTCTTATTTTTATTTTTCCCATTACCAGCCAAGCTGAACAAAGCAGTCCTTCCATAAAAGTTGCCTTTGTCAGGGATGGGTATTTATGGATTAAAGCAGACAATAAAGAGATAAAACTATCGAAACAAAAATCCAAATACCCTGTTCCTCCTCAATGGTCTCATGATGGGAATATGCTCCTTTATCAAAAAGAAACTAAGGGATTGGATACGGTACCACAATATGAGTTATGGGTTTATGACTTTAATACTAATAAGCATCAAAAGGTTTTTTATAATGCACAAAATCCAAAGTGGTCTCCCAAGGAAAATATCATAGCTTTTCAAAGCGACGGTGTTTTAAATGTTTCTGACTTAAAAACATTCTATAATATTGCCTTAGGTGTGAGTGACTATGAATGGCAGCCCGATGGGAAAGGCTTTATTGCCTCTTCGAGTGCTTCCCTCACCCCCCTTGGCTGGAGTAATCCGGTTCTATATACCATCTCCATTGCTGAAGGATATAAGAATATCACCAATTTATCAAAAAATGTGAAAGAGTTTTTTACCATTCCAAAAGAAATAACAAAAGGTAAAATAAACATCCTGTCAATCAATGCAGATTCGTTTGCTTATTCACCAGATCATCAGTGGATTTCCTTTATTTTATCGCCTACAGCGTCCTGGTCCATGGACAGCAACATGCTTTGCGTCATCTCGGCAAACGGAAAAGAATTTCAGCCAATAGATGAAATCATTTTACATTTAGACAGACCTCAGTGGGCCGATAATAAGAACCTTTTAGGATATATTGCTGGAGGAGGAAGGACGTATTTGGTTTTACAAATAAAAAAATGAAGGTGACTGAGCTCCCCGCATATCAAACCTTGACTCTCACTCCTCCCGAGTTTGCTGAATTGGGTTTTACCTGGGTTAACGATTCACAGGTAATTGTCTCAAGGGTAAAAGAGAGCGAATGGTCAAACGATCCTTCCAAACGCCCGGAACCTTCCTTATATGCTTTGGATTTATCAGGGCAAAAGCAAATAAAAATCACATCTCCTCCAATGGGAAAAGGCGATTATCAGCCTCAATACGTTCCTGTTGCAAAAAAGATAACCTGGATTAGAAAAAGCGACTTAACTTCCAATGGAGATCTATTGATGGCAAACCCAAATGGGCACGGGGTCAAACTGTGGGTCAAAAATATAGGGCCCTATTCCATCTTTCGTTGATTTTCATTAAAAAAAGCCAGGCTTCGGCCTGGCTTTTGGCATTTTTAAAGGTTGTTGACCCCTTAGATAGTAATTAGGAGTTCTATCCATGAATTTTAGTGTGCGATTGATTCGTTTTGCTCTCCTAATGCGAAAAAGCCCCGATATTTCCGGGGCTTTAAATCAAAATCCTCTTTCGGCAAATACCATTCGATCCTTGCCGTTAATATCATATAGAATGTCGACATTCGCTGATGGGAATGTTTTTTCAAGCAGTTCTTTAACCAATGGCCCCTGTCCGGCACCTATTTCAAAACCGACTAAAGCCCGGGAATTTAATACCAACGGAAGTTCTTTCATGAACCTTCTGTAAAAATCAAGCCCGTCCTCCCCGGCAAATAAAGCACGGTGCGGTTCATGTTCTGTGACGACCTCAGACATGCCCGCCATATCACTGACAGGGATATAAGGAGGGTTTGATAGTACTAAATCAAAGGACTCGCCTTCCTCAATAAAAGGAATAAGCAAATCTCCCTGGACAAACTGCACGTCAGCGCCAAGCCGGTCAGCATTATTTTTGGCCACGCCTAAAGAATCATCTGCAATATCTGAGGCAGAGACGTTCAACTCAGGACATTCCAGCTTCATGGTAACCGCAATTGCACCGCTTCCGGTCCCGACATCCACCATTCGCCTGCCGGTGCCGCCTCCAAGTCTTATTTCAACTCTTCGCAAAGCTTCCTGGACTAGTTCCTCCGTTTCAGGCCTGGGAATGAGCACCGCCTCACTGACCTTGAAAGAACGTCCGTAAAAATCTTCTTCTCCAATAATATATTGGACTGGCATTCCATTTACATGTTCCATTACTGCCAGCTCAAACTTTTCATAGATATCACCCGAAAGTTCTGAACGCAGTTCGGCAAAAAGCTGAGACCTTGTCATACCCGATAAGTGCCTCAGCAGCAATTCTCCCGCATTTTCATCGCGATTGGCACTTTTTAAAAAAGAAGAAGCCCATTTGAGGGCTTCAAACACTTTTTTAGACATTCGATGCATCCTCAAGACGCTGAGATTGGTCAGCAACAATTAGAGCATCAACAATTTCATCAAGCTTTCCTTCAAGGATCTGGTCAAGCTTTTGGATGGTTAACCCGATGCGGTGGTCGGTCACACGATTTTGCGGGAAGTTGTAAGTACGAATCCGCTCAGAGCGGTCCCCTGTTCCTACCGCAGATTTACGAACCTGATCATATTCCGCTTGTGCCTCCTGCAAAAACTTGTCATAGACACGTGCACGCAATACCTTCATGGCCTTATCCTTGTTTTTATGCTGGGATTTTTCATCCTGACAGGAAACGACGATACCGGTAGGAATATGAGTTAAACGAACAGCTGACATCGTTGTATTAACACTTTGTCCGCCAGCGCCACTTGATGCAAAAGCATCAAATCTAATATCTTTATCGTGGATTTCTACTTCTACTTCCTCTGCTTCCGGCAGGCATGCTACTGTAGCAGTCGAAGTATGGATTCGTCCGCCTGATTCAGTTTCAGGCACACGCTGAACACGATGGGCTCCGTTTTCAAATTTAAGCTTTGAATAGGCTCCCTGCCCATTGATCATAAAAATAATTTCTTTAAATCCGCCAAGACCAGTTGGGTTGGTGTCAATAACTTCTGTTTTCCAGCCTTGAGCTTCAGCAAAACGGCTGTACATCCGGTAAAGATCTCCGGCAAAAAGGGCCGCTTCGTCACCGCCAGCTGCTCCTCTGATTTCAAAGATAACGTTTTTATCATCATTAGGGTCTTTAGGGATAAGAAGAATCTTCAAACGGCTTTCCAATTCCTCAATTTGTCCTTCTAATTCATTGACCTCTTCTTTTACCATTTCGCGCATTTCAGCATCAAGCTTTTCCTCTAGCATAGCCTTAGCGTCCTGAAATTGTTGTTTCGCTTCTTTATACTCGCGATAAGCCATAACAGTATCTTGTATATTAGATTGTTCCTTCGAATATTCACGAAGTTTCTTAGTATCATTTATAATTTCCGGATCGCTCAAAAGCTCATTCAGCTTTTCATAACGATCTTCAACTGCTTGAAGACGATCGAACACAGTTACTCACCTCAGTTTTTAGTCCATACCATTTTAATTATAGTATAGGGGATACAAAGCGTCAAAACCAATTAAAGGAGAGGAAAATAAAAAACATGCCCTGTAATAGGAGCATGTTATCTTCTGTCTTCCCGAACTCTCACTTCTATATTATATCGGGGTAAAGCTTTAGTCAGCTTTCGGTGAATGCGGGCTTGTGCATCCATTCTTTCCTGATCAGAAAGAACTCCCTTTTTATAAACTGTTACCCACATTCTGTCTCCGTTGATCCAGACAGAACCTGGCTTAAATTCTTTGGTTGCGGCAACTGTTTGCCTTGCCTTATCAACATCCGGTCCACCGTTGGGGCTAACTTCACTTCTTTCTGTTGTACCCTCCAGGTTGAGGAAATTGGGATTCTGGTCGCCCATTCGCTGCCTGCCATCATTCCGATTGGACATAAATTGAGGATTAGTCTTATCCTTCCTTAAATCATAGCTTGCTTTGTCATTAGCATTATTATTACAGCCAGCTAAATAAAGAACGGCCATTATGGTTAAAATCATTAATTTTTTCATCTGTACCACCTCTAATACTATCGTTCCCCTATTTCCTAAAGGTGTTTCAGAAAATTTTTTCCACATACATGGACATTAAAAAACCGCAGCTTGTCCGCTGCGGTTTTAGATTATTTATTAAGGACTTCTGCTTCAAGCATGCGGCTTGATGTTTTAGGTACCTCATGGTGATGACGGCAGCGTGGCTCATAGGCTTCTGATGCTCCAACCAAGATAACAGGGTCGTGGTAGGAAGCCGGGCTTCCGTTAATCAGACGCTGCGTTCTGCTTGCAGGTGAACCACAAACGGAGCACACAGCCTGCAGCTTTGTTACCAATTCAGCAACAGCCATAAGAGCAGGCATTTTCCCAAAAGGCTCTCCCCGGAAATCCTGGTCTAAACCTGCACAAATAACGCGATAGCCGCTGTCAGCAAGCTGCTGGACTATACGAACAATTTCATCATCGAAAAATTGAACCTCATCAATTGCAATTAAATCCACTTCAGCATCAATATGATCTAGAATCTCAGTAGATTGGGCAAGAGGCTTGGCAATAAAAGAAGAGCCATTATGGGAAACAACTGATTCCTCACTATAGCGATTATCAATTTTCGGTTTAAAAACAGCAATTTTTTGTTTGGCAAATTGTGCACGTCGAACTCTTCGGATTAATTCCTCCGATTTACCTGAAAACATGCTGCCACAAATAACCTCAATCCATCCGCTTTGTTTCATCACATACATAAAACAGGCCTCTCCTTCCTTGCTAACACCACTTATGTTCTATTTTTGACAAAAAAAATATATGTAACCTTTAATATTTATCCAAGACGATTATGCTGGAAACCCTTTAAAAGTAAAAAACAGGCAAGCGATGAAGATTCTTGCCTGTTTTGACCAGTTATTCTTGTTCTTGTAGTTGAGATTTAAGGCCGTATTTCTTGTTGAAGCGGTCAACACGTCCGCCAGCTTCAGCAAATTTTTGGCGACCAGTATAGAACGGGTGACACTCGGAACAAGTTTCTACACGAATCTCGTTTTTAACGGATCCAGTTTCAAAAGTGTTACCGCAAGCGCAAGACACCGTAATTGTTTTATAATTTGGATGAATACCTGTTTTCATTCTTTTCATCTCCTTCTGCCCTGAGTCATTCTGAAACAGAGTTATAAATTAATGCTTGTCTTTTTAACAAACATTAATAAGCTAAAAACACACTATGATCATTATAGCAAGGGATCCTAGTTTTTGCAACAAGTGACTAAGCATAAAAATCTGGAATTTATTTACTATTCCTATTGACGGGCTGTAGAACGGCTGCCCTTCATTTCTTCACCAAGAATAGCAAAAAACTCTTCATTTGATTTTGTCTGCCTTAATTTTTTTAGGAAGCGTTCAGCAAAATCCGGGCTATCAGACATTGACTTACGTATTGCCCACAGTTTGTCGAGATGGTCTTTAGGAATAAGCAGCTCCTCTTTACGTGTACCTGAGCGGCGAATATCAAGCGCCGGGAAGATTCTGCGTTCAGCAAGAGAGCGGTCAAGGTGAAGCTCCATGTTTCCTGTCCCTTTAAATTCCTCATAAATAACATCATCCATCCTGGATCCAGTATCTACAAGAGCTGTTGCCAGGATTGTCAGACTGCCGCCTTCTTCAATATTTCTCGCCGCACCAAAGAAACGCTTTGGACGGTGAAAGGCAGCAGGATCTATACCCCCTGAAAGAGTCCTTCCACTTGGAGGGATAACCAGGTTATAAGCACGTGCAAGACGAGTAATACTGTCCATCAATATAACAACATCGCGTTTATGTTCTACCAGACGCATCGCACGGTCAAGAACTAGCTCCGCTACTTTAATATGGTTTTCAGGAACCTCATCAAACGTCGAGCTAACAACATCTCCGGCTACGGAACGTTCAATGTCCGTAACCTCCTCCGGCCTTTCATCAATCAGCAGCACGATAAGTTCTGCTTCAGGATGGTTGGTCGTAATGCTGTTGGCAATTTCCTTAAGCAGCATGGTTTTACCTGCTTTTGGCGGAGCCACAATAAGACCCCTCTGTCCAAAACCGACCGGAGCAACAACGTCCATAATTCTTGTTGATAAATGCTTAGGAGTTGTTTCAAGCTTCATTTGCCTGTTTGGATATAAAGCTGTTAACGCAGGAAAATGGACCCGTTCCTTTGCAGATTCGGGATCGTCACCATTTACGGCTTCGACCTGCAGCAGACCATAATAGCGTTCGTTTTCCTTAGGAGGACGAACCTTCCCCGAAACTTTGTCCCCATTCCTTAGGTCAAAGCGGCGAATTTGGGAGGCAGAAATATAAATATCCTCCGAGCTTGGTGAATAATTAATTGGGCGAAGGAAGCCAAAGCCTTCCGATTGAATGATTTCCAGCACGCCTTCCATGAAAAAATAGCCTTGTTGCTCGGCTCGGCTTTTTAGGATGGCAAAAATTAATTCCTTTTTCGTTAATTTGCTGTAGTAAGAAACCTTGTACTCACGAGCAAGCTCGTACAGTTCCTTCAGCTTCATATTTTCAAGACTTGATATTGTAATATCCATTTGTACACCACTCTTTAAAATTTTGTTCCGTTTCCCCGACAACAGACAGAATAACCCCTCTTGGGAATGAACTGTTATTGACTTCAAGAATGAAAGTTAAGCTTCTTTTAGAAAAGTAAACGTTGGAGGATTGGGAAAGTCTGATTTACGATTGCTTTGAAGTATAAAGAAGAAAAGAATTATGAAGTATAAAACAATTTCTATTTTACCCTGTTTATAAAAAAATAATCAACTAATATTTATTATTGGATGAAAACAAGAATGCGAAACTATTGTCGAAAAAGGTAAACAAGCCCTTTCTCCTGAACCAGTCAAGGCCCTGGGAGAAAGGGTTTGCCTAATTTTCAGCTCTGTTATCTTTATTGTATATTTTCTTAGAAAAAACTTGGCATTCACTAGGCTCTTTTGCGGATGCCCTAGTTTTGATTACGCTTTTTGAATTTATGTATGAATTCAAAATCGCTAAAAAGCGTTAGTGCCTGTTAGCAGGTTGAAATCCTAATGTCGCCAGTTCCTTAAAGAAACGAATGTCTCGTGGATCCCTAATCAACATCAGAGCTTCATTTTTAAAAATTATTTAATTACAAGGTTCGGTTTCTTTTTCAAGCTATGCTGTCCATCAATAAAACGGACTGTTCCCGATTTCGCTCTCATAACAATTGAATGGGTTGAACCATAGGAGCCTTTGAATTGCACACCTTTTAACAGTTCTCCGTCCGTTACACCTGTAGCAGCAAAGATGGCGTCATCCCCACGGACTAGGTCCTCCATCCGAAGTACTTTGTTTACGTCCAGACCCATTTTAATGCAGCGTTCGATTTCGGCATCATTTTGGGGAAGAAGCTTTCCTAAAATTTCACCGCCCAGGCATTTCAGTGCAACGGCAGCCAAAACGCCTTCCGGGGCACCGCCAGATCCAAATAAAATATCTACGCCTGTTTGATCAAAAGCTGTATTAATCGCTCCAGCCACATCACCGTCATTAATCAGTTTAATTCTAGCTCCTGCTTCGCGAAGCTGGGCAATAATATGCTCATGGCGGGAACGATTTAGAACGGTTGCCACGACATCTTCAATATCCTTGTTTTTTGCTTTGGCTACCGCTTTTAAATTATCCAATACAGAAGCATTAATATCTACCTGGCCCACAGCTTCAGGGCCAACCGCAATCTTTTCCATATACATATCAGGTGCATGCAGAAGGTTTCCATTATCTGCAACAGCCAGAACCGCCAGCGCATTCCATCCGCCGGATGCAACGATATTAGTTCCTTCCAAAGGATCAACGGCTACATCCAGACGGGGACCGTACCCGGTTCCTAGCTTTTCCCCGATATAAAGCATTGGGGCCTCATCCATTTCACCTTCACCGATCACAACAGTACCCTTCATTGGGATCGTATCAAACACATCCCGCATAGCTGATGTCGCTGCATCGTCTGCTTCATCTTTTTTACCACGGCCCATCCAGCGGGCAGATGCCAGCGCAGCAGCTTCCGTTACGCGGACAAGCTCCATCGTTAAACTTCTCTCCATAGCTTTCGTCCCCCATTCTCTCACTTACATTGCCTCTATTAAAGCTGTTTGCGTCCCGCTCAGCGCAGGACTAGTGAATACCTTTTTACTGTCTAGCTCCAGCTCCAGCGAGTTTTCATCCTACTTCTCCTTACGATCAGTCTACATCGCTCCTGGGCCATAGAATTCTCCAGGAAGCTACTGTTCAGCTTGTCCCAAAGCTGCAAGATAAAAATCACCAGAAGTGATTTCCTGGAGTTTTCCAGGCAGATGCTTTGCTCTTCGTATTGCCTTTAACTCAGGAAAAGAGAAGGCCTCAAGGACGCAGGTGAGAAAGACGTTGCCACAGGACATGGCGATTTTAGCCTTTCTTCATACGTATCCCACGCTTAACCTGAGCTTCCGCTTTTCTTATGTGTTTTTCATTTGTTCTACTTCTTCTTTTGTAAGAGCTTCACGCCAGATGGTTGCTCCGAGCCCATTTAATTTCTCAACAAGATTACTGTAGCCTCTGTCGATATGTTCGACGCCGGTGACTTCAGTAATGCCTTCAGACATTAGGCCCGCAATAACTAAAGCGGCCCCAGCTCTCAGGTCGCTAGCCTTCACCTTTGCTCCTTGAAGCTGAACAGGTCCATTAACAATAGCGGAACGTCCCTCAACTTTTATATTAGCATTCATTCTTCTTAATTCATCAATATGTTTAAAACGGGCACTATAAATAGTGTCAGTTACCATGCTTGATCCAGATGCCTTGTTAAGCAGAGCCGTAAACGGCTGTTGAAGATCAGTAGGAAATCCCGGATATACAAGGGTTTTAATATCAACAGGCTTTAGATTCTGTGCTTTGCCAATAAAGACCTGGTCATCTCCGGACTCAACCTGGACTCCCATTTCACGTAATTTTGCAATTAGGGACTCCAAGTGATGAGGAATCACATTATCAATTAATACACCTTCACCAACAGCTGCTCCCAAAATCATGTAGGTTCCAGCTTCAATCCGGTCAGGAATGATGGTATGCTGGCAGCCGTGCAAGCTGTCAACGCCATCAATTCTGATTACATCAGTGCCGGCACCTTTTATTTTTGCACCCATGTTTGTCAAAAGCGTTGCAACATCAATGATCTCTGGCTCTTTCGCTGCATTTTCGATAATAGTCCGTCCTTTTGCCCGAACCGCAGCGAGCATGATATTAATAGTTGCTCCAACACTTACAACATCCAGATATATTCTTGCCCCGCGAAGTTCATCTGCTCGGAGATAAATGGCTCCCTGCTCATTCGTAATACTTGCACCGAGAGCCTCAAAACCTTTAATATGCTGATCGATCGGTCTTGGTCCAAGGTGACATCCGCCCGGCAGCCCGATAACGGCTTTTTTAAAACGTCCGAGCATAGCACCCATTAAATAATAGGAAGCACGGAGTTTTTTTACTTTACCATTAGGAAGAGGCATAGAAATCATTGCCGACGGGTCTACCGTCATGTCGTTTTCAGATAAACGGACCGTACCTCCAATTTCCTCCAGTAAGTCCTTCAAAATTTCAACATCAGAGATATCCGGCAATCCTTCTATTGTTACTGGCGAATCGGCCAATATTGTCGCGGGTATTAGCGCCACCGCACTATTTTTTGCTCCGCTGATTCTAACAGTTCCTTTAAGAGGATAACCGCCTGCAATTTTAAGCTTTTCCATTTCCGACTCCCTTCTATGCCATTTGCCACCGTATTCCCAAGCCCGTTCAAACGAGACAGCGCTTACTTGTTTCGTTCTACAGGAAGGACTACGCCTGCTACTTAAATAAATGGCCATACCATATTTTGGTAATACAGAACCCCAAAATTCGACAGTATCTATTTAAGTAGTTTACACGAAAAAACAAAATTCATGTATCTTTTAAAGAAAAACTTTATTATTCCTTTAATTTTTGAATCCAAGGACCTATTTTAAAAAACATGAAGAATTCAAGCGGGAATTCCTGTCTTTTAGGAATGCGTCTTTCCTTTGTCAGTCAAATGGTATCCAATCCCATTAGCACTTGTCGAAATATGCGTACAAGCGGATGGCGGTGGATGCGGCTATAATTTCAGCTTCCACTTTTAGCGAAATTTTCTTACTTTTAAAAAAGAAGTGAAACCGCCACTTTAGAAAGGGGCGGTTTCAAGTAAAAGTATATTGCATAACACCCATGAACTATCTATATTCATGTTTTGGCGTTTCTTACGCTCTTCCGGCAGAACCAAACTCACGCATTTTGCCGATAACTGTTTCTTTAATTGCGTCACGAGCTGGGCCCAAATATTTACGTGGATCATATTCATTTGGTTTAGCCGCTAAAACTTCGCGAACGGCTTTAGCGGATGCAATTTGGTTTTCAGTGTTAACGTTGATTTTAGCAGTTCCAAGAGAAACGGACTTTTGGATATCCTTTGTTGGGATTCCAGTACCTCCGTGTAATACTAGAGGAAGACCAATAGCATTACCGATTTCTTCCATCTCTTTGAATCCAAGATTAGGCTCACCTTTGTAAGGTCCGTGTACAGAACCTAGTGCTGGAGCTAGGCAATCAATGCCAGTACGTTTAACAAGCTCTTCACATTCTTTAGGATCCGCATAGATAACGCCCTCAGCTACAACATCATCTTCCTGTCCGCCGACAGTTCCAAGCTCAGCTTCAACAGATACACCTTTTGAATGAGCATACTCAACTACTTTAGAAGTAATTTCAATGTTTTCTTCAAATGGATGGTGGGAAGCATCGATCATAACAGATGTAAAACCTGCATCAATAGCTTCTTTACACTTTTCAAAGCTTGAACCGTGGTCAAGGTGAATGGCAACAGGAACAGTTACTTTATAATCTTCCATTAAACCTTCAACCATTTTAACAACAGTTTTAAAGCCACCCATATAACGTCCTGCGCCTTCAGAAACTCCAAGAATTACTGGAGAGTTTTCTGTTTGTGCAGCTTGTAGGATTGCCTGAGTAAACTCAAGGTTATTTAAATTAAATTGTCCAACAGCATAGCCTTCTGCTTTGGCTTTTTGAAGCATTTCGGTCATGGAAACTAAAGGCATATTTATTCCTCCTTAATATAGGTCGACATCTTTTTAGGAACAGAGATTCCAAGTAAAGGATTTCCTATTACCTGAATATTTATGTATATTTCCAAAAAGATGGACGGCCTCTGCAAGTTCATTAGTATCATATCAAAAAGACTAAGGAAATGCCATTAATCAGGTGGAGTTTTAGAAAGTGTCACAATGAAAGCGTACACACTTTTTTAATACCCGATTTCCTGTCGAAAAAACTACTTTGAATCAGATTTAGCAGCCAAATTATTTCTTACAGCGGCCCGAATATCATCAATATCAAACGGCTTTGCAAAATGGGTAATAGCACCCAAATCCTTAGCTTCCTGAATCATGTCGAGTTCTCCATAGGCCGTCATAATGATTACTCGGATATCAGGATCAATTACCTTCATCCTTTTTAAAATCTCAATGCCGTCCATTCCGGGAATTTTCATATCGAGCAAGACTAGATCTGGTGCATGTTTTTTTACGATATCAAGTGCTTGCAGACCATTTGCGGCCTGAAAAGTTTTGTAGCCTTCTTTTTGAAACACTTCATTCAGTAAAATTCTGATTCCAAACTGGTCATCAACGATCAAAATTTTTTCGCTCATATTTCAGCCTCTCCCCGTATCATTTTCCCCACATTTTTACTATTATTTCTATCCACTAGATACATTCTATTTCCTACGCTGAAACTCCTGCCAGTTTTCGACTTTTTCTTAGTCGAATAATATAATAAGAAAAGTAGACTCACTTGAGTTGATTTCCTGTGGCAACACTTTCCTAAACTACTTTCATTTAGAAGAAAAAATGGTAACAAAAAGAGTTCTTAGTGACCGAAACCTACTTTTCTGAGAGGATAAGCGTTAACATAGTGAGGTCTTTTGTGAAGCATGCGCGACTGATTTGATACATGCATATGAAAAATCGGAAACTCTGTCAGCCCTACTGAAGAAAAATAAGAGATAGAATTAACCTTTGAAACAATATGAACTTTTACAAGGAGGTACACCACATGTTAAAAATGTTTTCTACCCAATTGGCGGGTTTATTTAAAAGAATCCAGGAGAAACAAGAATTCTCTTTTGAAGATGGCGGGAGACTTCTTGCCCAGGCTCCAGCAGGAGACGGATTTATTTATATATTTGGAAGCAGGGAAATGCAGGCAGTAACATATGAGGCTCTTGAAGGTTCAGAGAAGCTTTCATTTTTCCAAAGTTACAGAGATGGGGTACTTGAGCCCGAAGACCGAGTTTTAATTTTTTCAAGATTTTCAAATGATGAGGATGCTGTAAATCTCGGACTTACTTTAAAGGAAAAGGGAATCTCTTTTGTTGCAGTCTCAACAGCTGTAAGTGATCCTGACAGTTCAGATTTAACTGAAACGGCGGATGTCCATATTGATTTAGGTCTAAATAAAGGGCTTTTGCCTGACGAAGAAGGCAACCGATTTGGCTTTCCTTCCTCTATGGCTGCTCTATTTGCCTTTTATGGCCTTAAATTTACTATCGAAGAAATATTGGCGGAGTATGAATAAGAGAAAATAAAAATTCTAGTCAAAAAAAGACCGGCCTCTTTATGAGGTACCGGTCTTTTTTCCCTGAAAATTTACACGTATACTTTTGACTTTTAAAACTGTCTAGTTCCAGCGCCTAGTGTCCATACGTCGCTTAACGGGCGCTTGCGCTTTATTTATTAAGAGCAGCTCCGACAAATTCACGGAAAAGCGGCTGCGGGCGAGTTGGACGAGAAAGAAATTCCGGATGGAATTGGGAAGCAACAAACCAAGGGTGATCTTTTATCTCGATAATCTCGATTAATCTGCCATCAGGGCTTGTCCCGGAGAAAACAAATCCTGCCTCTTCCATTGCCTGGCGGTAATGGTTATTAAATTCATAACGATGACGATGGCGCTCATATACAACCTTATCTTCATATGCTTCGAACGCTTTTGTTCCTTCCTGCACCTTACAAGGATATAAGCCTAGGCGAAGCGTACCGCCCAAATCTTCAATATCCTTTTGTTCAGGAAGAAGGTCAATGATTGGATGCTGAGTCTCAGGGTTAATTTCTGCAGAGTTTGCATCTTTAAATCCAAGAACATTACGTGCATATTCCACAGTTGCCAGCTGCATGCCAAGGCAAATGCCTAGGAATGGCTTTTTATTTTCACGAGCATAACGGATGGCTTCAATCTTGCCTTCAATTCCACGGTCACCAAATCCGCCGGGTACAAGGATACCATCAGAATCGCCTAAAAGTTCATCAACGTTTTCGGCTGTAACATCATTGGCATTTACCCAATTGATTTCAACATCCGCATCATAGGCATAGCCTGCATGGCGAAGAGCTTCAACAACAGATAAATAAGCGTCCTGAAGTTCTACATATTTTCCTACAAGTGATATCTTTGTTTTGTTTGATAGATTGCGAACCTTCTCCAATAATGCAGTCCAGTCAGACATGTCCGCTTCTTTTGTAACCAATTTAAGGTGGTCACAAACGATTTGGTCCATGTTTTGTTCCTGAAGTGCTAATGGAACAGCATAAAGAGTGTCTGCATCCTCTGCTTCAATTACCGCTTTTGTGTCAATATCACAGAAAAGGGCAATTTTATCCTTCATATCTTGTGTCATTGGCAGTTCAGTTCTGACCACAATGATATTTGGCTGAATACCAAGGCTGCGGAGTTCTTTTACACTGTGCTGGGTTGGCTTTGTTTTCATTTCACCAGCTACTTTGAGGTATGGTATCAAAGTACAGTGGATGTACATAACATTGTCACGGCCGATATCGCTTTTGATTTGGCGGATTGCCTCAAGGAATGGCAAGGATTCAATATCCCCAACTGTTCCGCCGATTTCCGTGATAACAACATCAGCATTCGTTTCGCTGCCTGCGCGGAAAACTCGTTCTTTAATCTCATTTGTAATATGCGGAATAACCTGTACCGTGCCTCCAAGGTAATCGCCCCGGCGCTCTTTTCTAAGAACAGTAGAGTAAATTTTACCAGTCGTTACATTACTGTTTTTTGTCAAATTAATGTCAATAAAACGTTCATAATGTCCCAAATCCAGGTCCGTTTCTGCTCCGTCTCCTGTTACGTACACTTCACCGTGCTGGTATGGGCTCATAGTTCCCGGATCTACGTTTATATACGGGTCAAACTTTTGGATAAAAACGTTCAGGCCCCTGTTCTTCAATAATCGGCCAAGTGAAGCAGCAGTAATACCTTTTCCAAGCGAAGAAACTACGCCGCCCGTCACAAAAATATACTTTGTCATGAATTGAATTCCCCCTTAAATACAGTTTGTACATCTCGTAAATGTTTTAAAAAAATATTTTCCTGCGGATCTGCCGCATAGTATCAGAAATTGGGGTGATGAAATGATACGGTTGTCCATATCAACGGATTTAATTTGGATACTTAAAAAACAATCCGGTCCCAAAATAAAAAAGCGCCCCGCTTACTAATTGTAAGGGAGCGCTTATTAGCTAAAAATTAAATCGTCCTTTTTTAAGGAGCCCAAAAACGATTCTACAAGCCGTTCAATAAAAAGTCAAGAGCAATTACAGATCTTTCTCTTTATCGAGGACATCTTCCTCTTCTTCCTCATCGTCATCATCATCGAGTGCAAACTCATCTTCATCCTCAATAATGTCTTCATCAATGTCTTCATCGACTGCTTCCACATCATCGACTACATCAATGTCCTCAAATAGGTCGTCCTCTTCTTCATCGTCATCATCGACGGCATCATCTTCATCGTCAGCAAAGTCATCGAGGTCATCATATTCCAAATCTTCCTCAATGTCTTCATAATCTTCGATGTCATCCTCGTCGACAACCTTCTTAGCCTTTTTCTTCTTAGGCTTGGCAGCAGGAACCATTTCTTCCTCAAATTGTTCAACTGGATACCATGTACGAAGTCCCCATCGGTTATCGCCAATTGCCAGAAAACGGCCATCTATATTTAAGTCAGTATAAATTTGTGCAATTCTTGATCTGACTTCTTCATTTGTCAGTCCACAAGCTTGTTTAATTTGTTCAATCATCTCATTAAAGCCAATTGGCTGTTTTCCATTTTTTAAAATCTGGAAAGCCATCTCCACAAATGATAGTTCCTTCAACTGCTCTTTTGAGTATAGTTGTTTCAGACTCAACTTGGGCACTTCCTTTCTATTTGCCACTATTAAATATATAAATGACGGTCATTTAGGAAGGATTCTCCTAAAGGCATATTCTTCATTATAAACAAATTCCTGCCGTTTATGCTAGTTCTATCTTGAGTTTTACTTGATTTTTTCAAACATTGCCCGCTATTTTTTATTACTTTTGTATTTTTTAACCTCTTTATAGGTAATAACTGCAAAGAAAATAGCTAGGAGCAAAAAAGAAACCGCACCCAACTGCAGCTGATAAAGATAATATAGAGGCCAGGCAAAAATTAAAAGTAACAAGATTATAAAATATATATTCATTCGTTTGCACCCTGTCTGATACTGAGTTTATGTATAAGTCCATACTATGACTATGCAGGGAAAAAATCCACTTCTTAAGTACTTTCTCAGCAAAAATTAATAAAAGGCCCTGGGCAAAGCAGTCTTTGCCCACGGCCTTTAAACTATTTTTACAGTATGGCTTCCGACTTTCTTTTTACATATTCCGGCGGTACTGTCCTCCGACTTCATATAAAGCCTGTGTAATTTGTCCAAGGCTTGCCACATTAACCGTTTCCATGAGTTCTGCAAAGATATTGCCCCCATTTACCGCGGTTTCTTTTAAACGGGCAAGCGCCTGTTGAGAGTCGTCTTTATTTTTATTCTGGAACTCCCTTAAATTTGAAATTTGCATTTCTTTTTCTTCTTTTGTTGCACGGGCGAGTTCCATATTATTCATTTGCTCTTCAGACGGAGGATTAGGATTTAGGTAAGTGTTAACTCCAATGATCGGCAGCTCTCCGGTATGCTTTTTCATTTCATAGTACATGGATTCATCCTGGATTTTTCCGCGCTGATATTGGGTTTCCATTGCTCCCAATACCCCTCCTCTATCGTTTAGGCGTTCAAATTCCTGAAGAACAGCCTCTTCAACTAAGTCTGTCAGTTCTTCGATAATGAATGCCCCCTGGAGTGGATTTTCATTTTTGGTTAAGCCATGCTCTTTTGTAATAATCATTTGAATGGCCATAGCTCTGCGTACAGATTCTTCTGTTGGAGTCGTAATAGCCTCATCATAAGCATTTGTGTGCAAAGAATTGCAATTGTCTTGCAGCGCCATTAATGCCTGCAATGTTGTCCGGATGTCGTTAAAATCAATTTCCTGGGCATGCAGTGAGCGGCCCGATGTTTGGATATGATACTTTAACTTTTGACTTCTTTCATTTGCTCCGTATTTGTCTCTCATAACAGTTGCCCAGATCCGTCGGGCTACACGGCCGATAACCGTATATTCAGGATCAAGGCCGTTTGAGAAAAAGAAGGAAAGATTCGGCGCAAAATCATCAATATTCATACCCCGGCTTAAATAATACTCTACATACGTAAATCCGTTCGAGAGTGTAAAGGCCAGCTGCGAGATTGGGTTAGCACCTGCTTCTGCAATATGGTAGCCAGAAATAGAAACAGAGTAATAATTTCGTACCTGATGGTCAATAAAATATTGCTGAATATCGCCCATCATTCTTAAAGCAAATTCTGTTGAGAAGATACAGGTGTTTTGGCCTTGGTCCTCTTTAAGAATATCAGCCTGAACAGTACCACGGACGGTTTTTAGCGTATAAACCTTAACCTCGGCATACTCTGCTTCAGTCAGTTTCCGGCCAAGCTCCTTTTCCTTTATTGCAGCCTGCTGCTCAACTGCTGTATTCATAAACATAGCAAGAATAATTGGAGCAGGACCGTTTATCGTCATGGAAACCGAAGTTGATGGATGGCATAAATCAAAGCCATCATACAGCTTTTTCATATCTTCAAGGGAACAGACGCTTACCCCGCTTTCTCCAACTTTTCCGTAGATGTCTGGACGATAGTCGGGATCCTCACCGTAAAGCGTTACCGAGTCAAACGCTGTACTCAGACGTTTAGCCGGATCATCCTTAGATAAATAATGGAAGCGGCGGTTTGTTCTCTCAGGTGTGCCTTCTCCGGCAAACTGGCGTTTTGGATCCTCGCCTTCTCGCTTGAACGGGAACACTCCTGCCGTATATGGGAAGTATCCAGGAACGTTTTCGCGATATACCCAGCGAAGAATTTCACCATAATCCTTGTATTTAGGAAGTGCTACCTTTGGAATATCCAGGCCAGATAGGCTTTTAGATTTTAAGGCTGTGATAATTTCCTTATCACGAATTCTTGTTACCAATTGGTCCTGAGAATAAGCCAATTTAGTTTTCTCCCAGCCTTCAAGTACCTTTTTGGATTCTGGAGTCAATTGAGCTTCTGTTTCCTGTTTTATTTTTTCAAGTGATGACAGTATTTCTTCTCCGCCATCTCGCTCCTTTACCGCCTGGATAGCACCTTCCAGCTGGAAAAGCTTACGGGCAATATTTGCCTGGTCTTCAGCTTTCTGATGATAGCGGCGGACCGTTTCTGAAATCTCACGTAAATAGTAGCGGCGGTCGTTAGGGATAATGATATTTTGTTTTTCAACAATGGCTTTTTTATTAAATGATGTCGTCCACGCTGTTCCCGCTTTTTCATTGATTGTTTCGATCAACGCTGCAAACAGAGCATTTGTCCCAGGATCATTAAATTGGCTCGCTATTGTTCCATACACAGGCATTTGATCCATTTCCTTTTCAAAAAGCATATGGCTACGCTGGTATTGTTTTTGAACCTGGCGCTTTGCATCCTCGGAACCTTTACGTTCAAATTTATTGATAACAATCAAATCTGCAAAGTCAATCATATCTATTTTTTCAAGCTGTGAAGGTGCGCCAAACTCACTTGTCATGACATAAAGAGCAACATCACAAATTTCTGTAATTTCTGCATCCCCCTGGCCAATTCCACTTGTTTCTACAATGACCAGATCAAAGCCTGCTGCTTTAACAACAGAAACTGCATCCTTTATCGCCAGCGACAATTCACTTTTAGAGCCCCTTGTTGCAAGGCTTCGCATATAAACACGAGGATTGAAGATAGAATTCATGCGGATTCTGTCCCCTAAAAGAGCCCCGCCTGTTTTTTGTTTTGTAGGGTCAACTGACAAAATAGCTACTTTCTTTTCCGGAAGCTCATTGATAAAGCGTCGGATCAGTTCATCTGTTAATGAGCTTTTTCCTGCTCCCCCCGTACCGGTAATTCCCACAACTGGAACGGAATGAACAAGTGTTTTTACTTTTTCAATTACCTCTTCAGCCGTTGCTGCCATTTCTTTTTCAAGGTCAGCCTGAATCTCAGCAATGGTTATTAGTCTCGCAACAGTATTTACATCCCCCGACTGCAGCTTCTCCCATTGCTCCGCATCCTGGGGTGCAGATGGTGAATAATCACATTCCTTAAGCATGAGATTAATCATTCCTTGCAGGCCTTGAGTTCGACCGTCTTCGGGAGAAAAGATTCTTGCGATTCCGTAGTCATGCAGCTCTTTAATCTCCTTTGGAATAATAACTCCGCCTCCGCCGCCATAAATACGGATATGTTCAGCGCCCTTTTCCTTTAAAAGATCGTACATGTATTTAAAATATTCAACATGCCCGCCCTGGTAAGAGGAAATGGCAATCCCCTGGACATCCTCCTGAACAGCTGCATTCACAACCTCTTCGACGGAACGATTGTGTCCGAGGTGAATGACTTCTGCTCCGCTTGATTGAAGAATTCTTCTCATAATATTAATCGAGGCATCGTGACCATCAAATAAGCTTGAAGCTGTAACAAACCGAACATGATTCTTCGGTTTATAAATCTCCACTGTACTCAAATTTTCTCCCCCTTGCGTTTTTTATTTACCCGTTTGTTCTCAAGGCTACTTTTGAAGCCCATTAAAAAGTAGCTCTGTTTGCAATTCGATATATTCTTCAAGTGAATAGACTTTCTGCAGCGCCCAGCGGCGGAATCCCCACATTTGCCCTTGGACAAAAATATTATGGGCAATCATTTTTACCTGCTTCTCTGATAAAACCAACTCGCCGTTTTGAACACAGCGCGAAAGCAGATTTTCAAACATTGCCACCATTTCAATTTCCTTTCTCAATACATAAGGAAGCGTGTCCTTTGTAAGCGACTTCGCTTCCTGGTACATGACAAGGACCTCATCCTGCATTTCGTCGACAATCTTAAAATAATAATCAATGCCAAGCTTCAGGCTTTCGAGGGTTCCCCGGTTATGGTCCAGGTCCTTCTGAAGCCTGTCGCGCACCTGGTCATAAAGGCTATCACAGACAAGATATAAAATATCTTCCTTGGTTCTGATATATTCATAGAGGGTGCCAATACTGAACCCGGATGCCTTAGCAATTTCTCTCGTGGTTGTCCGGTGGAATCCCTTTTGTTTAAAAAGAGTAACCGCTCCTTTTATCATTTGGTCACGCCTCTTGATTACCAAGCGCTCATCCTTTACGGAAGCCTGGACTTCCTTTTTTTTCATATCAGTTTCTCCACCACCATCACTTGCCGCTTTTGCAGCCTTTTTATCCGAGGCAGGACCCTGCAGCTGTCTGCTCATAATCGAGGATTATTTTGTCAGCATTCTTGAAATGACAAGGCGTTGAATTTCCTGTGTTCCTTCATAGATTTGAGTAATTTTCGCATCACGCATAAAGCGTTCCACTGGATAATCTTTTGTATATCCGTATCCGCCGAAAACCTGAACTGCTTCAGTGGTTACCTTCATTGCCGTATCCCCAGCCATTAATTTCGCCATGGCAGACGCCTTTCCATATGAATGGCCTTCAGTCTCTAGCCATGCAGCCTGATAGGTTAGCAGTCTTGAAGCTTCCACAGCAGTTGCCATATCGGCCAGTTTAAAGCCGATGCCCTGCTGAGACGCAATGGGCTTTCCGAATTGGACACGTTCCTTTGCATAATCAACTGCTGCATCAAGTGCTCCCTGTGCAATTCCTACAGCCTGGGCAGCAATGCCATTACGGCCGCCATCAAGAGTCATCATAGCGATTTTGAAGCCATCGCCTTCTGAACCAAGTACGTTTTCCTTCGGCACTCGGCAGTCTTCAAAAATAATTTCGGTTGTTGGCGATGAGCGAATGCCTAGTTTCTTTTCCTTTTTGCCGACAGAAAAGCCCGGGAAGTCTGCTTCAACAATAAATGCTGTCGTGCCCTTTTGTTTACTTGAAGGATCTGTTAATGCAAAAACAACATAAATATCGGCTACTCCGCCGTTTGTAATGAAAATTTTTGAGCCATTCAATACATAATGATCCCCGTCAAGACGGGCAGTTGTCCGCATTCCGCCCGCATCCGATCCGCTGCCTGGCTCAGTAAGGCCATAAGCCCCGATTTTTTTTCCTTCTGCCATCGGACGAAGGTATTTTTGTTTTTGCTCCTCAGAACCAAATTTAAAAACCGGCCATCCAGCTAGAGAAGTATGGGCAGATAAAGTTACACCTGTAGAAGCACAAACCCTTGAAAGCTCTTCTACAGCAATGCAATATGCAAGATAATCGCTTCCGATGCCGCCGTATTCCTCAGGCCAAGGAATACCTGTCAGACCAAGCTCTGCCATTTTATCGAAGATTTCACGGTCAAATCGCTCTTCTTCATCTCTTTCAGCTGCTGTTGGAGCCACTTCGTTTTTCGCAAAATCGCGGACCATTTTCCGGATCATTTCATGCTCTTCTGATAATGTAAATTTCACGTCTGTTTCCCCCTACATTTTTCGAAATAGAATTATGTGCCTATCAGATTCGTTTGACTGCTTCTTTTACTTTTTGGTTTGTTAGATTTGTTGTTTCTGGTGCTCCCTTACCGCGGACGGATGGGAGCCTCTTCGGCGCCTTTTGCCGTTTAAAACTTTTTGGAGTGAAACTACTCCTTTGCATTTAGCTCTTTTGCTTATCCTGCAAATCACTAAAACTTACAGATGCTTACTAATGACGATTCTTTGGATTTCACTTGTACCTTCGTAGATCTCGGTTATTTTAGCGTCTCGGAAGTAGCGTTCAACCGGATAGTCTTCCGTATATCCATATCCGCCAAAAACCTGAATGGCTTCAGTTGAAACCTCTACCGCTGTTTTAGATGCAAACAGTTTTGCCATTGATGATTCAAAACCGCATTTCAAGCCTTGAGCTCTTAAATCAGCGGCCCGATAGATTAATAGTTTCGCTGCCTCGACACTAGTGGCCATATCAGCAAGCTTAAAGCCTAATCCCTGCTGAGCTGCGATGGGCTTTCCAAATTGATGGCGTTCTTTTGCATAATCAACAGCAGCCTCCAGGGCAGCTTCCGCAATACCCAGCGCCTGGGTGGCTATGCCAATCCTTCCGACCTCCAGATTGGCGAGAGCAATTTTAAAGCCTTCACCTTCTTTGCCAAGAAGGTTTCCTTCCGGGACCCTCATATCTTCAAAGGTAAGCTGTACCGTTCTTGAACCATGAAGGCCCATTTTCTTTTCGTCTTTCCCAATGACAAATCCCGGTGTGTTTTTATCGACGATAAATGCAGAAACTCCCTTGCTTCCAGCCTCAGGATTTGTGGATGCAAATACAATATACACATCCGCTTCTCCGCCATTGGTAATAAACACCTTTGAACCATTAAGGACATATTCATTGCCTTTTTTTACAGCTCTCGTTTTTAAGCTTCCAGCATCTGAACCGGCGCTTTGCTCAGTCAGGCAGAATGCTCCCAGATATTCTCCCGAAGCCAATTTCGGAAGGTATTTATTTTTTTGTTCATCCGTACCAAAGTAAAGGATTGGATAGGTTCCAACCGATGTATGGACAGAAAGGATGACCCCAACTGTGGCACTTACCTTGGACAATTCATGTATCGCAATAATATAAGAAATAAAGTCCATTTCAGAGCCGCCATACTTTTCAGGGACAGGGATCCCCATCAGCCCTAGTTCACCCATTTTTTTTATAATTTGCCGCGGGAATTCCCCTTGTTCCATTTTTTCTATGAACGGGGTAATCTCAGACTTGGCAAAGTCCCGAACCATTTTTCTCATCATTTCCTGTTCTTCTGTAAAACGCAGTTCCATATCTTTTCCCCCTTGAAGTCAGTCCTTCAAGCTCCTTTACTCATATACATAAAATCCTCGACCCGTTTTTTTGCCAAGCCAGCCTGCTTTTACATACTTCCTTAATAGCGGGCAAGGACGATATTTATCATCACCAAACCCTTCATGCAGGGTTTCCATAATATAGAGGCAGGTATCAAGCCCAATAAAATCAGCAAGTGTAAGCGGCCCCATCGGGTGGTTCATGCCCAGCTTCATTACCTCATCTATGGCTTCCTTCGAAGCAACCCCCTCATAAAGCGTGTAAATTGCTTCATTGATCATTGGCATAAGTACACGATTTGAAACGAATCCAGGGAAATCATTTACTTCAACTGGCACCTTGCTAAGGGTTTTCGTCATATCCTCAATTGTTTGATACACTTCATCAGATGTAGCCAGCCCGCGAATAATCTCCACAAGCTTCATCACTGGTACAGGATTCATAAAGTGCATTCCAATTACCTTTTCTGGCCGTTTGGTGGCAGCTGCGATTTCCGTTATGGGAAGCGAGGAAGTATTGCTGGCCAGGATGGCATGAGCCGGGGCTATTTCATCCAGCTGGGCAAAGATTTTTGCTTTCACTTCCATGTTCTCTAACGCAGCTTCAATAATCAGGTCCACATTACTCGCATCCTGCAAATCAGTTGAAGCTGTCAGGCGGTTTAAAATCTCTTCCTTTTGATCTTGCGTCATCCTGCCTTTTTCCACCTGGCGGGATAAATTTTTATTGATTACTCCGAACCCGCGATCTGTATATTCTGGTTTTAAATCATTAAGCAGGACTTGATAGCCAGCCATAGCACAAACCTGGGCAATACCTGACCCCATTTGCCCGGCGCCTATAACCATTACTTTTTCAACCTTCATTTCTTTCCCTCCGCCTTTGTTTATCCTCTGTCCCTATATTGCATAACGGGCAATTGCCCTTTGGATTTTCCTATGCTTTTGGTACTTCAATCAAAATTGCATCGCCCTGTCCGCCGCCGCTGCAGATCGCCGCAATGCCTAAACCGCCGCCCCGCCGCTTTAATTCGTGCATCAAGGTAATAATAATGCGCGCCCCGCTTGCTCCGATTGGATGTCCGAGGGCAACCGCACCGCCGTTTACATTTACCTTTTCAGGGTCCACATTGGCAATTTTCCCGCTTGCCAGCACTACGGCTGCAAACGCCTCATTAATTTCAAACAAATCGATTTCTTCGAGTTTACGGCCTGCTTTTTTGAGAAGCTCATTAATAACCAATCCTGGAGTTCTGGGAAAATCCTTTGCCTCCACAGCAACGGCTGCATGTGCGAGAATAACGGCTTCTGCCTTTCTTCCTTCGCGCTCAGCACGCTCTTCACTCATCAAAACTAGTGCCCCTGCTCCGTCATTTACTCCTGGAGCATTTCCGGCTGTAATGGTTCCGTCTGAATTAAATACTGGAGCGAGTCTGGCAAGTTTTTCATTTGAAGTATCCTTACGCGGTGACTCATCATGTTCAACTAGGACCGGCTCTCCCTTACGCTGTGGAATTGAAACAGGAATAATTTCTTCAGCAAATTTTCCACTCTCAATAGCAGCAATCGCCCGTTCATGGCTGCGGAACGCCCATTTATCCTGTTCTTCACGGGAAAGCTCCATCTCTTTTGCTGTTGAATTCCCATAGGTGCCCATATGAACACCTGTAAAGCTGCAGCTTAAGCCGTCATGGACCATCAAATCCTTTACAGATGAATCGCCCATTCGCAGGCCCCATCTGGCTTTCGGAAGAATGTACGGAGCATTGCTCATCGATTCCATACCGCCCGCCACAATGACTTCTTCATCCCCTGCCCGAATAATCTGATCTGCCAGAGTTACACTGCGCATTCCGGAAGCACAAACCTTGTTAATTGTTTCGGTTTTTACCTCCCATGGCAAGCCTGCGTGCCGTGCCGCCTGACGGGACGGGATCTGTCCCTGTCCTCCCTGAAGTACACATCCAAGAATGACTTCCTGTACTTCATCCGGCTGTATATTTGCACGATTGATTGCTTCCTTAACCGCAAAACCGCCAAGCTCAGAAGCAGTAAAACTGCTTAACCCACCGCCAAATTTTCCAAATGGAGTCCTTACTCCGCTTAAAATAACCGTTCTGCCCAATGCAACCCTCTCCTTATAATCTATTTTTCTATCAGACAAGCACCATTGACTGAACGCTCGCTCGATAATCAAGCACTACTTTATGAAAAAAATGGAAATGTAAGCGTTTTAATATATCATACAATAAAAATAGCAGGAACCGAAATGCTTTACACAAAATCCCTAAAATTTTATGAATTAGCACAAACTTCAGTCCCTGCTACTTATAAACAGGTTTTGTTTTTTGTTACCGTGTTCATCTTTAGTGTTGATTCCGCTAGCGGTGCTCGCTTCTACTCATACCACCATAGTGGAAAATCAACAATCTGCTTTAACACAGCCTTTTTGGTACTTTTTATTAGGAAACAAGCTGTTTTACATCTCCAAATACAGCCTTCTCCAGCAGTTCAGCCACATCATAGGTGCTAACTTGGTCTTCCACCTCTTTAGCCTTTGTACCATCAGACAGCATCGTCAAACAGTATGGACATCCGGAACTGATTACGGTCGGATTAACAGCCAATGCCTGTTCCGTTCTGGCAACATTGATGCGGTGGCCCGTTTCTTCCTCCATCCACATTAAGCCGCCTCCTGCGCCACAGCACATTCCTGTTTCACGGTTCCTTTCCATTTCAACGAGTTTGACACCCTGAATGGATTTTAGAATTTCCCTTGGCGGATCATACACATCATTGTATCTTCCTAAATAGCAGGAATCATGGAACGTAATCGTTTCATTGACTGCATGTGCCGGCTTAAGCTTTCCTTCCTTAACCAGCTTATAAAGTATTTCTGTATGGTGATATACTTCAGCAGTTAAGCCGAAATCTGGATACTCATTTTTGAAAATATTGAAAGCATGCGGGTCAATAGTAACGATTTTCTTAATCTCATTTTTCTCAAACTCTTCAATATTCTTAGTTGCAAGCTCCTGGAAGAGGAATTCATTACCCAAACGGCGAGGCGTATCACCAGAGTTCTTCTCTTTGTTGCCAAGGATGGCGAATTTCACTCCTGCCTCGTTTAAAAGCTTTGCAAAAGAAAGGGCTATTTTTTGGCTGCGATTATCATATGAACCCATTGAGCCAACCCAGAAAAGATATTCAAACTCTTCGCCAGCTTTATTCATTTCCTTTACAGTTGGAACAGCAACATCATCGCGCAGTTCGCGCCAGTCTTCGCGTTCCTTTCTGTTTAAGCCCCATGGATTTCCCTGGCGCTCGATATTGGTCATGGCGCGCTGGGCATCCGGGTCCATCTTTCCTTCTGTTAAAACAAGATAACGGCGAAGGTCGATAATTTTATCAACATGCTCGTTCATTACTGGACATTGATCTTCACAGTTTCGGCAAGTCGTACATGCCCAAAGCTCTTCTTCTGTAATAACATCTCCGATAAGGTTCGGACTGTATTCAACTGCTGCTGCGGCCTCTTCAGCACCTTTTCCAGCACCTGATAAAGCAAGCTGATTTCCTCTTGTATTCGCAAAGGCAAAAGTCGGAACCCATGGCTGCTTAGAGGTTACAGCTGCTCCATAATTAGTTAAATGGTCGCGAAGCTTAACGATAATATCCATTGGGGAAAGCATTTTTCCTGTTCCGGTAGCGGGGCACATATTTGTACAGCGTCCACATTCTACACATGCATAAAAATCAATCATTTGAAGCTGATTGAAATCCTCAATTTTCCCTACACCAAATGATTCCTGAGATTCGTCTTCAAAATCAACCTTTTTCAGCTTGCCAGGTCTGCTGAGGCGGCTGAAATAAACATTAACCGGTCCTGCTATCAAGTGGGCATGCTTTGATTGAGGGACATAAACAAGGAAAGATAATAAGAAAATCAAATGAATCCACCATGCTACATAAAAAATACTAATTGCTGCTGTTTTCCCAATAAAGGAAAGCCCTACAGCAATACCGGATGCAACCGGTTCTGATAGGGAAGCGCTTTCTCCATGCCAGATCATACCCATTCCATTTCCAAGCAGAACAGACAGCATCAGGCCACCGATAAATATAAGAACTAATCCGGACTTGAAATTTCTTTTTAAACGGACTAACTTTTCAACATAGCGTCTGTAAAACGCCCATACCACCGCAACCAGGATGACCAGAGTGACAATTTCCTGGAAGAATGTAAATGCCGGATACAAAGGGCCAAGAGGCAGATGTGAGCCTGGCTTTAATCCCTTCCAGATAAAATCAATAGCACCAAACTGGACAAGAATAAATCCATAGAAAAACATGACATGAATCGCACCGCTTTTCTTGTCCTTTAAAAGCTTCTTCTGGCCAAATACATTGACCCAAATCTTCTCCAGCCTTGCTTTGACGTCATTATCAAACTCAGCTTTTTTACCAAGCCTGATGTACTGGATTCTTGTTTTAACTACATACACAAACAAGCTAACTGCGTAAGCGGTTACAGCAAGAAATGCAATTAAATTAATCCATAAAAGCCCATTCATATAAATGCCCCTTCCCTAAAAAAAATTGTGTCTGCCCATCCCGTTTCTTGCATGCCTGCTTGCCAGTTTGTTTCAGATATCCCGGCCGCGACAGTTAAAAACCTTGTAGAGCATCCTTGAGTTAAAAATTTTCAGAACATACACTTAAATCCATTATATAATGAATGAGCATTCAGTCAATCTTTTTGATACAACTTTTTAAAATTAGTGTTTAACCGGCTGCTCATATCCGCAGGGCATTTAGGAAAACATACTAGAAAGCAAAGCTAACTACCCAAGGAGAGGTTTACATGGCCGCCACACTTATTTTAGGATTCATTTTATTAATAATTGCCTGGCTGACTGCAGACTTTAAGCTGGGCAGAAAAAAACATTTAAACAACTTAGCAAAACAAAAGGCACACCCCATTCTTAAAGGACGAATGGACCTCTTCCCTCATGGAAAAGAACTGTTCAGGGATTATCTCGGAGAGCTGAAAAATGCAAAAAAGCATATTCATGTGTTATTTTACATTGTGAAAAATGACAGCATCAGCATGGAGTTTTTTTCAATTTTAAAAAAGAAAGCCAGTGAGGGTGTGGAAGTCCGGCTCCTCCTCGATCGACTGGGAAGCTTCATGGTAAAAAAAGAAATGATCAAGGATCTCAGAAAAGCAGGAGTGCAATTTTCCTTTTGCAATAAGCCGTCCCTCCCTTACCTTTTTTATTCCTCGCAGGTTCGAAATCATAAAAAAATAACGGTTATTGATGGCGAAACGGGTTACCTGGGAGGCTTTAATGTCGGGAAAGAATACATAGATGAGGACCCAAAGCTTAGCCCATGGAGGGATTACCATATAAAAATAAGTGGGGAATCAGTGCCGGCACTTCAGGAAGAATTTTTGCAGGAATGGATGGAAAATGCAGGGATTAACCTTTTATCAAATCCCGAGTACTTCCCAAAATCCTCAGGGGGCGAGATACACCATCAATTTATCCCAACGGAAACAGGCACACTGGAGACCCTTTATATCAAAAATATTCAAAAAGCAGAAAAAACAATCCTCATAGGAACTCCTTATTTTATCCCAAGCCGCAAAGTTTTTAATGAACTTATTCATGCCGCACGGCGAGGTGTTTCGATAACTATATTGGTTCCGCAGAAGACTGACCATTTACTTGTCCGAGAAGCATCCTACCGGTATTTTCGCCAGCTTTTAAAATTGGGTGCTAAGATTTTTCAATACAAAAAGGGATTCTACCATGCCAAAACAATTGTTATAGATGATGCTTTTTGCGATATCGGTACCGCCAACTTCGATAGAAGAAGTATTTTTTTAAACAAAGAAATCAATTGCATCATTCATGATTCTAATTTTATTGAAAGGGTAAAGGAAGTAATCCATCAGGATATTCTTGACTCGAAGTCCCTGACTTTAAGTGAGCTCAATCGTCCAAATCTTTTCAGGTCCTTAAAGGAAAGCCTGGCTGGATCCATTTCTCTTTTTTTATAGGCTTTGCTAATCTTGCCTTTCCGCTTCCGGTGCTCGCTTTCCGCGGGAGTCTCGAAGCTTTTGCTTCAATCAAATTAAGGAAAAATCAACAATGAGGCTTACAGTGCTTTTTTATAATATCAGTGTAACGAGAGGAGGGCTGGCATGATTATCCGTTTTGGTTATGTTTCAACTGCTATTAGTCTTTGGAATGCTTCCCCTTCCAAAACACTTACGTTTACTAGGTACAAGCAGCTCGATAAAGAAGAACGCATGAACAAATTGCTTTCTGTCACCAGAGAAAATCTCGAAAATACCAGAAGAATGCTTTACTACAATATTGCCCATCAGATAGATGTATATCGAATGTCGAGTTCCATTGTCCCGCTGGCCACGCATCCGGAGGTTCGCTGGGATTTCCTCTCTCCTTTTAAAGCGCTTTGGGAGGAAATCGGTTCCCTCGTTAAACGACACGGACTCCGCGTAAGCTTCCATCCAAACCAATTCACTTTATTTACTTCAGTTAAAGACGAAATTACAAAAAATGCCGTGATTGATATGGAGTATCATTTTCAAATGCTTGAAGCGATGGGAGTTGAGAAGCAAAGTGTGATCAACATTCATATCGGTGGGGCCTATGGGGACAAGGAAGTATCCATCAAGCGTTTTTATGAAAATTTGAAACAGCTGCCATTGCATATTAAAGGAATCATGACACTTGAAAATGATGACAAAACCTACAATATGGAAGAAACCCTGGCAGCCTGCCAGCAGGAGGGCATTCCTTTCGTATTTGATTACCATCATCATATGGCTAATCCCGGCAGCGGGAATTGGGAGTCACTTTTGCCTGATGTTTTCAAAACATGGGAGGAACGTCCTTACGTTCCAAAAATCCATCTCTCCTCCCCCAAGGCGGAGAATACTTTTCGTTCACATGCGGACTTTGTTGATTTGGAATTTGCCCGGCCTCTTCTGATGAGGCTTAAAGAGATAAAGCAGGATGTGGATATTATGATTGAAGCAAAAGCAAAGGATCAGGCACTTTTAAAACTCGTCGAGGATGTTAGCTGTATTCGTGGCTTTAAAAGAATAAGAGGTGCAGCATTCGAAGTAAAATAGCTTATGACTGAGGTGCACAATATCATGAATCTTCTAAAAGTAAATGGCAGCATCCAATGGGGCAGGCTTGCCGCTAATGTCCTCATACCTGTAGCAGGTGGAACGCTTGCCGGGATTTTCGCTACCAGAAATGCAAAAGAGATTTATAAGGACCTTGAACAACCGTCTTTCGCTCCTCCATCCTGGGTCTTTCCGACTGTTTGGACTGGCCTCTATACATTAATGGGAATTGCCAGTTACCGCATTTTATCTAAAAAGGATGCAGAAACGAAGAAGGCTTTGATTCCGTACAGTATCCAGCTTGGACTGAATTTCCTCTGGTCATTTTTATTTTTCAAATGGGGACTGAGGGGAGCAGCATTTATCGAAATCGCCTTGTTATTTACGACGATTACACTAACCACCTTTCAATTTTACCAAAAGGATCGTGCAGCCGGTTTAATGTTTATGCCTTATTTGGGTTGGGTGGCCTTTGCACTCGGCCTGAACTACTCTATGTGGAAACTAAATTATAAGAAAAGCGCAAGCGCCCGTTCAGCGACGTATGGACTGGGGCCCACTTCGACTGAGATAAAGGATACACGAAATGCAAAGCATTTCGATGTTGACTTATCGTAGGGAGAAGTGGGATGGACACTAGGCGCTGGGCGCTGGAGCTAGACAATTTAATAGGTAAAACTTTATACTCCCTCATGAAAGTAAGGTTTTACTCTTATTTTCTTTGTTTTTCTTAGTATTTCATATTACTTTGTTTGAACACTTTATGAAAGACAGTAAAGAATTATTTATTTTTGGGGAGGAGGGCATACTCAAATAAACCCTCCTCTTATCCATTTACAAGAAAAGGGTTTTTATGAATGATATGGTCGCCCATTGGACCCACAATATTCATGGCGGCATACCCTCCCATTTCTCACAGCGTCATATGATTCATATGCGCATACATTCCTTCGTCCTGCCTATCCAATGAAGTGGGGTCGGTTTTGCTTTCCTGCAGGATCAATGCCCAAAAGTATAAATATTACCGACTGCTCCGAGCTTCTAATGTCCAAATACAATACTGTTAAAAATCCACAAAAACTAATCCTAATTATTATAAAAGTTACCTGTTAGAATTTCTTTTATCATTGGAGGAGGACATATTATGCCTCCTCTGTGAATAGCTTTAAACCCAAAAGTTTCTACATATACAACGGATATTCTCCATGCTTACTTGAACTTTAGATGCAGTGTATCTTTGTCTACTACCTATTTCATCAAAGGGGTCAGCGATGCTTTCTTACAGGGTCTTTGCCCATGAGTATAAATATT